>NZ_JBKBEX010000003.1:0-369397 GCF_047303325.1 Polaromonas sp. CT11-55 | reverse complement strand
CCCACAACATATTCAGTGAGGAAGGCCTGGTTGCGCGCCCCCATCTGGAACTGCTCCTGCAGCCGCGCCTGGAACAGGGGCGCGACGACCAGGCTCAGGCCGACGATGACGGCGAGGATGGCCAGCACGATCAGCGTCAGGGTGACGCTGTAATAAAACATGATGGCGACAAAGATCAGCAAAAAGGGAAAGTCCAGCATCAGCGTGACGGCCGCGCTGGCGATAAATTCGCGAATGGTTTCCACGCCGTGCAGCCGCGCCGCGATGACGCCTGTGGGCCGGTGCTGGAAGTACAGCGGCGGCAGCTTGAACAAACGCTCGAACACCGAGGAGCCCAGCACCGCATCGACCCGGTTGCCGGTGTGCAGCACCAGGTATTGGCGCAGCCAGGACAGCGCCGCGGAAAAAGTCATGAACACCAGCATGCCGATGGCGATGACGATGAGCGTGCTTTCGGTGCGGTGCACCACCACCTTGTCGATGATGGCCTGGGTGAACAGCGGCGTGGCCAGCGCGATGAGCTGGATGACCAAGGAGGCCAGCAGCACCTCCTGCCAGAGTTTTTTGTGCTTGAGTAGCTCGGGCACAAACCAGCTGAAACCGAATTTGCGCGATTGCCGCGCCTGGGCTTCGCTGTCGGGATCGGCGGCTGGGTCGGCCTGCGGCGTGACGCGCGTGATGTGGCCGTTGTAGCGCAGGGCGAACTCGGCCAGCTCCAGCGTGCGCGGGCTGGCGTCGCCGGCTTCGATCAACAGCAGCTTGGTGGTGTCGGCTTGCAGGACCAGGGCTGGCGCTGTTTGTTCGGGTGCCTTTGCTTCTTCCGTGCCGGGGTCTTTTTGTTCTTCACCGGCCGCCTGGACCGGGGCGGGATCGGCCGCCTTGGGCTGCAACCAGGCGATCAGCGGAAAGCTTTCCTTGTCCAGCTTCCCGGCCTTGGCCTTGTGGTGAACAGCGTCAAAGCCATAGGCCTGCATCGCGTCCAGCAAGGAGCGCGTTGTGTAGGGCGCCGCCAATTGCTGGCGCGCCAGCGCGTCCGAAAACGGCTTGCGGTGTAAGGCGCAGACTCCCTGCAATGCCCAGAAAAAGGCATCTCCCGAAATTTTTTCCTTGTGCATCCCGATGGTCCCGTAAGGAAACCTGTAGTTAGTCAGCTCGTCGACTCACAAGCCAGACCGCCCCTCCTGACGCTCAACTCTTCTTCCGCTGACTGATGGCGGACTTTGGAGTCTGATTAAACGGGAGTTAATCTGAAGACGCAACTCATCTTCCCTGTTAGCCCTGACAGATGATTAATCCATGGCAGAGACTCTCAATAGGCCGCAGATAGAACCCGAAAAGCTAAGTCTTCCCTATCGAAGAGCTAATTCTTCACTCATAGCAAGACGTCAACAATCTCGCTTGTCTTCAGTTTTTGAGAAAAGTTGGAGAGAACTAATTTGCTACACGCCGAGCTGTGAATATTTACAACGTACGAGCAGACATTGGTTAGCCTGACAACTTCGGCCAGTCCTCGCTGGGCTGCAGGAAGGCCCACAGGTTGATGCCCGATAGGACCTCCGTAGCCGGCGCAGCTTCCGACTCGCCCTATTTCTGTTGAATGGGGGTGCGGACAAAAAATTGAACCGGTTTATGTTGAAAATCCAAGGCTCTCTCGGTATTCGACGGGGCTCAGAGAGCCAAGAGAGCCAAGAGAGATCTTGATCCGCTTCTCGTTGTACCAGCGGATGTAGGAATCGATTATCTGAATAACCTGCTCAATGGTTGTGATCTTTGGTTATGGTCTTCCAGTCCCGAGGATAGAACAGTTCCATTTTCAGCCGTCCGAAGAAGCCTTCGCATGCCGCGTTGTCAGACGTTGGGCATTGCGGGATCAGATGTCCATCCGCGAGATCTCCAGGCGTGCAGGCCTGGCTCGTAACACAGTGAAGAAGTACCTGCGGTCAGATGAGACCGAGCCCAGCTACGAAAGACGGGTCAGCTCAAGCAAGTTCGATCCCTACGCCGAAAAGCTGGCCACCAGGCTGGGAATAGAGGCAACAAAGTCGCGGAAACAGCGGCGCACCTTGAGGCAGATCCACACACTCAGCCCAAAAGGAGAAGATCAAGAACTTATCCACATGGGGATGCGGACAAAAACTTGGACTACCAGGAGGTAGTTCATGTATTCATACGAAGACAGGATTCAAGCAGTCGAGCTCTACATCAAGCTCGGCAAACGCGTGAGGCCAACCATCCGTCAGCTGGGTTACCCCACCAAGAATGCCTTGAAAGGCTGGTGCCGGGAGTATGAGCAACGGCTCGATTTGCCGGTGGGCTATGCGGGTCGGCCTCCCAAATACTCGCTGGCGCAGAAGGAGGCAGCTGTTGAGCACTACCTCACTCATGATCGGTGCATTGCTGCCACCATGAGGGCGCTGGGCTACCCCGGTCGCGCGACATTGACCGCTTGGGTTCGCGAGGCGCTTCCTGAGAACAGGAAAGCCGTCGTTGGCAGCGCTGGGCGCCGAAAGTATCCCGAGTCGATGAAGCAGGCCGGGGTCATCGAGCTTTGCACCCGGCGAGCAGCCGCGCAGGCTGTGGCTGAAAAATTAGGCGTTTGCAGGCCGACGTTGTACAACTGGAAGAACCAGCTAACTTGGCCGAGAGGCCCCCGCATCCATGAAACACAGCAACAAGTCACCGCCAGTGCCAGAACGGGCGGAGCTGGAGCGCCAGCTCGAATCACTGCAACGCGACATCCGGCAACTGCAGCTCGAACGCGATCTCTTGAAGAAGGCCAATGAAATATTAAAAAAAGGCCTGGGCGTCGATCTGCAACTCCTGACCAACCGGGAGAAGACATTGCTGGTTGACGCCCTCAAAGAGCGCTATGCCCTGCCAGAGCTCCTGGCTCAGCTGGATCTGGCGCGCAGCTCGTACTTCTACCATCGAGCCCGTGTAAACGTGGCAGACAAGTACCTTGCAGTGCGGCAAACCCTCACCGAAGTCTTCGAGCTGAACCATCGCTGTTACGGCTACCGCAGGCTGCGGGCCTCGTTGACCAGGCAGCGCGTCACCATCTCTGAGAAAGTGGTGCAGCGCTTGATGAAACAAGAGAGCCTGATCGTTGCCTGGCCCAAGCGGCGTCGCTACGGCTCTTACCTCGGCGAAATCAGCCCAGCGCCCGAGAACCTCATCAATCGCGACTTCCGCGCAACGGCCCCGAACGAGAAGTGGCTCACCGACATCACAGAGTTCCAGATCCCGGCCGGCAAGGTGTACCTGTCGC
This sequence comes from Polaromonas sp. CT11-55, assembly GCF_047303325.1. NCBI lineage: Bacteria > Pseudomonadati > Pseudomonadota > Betaproteobacteria > Burkholderiales > Comamonadaceae > Polaromonas > Polaromonas sp. CT11-55. Next base: position 366,129 of record NZ_JBKBEX010000003.1, on the reverse strand, counting down.
CCGTCATCGACTGCTTCGATGGCCTGGTCGTCAGTTGGACCCTTGGGACGCATCCCGACGCTGAGCTCGTCAACACGATGCTCGATGCCGCCATCGAGACGGTGGCCGGTGTCAATAATCGGCCTGTCGTCCACTCTGATCATGGAGCCCACTATCGCTGGCCCGGCTGGCTATCGAGGATCGGTGACGCGAAGTTGATTCGCTCGATGTCGCGCAAGGGGTGTTCGCCTGACAACGCTGCATGCGAAGGCTTCTTCGGACGGCTGAAAACGGAACTGTTCCATCCTCGGGACTGGAAGAGCACAACCATTGAGCAGTTCATTGAGGCCGTCGATTCCTACATTCGCTGGCACAACGAGAAGCGGATCAAAATATCTCTTGGCTCTCTTAGCCCCGTCGAATACCGAGAGAGTCTTGGACTTACGGCATAAACCAGTCCAAGTAATTGTCCGCATCCCCCTCGGATCAGACTTCAGTGCAACTCAACAGACTGTCATTGACTAGATGCATGCTTGTTAAATTGCACACAATGAAGGTTCGCTTAGCTCCGTGTGTGGTCAACCGACGCATGCACCTAGCGCTTGTTCTGGTCCACCCACTCCTGCATGGCTTTTCGCTCTCCCTCCCGAATGGCTTTGTTTCGAGCGACCAGATAGGTTCGATACCCCTGCCCTGCGTTGACGCAGGTCGCATCTGCTAGCTGCTCATTGACAGGTCTGGGCTGACAAGCCTTCAGCGCCTGCAAAGCCTCGTCGGGATGTGCCGCGTAATACTCCGCGGTTTTCGCGCCACAGGCGGCGAGCAACAGGGAAGCGCTGACCATGGTCATGAATTTGAAGTGACTGATTTTCATTGGGCTCTCCAGTGAGTTGGAATGTTCTCTATCGGCAACAATGGCCGCGCTACAGTGAATTGCTAACCGTCAGCTTGAACAACAGTACAGGCATGCGCAAAGGCCACAGCAGAAACATCCAAAGCTTGGCGCCAAAGACGTTGTCGATCGTGTTGTGCACGGGATGGAATTCGATCAGACGACCCATGACGTAGCGGGTCATCACAAAGCCAAACCCGAAATGAATGATCAATGCCAGAGCGCCGGTGATGTGCTTGCTGGGCAACAACATCACGCCCAGCCACACAACCATCGCCCCCAGGTAGATCAGCCAGGCCATGCCCAGCCCCATAGGAGCTGCATCGCCCGTCGCTTCCATGCCTTGATCCGCGGCCATTTCCTGCTCGCCCGGGTGCATGGTCTGTGGCGCTGCACTTATATCAAAGCCGCAGCTTCCGCAAAACCTCGCCTCGACCCTGGCGGCCGCGCCGCATTGCTCACAAAACTTCCTTGAAACATCGACTTCCTGCTCCATCGCCGTCCTCCTTGGTTAACCCGCAAAATGTACGAATTAGTGTGTGTATGAATGAGTATACAAATTTGATAGTCGAGGAGTGGTCACTCCCCCTATCGATCCCCGTAAAACGCTGGGCCTGCGCGTCAAGCAGCTGCGCGCAGAGTTCCCCCTGACCCAGGAGGAGCTCGCGGACCGCTGCGGGCTGTTTCGCACCTATATGAGCCGGATAGAGTCCGGCCTGGCCAATCCGACGCTGACCGTCCTGCATACGCTGGCCAAAGGCCTCGAGGTGGAAATTGGCGTGCTGCTGACCCTGCCAGAGGCCAAACCTGCCGCCAAGGTGCGGTCGGCCCGCCCAGTCTCCCGCGGCCGGGTCTCGCGCTAGCTCTCACAGACTGCCTCCATCCAGCGCAGCATCACCTCCCGGTGTGCCAGCGGCGCGGTTGTGCTGGCATAGAGATGAATCATCCAATGCTGGCTCCTGGCAACCCATTGGCCTACGGACAGATCACCATCTGACAGCACTTGGGCCCACACCAGGCTCATCCAGTCCAGCTCAAGCGTTGCCAAATCCCCCAGTTCAAGGTAGCGCCCCGAAAAAGTCGAGAACTGTGGATGGGGTGCGCGATTCGATCTGAAAATGGCTATCCCGATCCCCAGGTCGCGGCTGTCCAGCTCCAGACAATTGCCGCCGTTGCCAACTGAGGCTCTCCATCGGCGGCTCGCAGGAGGGTGCAGCCCTGCCAATGCATCCGAACACTCGGCCATCCGCTCCGCCAGATACCGCTGGGCCTGGCTGAACGCTTCCAGGCAGGCCGCCTTGGCCCTCAACGACCGGAGATCGCTAAGTGCCTCGGCCTTGAGCTGGTAGGTCTGGATTTCCGGGCAGCGGTCCAGCCATGCGGCGAGCTCCCTGCGGCGCCGCGCCGTGATCGGGTGCAGCGGTGCGTAGATGACCGCGGACTCTGGTGCCCCGCCGATGAACAGGGCTCTGGGCTCGCACCATTGAATCAGCCGCTCCCACAACGCATCTTGCCGCCCCAGGTCACGGGAGGCCGTCCGCACAGTGAGCCGCAAAACGAACTCCGTCATGGATGCCTGCCCTCCCAGCGCGCGGTGAAACCCGTCTTTTCGGTTTCGACGCAAAAGGTGGGCGGCCGATCGCAAACAAAGCGCCGGCCCGAGCCGCGCAGCTCCAACACCAGAGGCGTTCCGGTGGCAATCACCACGGCGTGCCTGAGCGGCAGGAAGCCCCGCTCGGTCTCGATCACCACCCGTCCCGTTATTCCGCCCGGCGCGCTCATATGAACAAAGGCGCCTAGCGGCTGGGTGGACATAACTTCATCATTGGCCCACCAGAGCTGGACAGCCAGAAACAGCAAAGTGCTGGGGATCGCCAGAATGGCCAGCACCGCGGCGACCAGCATGTAATGCGTGGAGCGCTTAAGCGGCGGTATGACGCGCCTGTGCCGGGGGTTCTGGTTCATGGGCACTCCTTGGCGGAGGAGTCCGTGGCCTGCGGCGGTGCCCAAATGGCATTGGTCTTGAGGTGGGCCAGATGGACCACGGAGGCCAGGCGGGCGACCTGCTCCTCATTCACGTCCCCCTCGCCATCGAGCCCCAACACCGCGGACAAGGTATCCGCCTTGCTGGCATGCCAGGTCCTGAGGGTGCGCAAAGCATCCTCCAGAAACAGGCCGCGAAGGATTCGAACCCAGTCGCCGTCCAACGGCATCCGCTTGTAGCCCTCGATGACCGCTACCCGGGCGCAATGGAACAGCCCACAGGGATAGACAAACGCCGCGAGATGGACCAGCTCGCGCTCATGCGGCTGAACCAATGCCGCAGACTGCGCCGCTCCGGCAGCAGCCAGGGCGACCTCCAGCGGCACCCACGCGGCCGTCTTGGCTTGCGGAGCGATCACCGCATAGTTCTGTACATCGGAGGCCAGCCTCGGGAAGAAGTAAGCGGACACCGCGCTGTCATCGCTAAAAACCTGGCGCGCAAACTTGTTCAGCGTCGGATCGCTGTAGTGAGGCCGCAGCCGCTCCAGGCGATTGCGCTGGAATATCGGCGGGCGGGCAATTCCGACATAACTGGGCAATTGCGCCGCCGGCGTTGCGGGAGAAGGGGCGGCCCCTTCAGTCGTGCGAATGGACGAATTGGGTTTGGGTCGAGGCAGCAGTTGACTCATAGGTTTCCTTTGGAATTTGTGAATGAAAGGAGCGACGAACGCGGCACATATGCGAAGGGCGTCGTTGCTAGGCTCCGTCGACAGGGTTCGATGAGCGGGCGGGCGGCGCCGGCGCTGCGGTGGTCAGAGGTCCGTGCCGGCTTTCTTCGAGGGGGACGATCTTGAAGCGCACGAAAACCATTTGCGCGTCCTCGCGCAGCATCAGCAGCAGTTCGAACCTCTCGAGCGCAGTGAGCTTTTTGTCCATCACGGCGTCGCCAAAGATTTCGCGGAGCTGGGGCGGGATGCTCAGGGCCGCAAAGGCGGTCAGATCATCGACCCGCATGGTTTGCGAGGGCCAGGTGGGGTAGTCCTCATTCGAAGTCTTGGGATGGGCCGCGGTATCGGTGTTGGCGGGCTGCTCTGAAGAACGCAGCATTTCTGGTGGCTTGTTGTCTTGGTGCTTGTCTGTGGTCATGGTTGGTTCGCCGCTTGTAGGTTGAATGTGAAAATTTCGGGCAAAGCCGTCCCCCGCACCGCTGCAAGAGGACTTGCGGCGGTGGTGATTTGAGGTCAGGCTGAAAGTTGGAGCGTCAGGTGAGCCAGCAAACTGGCTGCGGTCCTGGAGCGCTCATCCGCCACGGGGGCGGCTGGGGTTCGCTGCCGCCGTAGGCATCGCGAAGGGCAATGGCTTCGCCATCAGGCGGGCGAGGAGCCTGCGCTGCGATTGGTGCTGCGCGCCGGCCGCCATGCACGCCGCGGGGTTTGGGGATAGGCTGCGGCGCGATCTCGCCGGCGGGCACGTACAGCGTTCGGGCCTCACCCGCACCGCCCTGCCCCGTCCCTTCGACCGGGATCAGAGGCCCAGCCGACAAGCGGCTGGCCAGCAGGCGCTCCATGGCCGAGCCGTCCTGGCGCGTCAGGTTGGGCACGTAGCGGCTGTAGACGCGGAACAGCATTTCGGTGCTGGTATGGCCCAGCTGGCGGGCGATCCATTCCGGCGCTTCACCGGAGGCCAGCCAGAGCGTGGCGGCGGTGTGCCGCATCTGGTACGGGCGGCGCTTTTGCAGCCCGAGGTGGCGCAGCAACGGGTACCAGACCCTGTCAGAAAAGTTCTTGTTGTCCAGGGGCGCGCCCGCCAGATTGCAGAACACGTATTCCGACAACTGGCCGGTCGCCTTGAACTGTTCCTGCAGGGCTTCGAACACCGGCTGGCTGATTTGGATGTCGCGCTGGCTGCCGTCGGTCTTGGTGTACTCGTCTTCTCCGAGCACAAAGGTCTCGCGCACGCGGATCACGCGCAGGTCGAAGTCGACGTATTTCCACTTGAGTCCGTGCACCTCACCGGTTCGCATGCCAGTGAAGAAGCGAACCACGAAGTACCACTTGTAGTCGGGCCGCACCGTTGCGAGGATGCGCTGGACGTCGGCCAGGCTGAACGGGTCCACATCGGTCTTGCGCAGGCGCAGCCGCTTGATGTTGGTCGTCGGCGTCGTGAAGCCGAGCCGGTCGGCGGCTTCATCCAGGATCTGGTTGAGCGTGCCGATGATTTCGTTGATGCGCTTGGGCGAGAGGCCTTCTTTTTCTCCCCGGCCCTTGGCTTTGGCGAGTGTGGCGCGGAAGGCGAGGATGTCGGACTTGGTGATTTGGCCGACGGCCTTGCCTCCGAAGTGGGGGATGAGGCGGCTGTTCAGTGTGGACAGCAAGGATCGAATGTGGCTCCTGCGCCATTCGATGCTGTGTTCGTCTACCCATTGGTTGGCGAAGGCTTGGAACAGCGGGGTACAGTCTTGAACGACCGTTACGGTTTCAATGAGTGCTTCGACAGGCGCGGGTAATGAATCAAATCGAGCGGCAAGCGCACTCTCGGGGAAGAAGTCCCGATACCTAAACGTGCCGTCTTGCTGAGCTTTTTTAATTTTGTCGATCACCCCCTGCACACGCTTTTGGTTTTGCGGCGATTCAGGTAATGCTGTTTGCTCCCGACACCGGACTCCACGGTATGTGAAATCGATGACCAGCTTGCCAGTTTCTTTGCGTACGGTAACCTTAGCCATTGAGGATCGCTCCGTTGGCCATGGGGATTGCAACAGAACCGGTAGGCGCATGGCTGGACATGACCTTCATGTCGCGCTCAATGGGCTCCCACACAAACAGAATTTTCCGCCCTCCAAAGGGTCGCAAATAATGCACCCCCTCCAGCAAAACGCTGTCTTTAAGGCGTTCGCGAATCGTGCGGACGTCATATTTAATCCGCGAGGACAGTTCGTCGGTGGTGAGATATGTCTGACCTAACATTGCTGGCTCCTTTACAATTTAAGTAGCAAGCGATAAAAATATTTATCACTTGATTCAAATAATATCTGATCAAGCCAACTATTCAAGTCATTTGATAAGTTTTTTTATCTTTTTATAATTCCTTTAATCATGATTCGATTTAAGCTCGGCGAAATGATTGAGAAAAAACAGTTCGCTGAGGGGCGCCGAGTCACGATTAATGAAATCGCGACAGCAACTGGATTGAATCGAATGACACTGTCAAAGATTCTTAACTCGAAGGGTTACGGCACTGGGACGGAAACCATCGACAAGCTCTGCCAATACTTCAATTGCAGAGTGGAGGATTTGATGGAGCATTTGCCAGAAAACGTCGGATAGCCGGGATTCGCTAAAGTACTGGCACCTATTTATGATGGAGCGACACTTCCGTGAGTTTGCTACGAGCAGCCACAGTTAGATCTCCTAGGTCGATACGCCCCTGTACTCATGCTGCTTGCGTATTTGCCTAGCCAATACACAGTCGTACGAGGCGCCGCCAAAAGGACTGATGGTCCGATCGCTTCGCAAGGTCCGGGTTGGGAGTTACGATCATCGTCCCCACCTATTTAGTGAGAAAGTCAGCAAGGCACCAGCCCAAAGGAAACTGAAGACGAGCCGCTGCCGTAAATGAACGCACTGATCAAGCCGACAACCCTTCCATTCGCGGGCTATGTCTATCAGACATTGGTTGGCTTCAAGCTGCTGACGGATTGGCTGGACGATCCCGGTCGCTACAACTGGGTGGTATTCGAGGCCCATGGCGAAGGCGCAAAAGGGCTCGATGACTTGATCGCCGCCCGCAGCGACGGCCTGCATGAGTTGATCCAGGTCAAGTTCACGGTTGATGCGTTCCGGCCTGAGCATGCGCTGTCCTGGGAGTGGCTGCTGTCGCGCAAGGGTGTCCGCGGAACCTCTCTACTGCAGAAGTGGTCCGCCGCCGTGGCTGACATTGGGCCGGCCTTGGTGCACTCGGCGGCGCTATTGACCAACCGGCGACCAGATGACGAATTTTCCGCCCACTTAGCGGACGCGCGCGTGGACTATGCTCGTCTTGACGTTGACCTGCAAAAGCGGATCGAAGCAGATCTGGGTGGACCTCAGGAGGCGAGAGATTTCTTCAATTTGTTTCGCTTTGATCACAGCTTCACCGGACTCGAGTCCTTGGAAGGGCGGGTCATCGACCACTTGGTCCCCCGGCACACGGACCGAGATGGCTGGCTTAACCTGTTTCGCAACGGCCTTGACTGGGCCATTCGGAAAAACTCACCTGCTCCGGCCGGGCGCATCACCATGGCCATTCTGCGCGGAACGATCTCAGCGCGTAGGCCACGGGTCCTCAACCAAGAATTCAAGATTCCCGAGGACTACCGGCCGCCGGATGCGGAGTTTGCCGAGCGCTTCTTTGCGGATGTAACGCAGCAGGCGCAGGTGCGGGTGTTGTGGGGATCGCCGGGCCAAGGAAAGAGCACGTTCCTGAGCTTTGTTTGCCAGCGCATGCTGGATGCCAAGTTGCCATTCGTCCGGCACCACTACTTTCTCGACCTGGCCGACACCAGAGAACGGCTGACAGCGAATGCTGCCGCGAACTCGTTGATCTGGCAGATGCGCACCGAGCACCCTGAGGTAACGTTGCCCCCGAACCAGGAAAGTACTGACCTGCGGGCCTGCATTGCTGCCTGCGCGGAGCACTATGGTGCGAAGGGAAGGCCCTTCACCGTCGTAATCGATGGACTGGACCATGTCTGGCGAGAGAATGATGAGGACATCTCGCCGTTGGAGGGACTCTTCCGGCAGTTGCTCCCGCTCCCCAATAACGTATCCTTGGTCATAGGTACCCAGAAAGTCGATGCCAGCCGGCTACCGGGCCGGTTGACGGACTACGTGAACGCCTCACGGTGGGTCGAGCTTCCCCTCATGGATCTCGAGGCGGTTCACCATTGGCTTGGTGTCCAGTACAAAGAGGCATCCTTCGATGTCCCGGCCAGCGCGCGGCGAGACACGCTTCCAGACCTCGCGAAGGCTTTCGCGTCGGTGTCCGGTGGACATCCTCTGGTTCTCACCTACATTTTCGAGCGTCTTGCCAGCGACTATCGGGAACTGACTGTCTCGCGCGTTCAAGATGCGGATCCCGCTCCGTCACCCAACGTCGAGGTGTACTACCAGGGGATGTGGAGGCGCCTGTCTAGCGCCGCAAAGGATGCTCTCCACCTGCTGGCATCGTCCTCTTTTATATGGCCCGAACACGGATTGGAAAGCTGCCTTAATTTGGAAGGCAGCCTCGTAATGCCGGAGCTTGGCCACCTGTTGGTCGAAACGGACGCTGGACTGCGTGCCTTCCACGGCAGTTTGCATGTTTTCGTATGTTCGAGAGACGACCACGTGGGGCGCGCCGAGCTCCTGCGGCCGCGCGTGGCAGCTTGGTTGAAGGAGGACGCGCCAGCCCATCTCCGATGGGCGTGGTTGTGGATCTACCAGCAACGCAGCGGACAACCAGCCGAACTCCTGGAGGGGACAACGCGCGACTGGGTGGTGACGTCATTGGCCAAAGGCTACTCCAATGAACAGGTCACCCGCATCCTGGAGGCTGCGGAAGATGCCGCCTTCGGGCAGGCGGACTATGGCCTTCTTCAGCGCAAGCGCGCGCTGAAGAGCCGGTTGGAGAATGGCATGACCTTTCAGGTGGATGATTCCTCCATACTCTGGCGATGTGCCAAGCTAACTTGCGAAGACCCGAATGTCGTAGCGCTTCTGGCGTCTGAGCTCAATGCCGCGTCATTCGAAGAACTGCATCTCCTCGCCCTGTCGTATTTGGGCTTTGGGAACGTCGAGTCCGCAATCAAAGTTCGGGAACAGATGCGTCGCAGATTCAACGCCAAGGTGGCGGCACATGCCTTCGAGCAGGGCGAGCATGATAGCGATGGCGCTCTTTTCCTGGAAATCACGGCCAAGACGGACAGCTTCGACCCACCCAACATCGTGCGATTTCTCCGGCACAAAGAAGATGCCTCTGTCTTTCGGACATTCCTGGCCCACTTGGCAACGTCCAGCACGCTCGATCGGCTGCTGTCGTTCGGCGATGTTGCGATGCCTCTGCGGATGCGAAAGCAGTTCGAGGTGGAAGCGGTACGCATGGCCGGCCTCAACCTTGCCGCCGTGCACGTCTGGCCAGCTTTCTCTCGCTTCGGCACGCATCCCCTCTCGGTGTGCTGGGCTCAGCTGTACGTACCGGATGCCGTGCCCCCAAGGCGTCCTCTGCGTCGGCATCCCGTCCTGGATATGGACGGCGATCGGTTCCAGGAAAGCGACACGGAATTCGCAACCTACCTGCATGAGGCGTTCTTCCACTGCGTAAGCGCCTCGCTCACCCTGAACGGCGCCCCGGATTCCGACGCCATGCCCGTACCGAAAGCACGACCGTGGCTCAGCGCGGCCCTGAAGCGGCTGGAGTTGGTCGCGCAGACTGCGGGCAAGGTGCTCGCGCGCGGCGATACGACCGCATTTGCGCTACCTTACCGACTTCTGGAACTCGCGCATCCAGGCAACAACGAATACGATGCAATGTCGGATTACCGGGCGTTTCGCAGGGCGGCCACGCTCATCGCGGCCGACCTGTTCCTTCTGACCCGGCTGCGCACAAAACTTGACTACATCCCCGGTGGGGAGTGGATTGCCGCTCGGACCTCAAGCGTTTTTTTTGCCGAGGACCTTTGGCGGGAACTCTTCTTTAACCTCGGCTACCGGCTGCTGAATCCAAGCCTAGTGGCCGAGGAGATTCATTCGCAGGCGAAAAGTATCGCAGGCGAGGTCATCAGATTCAGCGACGCGGCGAATGAGCTGACGTCGCTTGCCGAGTGGGCCACCGCCTATGGGCTGCAAACGGAAGCCAGACAGCTTCTGGAGAGCTGCTATAGATGGGTCATAGGCTACGGTTGGCGCAAGGACTCATATCTGCATCACGTGATCCGGATGGTAGAGGAACTTTTGCCTTCGGACCCCGATACGGCCTCCCGGCTTGTCCTTAGGCTGGCACCCATCATGGACCGGATCGGCGACATGACCGAGGACTCGGGTGTGTATGAGTCGGATCTCTCAGCGCTGGTGCTTATACTCCTGCCCCAGCACTTCGCTGCGTATTACCGGCACTGGCTGGCCCAAGAGGAATGGTACGTGGCCGAACGATGCTTTGGGGTGTTTGCAAAGCACGCCAGTGGGCAGGACCCATTCACCCCTGCAATGGCCGCGTTCCTCTGGGACGGCATCGGTTTCGCAGAGCTTGAACGTCGTCCCGAAACCCGCGTACTGACCGGGCGCTGGAACGAGCGGTCCAGCAAGGGGGCCAAGCAAGCGACCCCGGAAAAGGAGGTTAGGCCGGCGCCGACGGATGGCCCCGCCGCACCCGCGCCCGATCCACTGCAATTCCCTCCGGTCAAGCTGGAAGAATACCTTGCCGCCCTGGAGGTGATGCGCAAATACGAGCTTGAGCGCAAGCTGCTTGGAGACTGGTTTAACCACTGGCGCCACGCCGGAGCTGCTGTCGACCTGCTGAAGGCCGTCAAACGGGTGCACACGGAAAAAGGATTTCGCAGCCGCGGATCAGAACTGCTGGATCTGTGTTTTCCATTGAGTCTGGAGGCAGAGGGGCCTTCCCGTGCATTTGAATGGCTTGTTCTCGCACACATCGAGCGCTCAGGCTGGGAGCAACACTTCTACGGTTCCGAGGAGAGCGACCGCCGGTTGACGGCTGTGGTGAACCACTATCCCAAACGCTGGGAAGAGTTCCTCAGGCGCACTACAGTCCCAGAAGCCAATCGCTATGGTGCCGGACGCGTCGCGCCTGGCACCGTCTTAGTGTCGTTTCTCCTTGAGCTGGGTGAAGTGGCCAGAGCGTCAAATCTAGCCGAGACGATCGTTGACATCTCGTGTCAGGAGTTCGACATGCAGCCCCTGCAAAGGCCGGCCTGGCTACCGGTGGAAAAATGATGGATGCCTCACTCGTCGCTTCCATCGCAGCCGCGAGGCTGGCCCTGCCGATCCCTACGGCAAAGCTGCTGACCGCGTGGGAGTTTGCCAAGGCGCTTGGCACTTCCGAGGGCCGCCAGGTTGGTTGGCCCGCTCTGCGGGAATGGCTGGCCACGCGCAAGTTTGAGTCCGAAATACTCGAGGGCCTGGTGCCTGTAGTCATCAGTCGCTGCACATCAAAAGAAGCGACCGAACTTCGAAAGACGATCCAGCGCCCGTCGCTGGCGATGGACGTGATGCTCGCGGCAGCCACAGGTCAATCGACTCTGTTGCCATCGTGGCAAGGCTGCCATAGCGGCCCAGCCCCGAAATTCGCCGAGCTGAGTACTGAAGAAGCACTTCTTGCATCAGGTCGAATCCTGCCTGGTCTGTTCTCGACCGAGTTTGAAGAATTGCAGGATAGGTCGGGTAAACCATTCCTCCGTCAATGGGCGTATGAGTACCAAACGCTCGAAGCGACACGCGGCTTTCCTCAGAGTGAGCGCTTTGATTACTTTGCGAACGGTGAGCAAGGCGCGTCCGGCATGGTCGTCAGTCAACGCTCCCACGCCGCCCGATCCGCATTTTTGCGAACACTCGCATATGCGAGTGAATATTGGAGCATGCCGTTGAATCTCGCTCACGATGTCGCAACGGCTGCATTTCCCGGCGAGACAACCCTGCTGCGGATGGCGCCAGGACTACCACCGGAGTGTGCTGGGAAGCTGTACGGCGCAGTTGATGGAAATGAACTCTCCGCTGAAAACATCGCTTCAAGGGTGCTGGACGCTCTTTGCTCCGACCCGCTCAGCTTCCCAATGCATTTTTCTGGATGCGTGTACGACTCCCCGATGCTCACTATCGACGTGAGTGCATTTGCGATTCCGGTGGTTGTCGGCTACGAAGCAAATATCTGGGTTCACTGGTATCAGAGGATGCTTGGCAATGTACAGCTGGAGCGCAACAGTTCATTCGCACTAGTAATCTCTGCTCTTCAAGATCGGCGTCTCGCCGGAGATCCTTCAATCGTGGCGCCCCTGCTTGCGCCCATCCTGCCGAAACGAGTCGGGTATTTTCATGCTGACCTGATCCAGCGCCCGCCTTACCTGCCAGCCTGGGTACCAGGCGACCATCCGATACTGGCTTATCCAAGGGAAGGCGGCATGGCGCTCGAGATGAACGGCAAGCTCGTAGGCACGATGCGCCATTGGATGGCCAACTGGAACCCGCTGGTTCTCAGAGATGCGCCAGCCGGAACAGCCAGCAGTACGCACATCAATGCGGAGCTCGTTGGCTTATATGAAAACGTAATGGAGCGAAAGGTCGGCCATGCATGTGCTGTGACGATTCGGCGGCGTACGAAAACCTATGGGGATTGGTCTTCCGAAACAAGCGAATGCATTGTCGAACCGGGGTAGCCCTGCTCGCTGCATTCCCTTTATCGCCCATTCGATGACAGGTAAGCTAGACGAAGAAGGTGCCCATCGCTAGTGTTTCGCTGAACTCGTCGAAGCTGCCGCTTCGATGCAGCGTACGCACCTGCCAAAGGTAGAAAGCTCTGAGCATTTCACCCTCAGAGCCAACGCTCTCGCGGTACACCGTGCCACGCGAAATGAGCGCCGAACCGCAATTTCCACTTAACTGTCTCGGGCGAGCCGGTCCCCAGCCCGCGTTCCAGTAGCCAAAGTCTGCGATAACCTGACCCTCTGCCTTGACCTCAAGCTGTCCATCACGCGGTGTGACCTCCATCTGATCGACACCAGGCAGCGTAGGAAGGAAGAGGCGAGACGGATAGAGATCGAGCTGCAAATAGCCCAAGCGATCAAAGTCCAGCGTTCCGGCCATCGGCCAAGCCTTGCTCTTCACCTCGGCCAGTCTTTCAAGTGGCGGTGGAGCCAAGATTGTCGTTGTTCTGAGCGGCTCTAAGCCTGCACTGGGGAGCGCCTGCCCACGACGCCAGAACGCCTTGAGATGTGCTCCCAGGTCCGCATCCTCGACTTGACTGCCAACGGCCTGCGACCAACGCACTAAGGAAACCTCCACACACTGTCCCATCGACATCACGACTGGCGAGCTGAACGCGATCAGTTCCCCATCTGGCTGAACAGTCTTTACACGGTCAAGCAAGGCTCTGAGTGCGGCTTCGACCGATACGGCGTCGCCGTCAAAGTCAGTCCGTCCCGGAAACCAATCGGGGCGTCTCGGTCGTAGCAAGGCCAAAGTCGGATGAACCGGTAGCGCCAGAAGCGCCCGCTCACCCGCTAAGTCTGCCGGCATGCCCCAGAACTGCTTTGCGACCGCCAACGTGCGAAGGTAGGCTGAAATGGCACGAAGGGCAGCGCGCGCCGAGAGCTGGCCGCTGAACCCATCGCCTAGCGATCGCGTGAAGTGCCAGGGATCTCCTTGGTAGGGAGCGTCGGGGTAGGCCGCTCGGTTCTCCGCCCACTCATAGGCCATCTGTCGGACAAACGACAGCCCTGTGCTGTCCTCAAGTCTGCTCAAGGCTGTCCGGAACATCCTGGGCAGATCCACCCCTTGCACCCTGTCGAAGTCGTCGGGGATCTCAAAGTCCTCGGGCGCCTCCTTCAAGCCAGCGCCCCCGGCCTGCGGCGACAACCCAAGGTCATCCAAATACAGATCGGAAAGCAGAGAGGGCTTCGGTATGCTGCTCGCCAGCTCAGCGACGGGTGAGTAGCCGCGTCCTCGTGCTGCCATCCAGAAGATGCACAGCCCTTCGACGACCTCGGCCTCCAGCTTGCGCGAGCGCAAGAACTGAAGCAAGGCGGTCTGGGTCTCGGCCCTCGAAGCGGGTTCGCCCAGGCGGACCGCCAACTCCTGCATGGTCCACCACCGTGCAGACGTGGAAGGCCATCCGAGGCGAGCGATGAGAATGCGAAGCTCGTTCATTAAGTGGCCGACGCGGGGAGGGAGGCTAGTTCAGCCGCCCAGCGCGGTGGTTCCAGCGGGAGGGTACGGGTGTCCTCGATGACGCAGTTGACCATCGTCTCCGCGAAACTCACCGCCTCCGCGATACGGCCCTGCCGTACGTAGAAATAGACCATCACGTCGGTGGGTGCAACGCGTGGCGGCGTGGGTTCGCCGAACATGCCATAGGTCGTCTCGGCGACAAACTCGTCGCAGCGTCCCGGGTAGTATTGAGCTACCAAGTCGAGACGGGCACGGGTCTTCTTATCACTCTCGACAAACCCAGTCCAAGCGCCGCCATGGATGTGCGCACTGACCAGATACTTCCAGGCTGCATTTGCTCCGCTCAGTTTGCGCCTTGTATGGAAGGCGAGATCCGATAGGTCAAGCACGTCCCTAGTCCTGCCCTCTTCCGACAGAAGCAAATCGTCCAGAGCATCGAGCAGTCTTTTCCCGTGGCCTTTGGTCGCCCAATGCTGATACCAAGCGCGAAGGTGCTTCGTTCGCTCGTTGTAGCTGCCAGACAAGCTTTCGATCAGCTCGTTCAGTTGCTCAGGTTCGAAGGCTGAGACGTCGCCTTCATAGGGCTTGCTATCAATGCGGGTCCCTTCATGCTCCTGCCGCTGCAGTAAGCCTATTTCCCATCCACTGTGCTCCTGAAGAACGTGGAGGCGCTCTGCGGCACTCAAACTGCCATCTTGCGCCAGTCGCCGAAGCACGTCACGGATCTCTGGATGCAAACCTGTGCGCATCAGTGCGTCCAATGGCCAGCCATCCTTCACCCCTTGCTCCACGTATGCGCGTAAGCTGTTCTCTGCCTCCGACCAGTCGCCTGCATGCGTGTGCTCCTCGTACTTGACCACCAACGCTGAGGGCCTCAACTTCGCCAGCAGTTCGTCGGCTGCCGCCAGAACATGTCGTGTGCCCTTCCCGTCTGTGTAGTCCAGCACGTGATGTATCTGCGGCGCGATGCGACCCAGTAACCGACGAGCATCGTCCGCCGCAACATCGACCAGATCGCCAATGGCATCGACCGTGTTGTTCAGCGTTGGGTCTTTGCGATGTGCATAGCCAGTGGTCAACTCCCAGGTCTGTTTGCAAAGCTCGCGAGCGTCGGTATTGTGTCCGTGGGCTAACGCAATAGCGCAGAGCTGGAGAGGTGTCTGTAGATGCACACTGGTCTCTTGGCGGATCTCTGCATCAAGAGCGGAACGCTGAGACTTCACGAATTTCGCTGCTGCTGGGTCGGCCATCTTCGTCAGTGATCCGGCTGCGTACTGGGCGCGAAAGGACCCGCTGTCGAACCATGCGCACCGACCTGCTGCCTCCATTGTCTCTTCGGTCAGGGCTACATCATCGAAATTGCCCAGCAGAATACTGCCAAGACGAATATCGCACGCGATGCGATGCAGCGCATTCCTGAAGTCTTCGGTCGCCGAACTTCGGTCGTGACTCTGCCTGAAATTCCGAAATTCCACCGGCCCCAGCAGCTCATAGAGTTCGTGGAAGTCCACAAATTCCCCGCGCCACCAGTGATGAGCGACCTGAGCAGCAATGCCGGAGAGTACATCGAGAAAGTCTGTGATGTTCTCCCTATTCTCATAGACAGGCGCGCGCACGTATTCGAACTCGGTCTGACCTTCCGCAGCCATACAAAGGCCCAGATGCACAGCGCTGAAGAACCAGTGGTGCGCTAGCGCCGCCAGATCTTCCTTGCGCTCGTAGTAGTTGCCCTTCAGCCACTCCACGGGGATAGGCGCAGTCAGCGATTTGGAGACTCGTTTTTGCCCAGCCTCCACTGCAGCAACAAGAGGCGTCTGGGCAAGCGCGCTGAAATCATTCCGCTCCACGATGCTCACCCCGGCGTGCGCGGCCGCGCGAATGCAAGCATCGCTGATGATGTTCTTGTCCTCGCCGTTGGCTAACGGAGCAACAAGCGTCATCAAGTCATCCAACTTACCCTCCTCAACCAGCATCCTGACTCGAGGCAGCCATACTTCCGGATCGTTCCAGGCGACCAACTTCGCAAGCCCCTTGGGAGTGGCGCCTATGGCGCCAAGTCGCGCAAAAGCACCGGCCAGGAACTTGGCGTCAGCAGAGCCGGTGTTAGACGTATACCGGCTCGAGAACCGACTTAGGCCTCTGAATCGATGAAGCGCCTCTTCACCGCATGTTTCCGCCAGAACCTTGTCGCCTCGAGCATGCAAGGCCAGCCCAAGCGCGGCAACCCGCAGGATATCTGTCTCGTGCCTGGAGGCAACGGCCTCGCGAACGACACTTTCCTCTGCCGTCAGCGTCAAAGTGAAAGAGACGAGCCTGGCCATGTCGTCGTCCTGCATCTGGAACTGGCTACCACCGACCATCCGAGCCTTGAGGTGTTCCAGACGATAGGCTTCAGCGAACGCACCCGTGTTCAGCGCGGCAATCAGAGCATCTGTGAGCAGCGTATCGAACAGCGACTCCGGATGCCCCTCTTCCAGGCGAAGCATGACCCAGTCGCGAGTAAGACCCATGATGAGATTCTTGGGATCACCGAGCTTCGCCTGAACCGTCCAGAGCCAGTTTACGCGTAGGGAAGTTGGAGCGGAGGTCTCCAACCATTGCGCGACCTCAGGCATTAGCGCCTTGATACGGTCCGCGTAGCCATCCGTCGAGCGCACGTACACCGCCAGGCTTTCGTGGAAGACCTTCAGGCCGGCCGCCGACGAGTGAAGCAGATGTTCGACCTTCTCGACCTCCGGCGCTGCCAATTTGACCGTAGCGGCGATCTCGCCAAACGCCATCCTTGGCCAGAAGAACGGGAAGGCGCAGACAAGTCGCAGCGCGTCCTTCAGGCTCGGGGGAAGCCTCTCCCACAGCGACCCATAGTAGAACTTTGCGTCCTGGCTCAGATCTCCATTGAGCCGCTCGACACTCCACTTGGAAAGATTGCGGCCAGCATGTTCCAGCTCGGCGGTCGCATAAATGACATGAAGAGGATGGCCATTAGTCCTTGCACGAAGCTCAGCTGCGGCGTCCTGCAGTTGATCCTCGGCCTGCTCCTCGCGCTCAAAGCCCGTCGTGAGCCTTCCCTCTTGAACCGCCTTGCGCAGATAAGACAAGACTGCGTCCCCCGACATTGCCGGAAGAGTTCTCCACTTGGCCTTTGGGGCGGAAATAAGCAAGTCAGCCGGCAACTGAGCGTCGTCCACAGGTTGAGTACCGACAAGCAACACCATGTTGTCTGGGCAGGGCACTATCTGGGAGAACAGGTCGTCCAGCGGCCGCTTGTCCTCGGCGTTCATGCGCCAGACGTGATCCAAGCCGTCCAGGATGAGCACGAATGGCTTGCCGAGCGCCTTGTAGTGGGTAGCGCAGGCCTCCAGGAGCGAGCGCAGGTCCCCTGACACCTTCGAGACGTCCGGATGAAATTGATTGACTTGCGCCCTGATGGATTGCTCGACTACATTGCTGTGAACCCGGTCGCGTCCCCTCTCTGTCGTCGAGAGGAAGTAGTGATGGCGGACCGTCGGAATGTCCTGCTCGGCGAGCGTGTCGCACAGAGCGCTCAGGTAGGTGCTCTTCCCGCGGCCGGGCGGCCCCGTGAGGACGATCACCTTCCCAGCAGCGGCAAGGGTGTCTCGAACAAACTCCGTGTGGAACGTCGCGTCTGGCACCTCATAGCCTTTGGGGACGACGAAGTCCTCCGGGAGGGGCGCCGGCGGCACCGCTCGCAGAATAGTGCGAACTTCTGTCAGTGTGATCCAGCCGTCCGGCGGCGGGAAGTTCTTCCGCGTCGCCCAGTTCAAGGCTACGTTCTTGAGAACTGCGATGCCCTCGGTGGTGCCATGCATCCGAAGGCGCGCGTCGACCTCGTGCTCTAGCGTCGCATATCCCTTGTCGCTGTGTTGAATACGAAGCTGACTGAAAAACTCCTCGCAGTCTTTCGCACTGCCAAGCTCCGCGATGACCTCCGACCGTCTGGGACCATGGATCTTGGCGAAGGAAATCCTGTCCGCGTCCAGGCAGGCCTCGATGTCAGCATCCGGTCGGCGGTTGGTAGTGAGCGAGAGCTCGCCGATGCGCGCCGGGTCCAACTTTTTGAAGGCATCAAACCACTTGCGCAGCATCGACCTCGACCGCGCCGTCTTGCCGGCCTTTTCGAGCATCCAGTCCCAGGAGAGCAGGTGGACGTTGGGGTCAGGGGTGAACTTGACCTGCTGAAGATTAACAAGACCATCGCTGCGCTCGACGACGATGTCGTCCAGCCCTGTCGGCGCCTCGGCCTCATCATCGCACTCGAATTTCACCCGGACGTAGCGAGCCGGCGCATCGAGCCAGTTGCACAAAACCCTGAGGCCCTGCCGATTCTGGTAAATGTAGCCTGCGGCAGTGATTGCGGTTTTCTTGATGTCTTCAGACATGGATCGAATCGCCTCCGGATGCTGCCAAGACAACGTCAGCACGCTCAGCGAATTTGGTAATGCGGTTGAACACAACGATACGGGGGTTGTCAGTTACCACCGGAAAGCGCGAGACGACCATATGCTGCACGGCGTCGACGGCCAGTTTCATCTTCAGCAGATGCTCGCGGTTGCGCTCCTTCACCAAGGCCTTCTCATACGAGCGCACGAGGCCACGGTTGTATCGAGCGAAGACGACGGCATCCGAGTCGACGTTGGACAGCCCGATGAAGTTGTTCTTGCACTGGACGTTCCAGATGACGCCATTGCGCAAAGTCACTACGTCGAACTCCTGTCGGGTGATGCGCACAATGTCTTGGACCGCGAAGCCCTGCTCCTCAAGCGAGGCCTTGACCAGGTCCTCGAAGATGAAGCCCGCCCGGATCTGGAAGCGCTTCTTGCGATCAAGGACCCGCGCTCGCCAAGAGTACACGAAGCGGCTTAAAAGTGTGACAGTGGATAGGTAGTGATCACCGATTAGAACCAACGGCGCGTAACTCGACAGGCACTCCATATAGGTGTTCGCACCGCACGTCAGCGCGGTCACCAAGGCCTGTGATGCACCTTCCTGCACTGTCAGCGTCACCAATTCCGCCGGGGAGATGCGGATCCAATAATCATCATCAATGAAGTCTCTGGACAAGCGGCGCACCAACGACGCCGCGACGGAGAACTCGGTGCCGCGCAGATTGAACTCAGCGTAAATCGCTTCACTGAACAAGATGTCGTTTCTCAACTCCGCAGCCGAAAACAGTCGGTCGGAGCGGAGCGGCTCCCTAGTCTTGAGGATCTGCTGACCTTCTGGCGAGTTGGGCATCTCGACGATGGAGACGCGCTCAGGCTCTAAGAAAATCCCGTCCAACATGGCCAGTTCAGTGCTCAGATCATCCGGAATGCCCAAGTGCTTCTGCGCGAGTTTCACCATCAGGGCGTACTGTGCACCCATCATCGGCGCCGCGCTGAATTCCACAATGGGCAGGAAGACGTTGAGGGTGTCCTGTTGCTCGACGAATAGGTTACCGCGGCAAGCGATTGGAATGAAATGCAGCAGTCCCACGAGGTGACGCCGTCGCGACTGAAGATAGCCCATCATCGTCGCCAGCGACTGAAAACCGCTTGCTGCCTCAAGGGCTCCATGGTGCGCGAACGCCATGCCAATGGCGGAGCCCTGGACGATCAGCAGCGTGAGCCGCTCGACAAGCGCATTATCGAACCTCGCAGCCAGACCTTTGCGGATATGCGCGAGTTGAAGAAGGTACCGATCACTCTGGAGGACCGGAAATCCGAACAGTTGCTGCTCGAAGGCGTCATCATCCCAGTCAATCGTGTACAGGTTGATTAGCTCCTCGATTGTCCGCAGTGTTTCCAGCAGATGCAGTGCGGCCGAATTCGCTTCGTAGGGAGCCAGCGCGGCACCGACGCGCGTCTGAAACTCAGCCAACCTGCTTTCAATCTCATCGCGAGAAAATGCTTCGGTCATTACAAATATCGGTAACAGATTTTTTGTAGAGGGTTGAACTTGCAGAGCATAAGGTCCCCTTTCGGTCGCTTTGTCAGCACAATAGTGCCATCAGATCACACGTCGACCACGTCAACAGCATAATTAAATGGGCACCATATGAACGCTAATGACTTACTGCGCCTGATACGCGGTCCTGAACAGCAAGAGAGCACCAACCCGGCTGCCCAAAATGATCTGATCTCATGGCTTCAGACGCAGCGGCGCGATGGGAAAGTCGCCCTCTACGCCTCAGCCACGCACGGGATGGCTTCGGTCTTGGTGCACTCAGTGCTGGTCAAGACGTCGAAGCTCGCCGGGGGCCTCCGCGGCATTGCCGACTGGCAAGGCAATCCGTATGACTCTCCTAGCTGCTCTTTGGTGACGGGAGGCAACCAGTCGGCCCAGGTCGAAATGTTCTATCCCTGGCGTGAGCGACAACCCGCCCCATTGATTGGAGCCATCCAGCTTGTTTTTGCGCGGACATTTGATGCCCGACTGGGCGGACGAACCTACTTCGAGCTCTCCCAAGATTTGACCCTAGCGCACGGCTTACATTGGCTTGAAGAGAAACAGGCTTGGTGCAGGTTCGACGAGAACGGTGAGGTTGTCGCGATGGCAGGTGTCGAGCACGCCGGAAATGGCGATCACGGTGCGGCGGCACAGTTAGTCTGGGTAGACCATGACCTTCTGCAACGGCACATGTCTGCCAGTGGCACGTCCTTGGTCCAAATGTTCGACGCCATTCCGATACCCTCAGGGTTGCCAACATCGGAGCATCCGGCAGGGGAAGAGGTTGGCAATTTTGAGTCCGGACTCATCTATCGCAGCGGGATGAGCGGGGCCGGAGGCTACGCGAGGGGTGTTTATCTACTTGGCCCCGACCAGACAGCGCAAGAACGCGGGATGGCCGAAGCGTCGGCTGACGATACCCCCAAGGAGTACGAAACCTTCACCATTCTCGACTGGAAGAACGAGAAAGTCGTCGAATGCAGCAGCTCGCCTGACGCCCAAGCTTCTTATTTCCAGAAGGATTCGCCGCTGCCTTTCCAGACATCACCGGTGTTTTTCCGGCCAGACGTGCTGGATCGCTACAAAGCTGATCCCGACAAGTATCAGCTGAGCCACCGGTCGATCACCTGTCGGCATGCGTGGTCCCTCCAGAGTTATGACGTCAACGCCGCTGGCCAGGTACACACATACATCCGATATCTTGGCTATCTGCCTATCGCTGAACAGCGCTACTGGAAAGCTTTCAACGAACCGCCCAAGGGTGGTATTTCTGAGCGGTCGTTTAAGACGGATTTCGAAGGCAGCTGGGACGTGGAGCCCGACAATCTCGACGCCCTGAAATCGACGCTCAACGAGCTCGCACGCAGCAACCATCCCTGGTTCCAGCTGAAGCAGCCATCGCTCATCGAGCAGCTCCACTATCCGCTCACTGCCTCCAACAAGATCTGGGACGACACGCTGATCGACATGGTCAAAGCCGTGACTGAAAGCCTCGTCAAAGATGAACTGAAGAAAATCGCAGTCGCCGCCGGCGCCAAGGGCGACCCTACCATGGGCTCCATTAAGTGGCTGCGCGAGGCGCTGATTGCAAAGGGGACCGATGAAGACCAGGCCGAAACGCTCGTAAAGCCATTTGGTGAGCTTCAGTTCTTCCGCACGAGACTGGCGGCCCATGCTGGTGGCGCGGGAGCGGCGCAGCTCCGCCAAGACCTATTGAAGGAGTACGGAACGCCCCGCCAGCACATCGACTCTCTGGCGGGCCGGTTGAGTGCGTCGTTGAAGGACATCCCAATGATATTGGGCGCCCAGCGGCTTAGGTGACGCATTGAGAGCATCAACGCGGCGTAGCTGAAACATAGGCGCTACGCCTATCGACTCAAACGAGTTGGCTATCAGACGCAGTATGTCGGGGAAGAAAAGAGCCCGCTCCAGAGGGTCACGCAGGTAAACCCAAAGGTCACAACGTCTATTGCGATATTCCGTGACGACACAGCTCTCGTCACAGACCTCGTCACAAAGCAAAACGCCCACATAAAGTGGGCGTTTGCTACTAGCTTGGTTAGCTAGGGTGTTGGTTGCGCGGGCAAGATTTGAACTTACGACCTTTGGGTTATGAGCCCAACGAGCTACCAGGCTGCTCCACCGCGCGGTATTTGTATATTGTAGCTTACTCTGCCTTGGCCGCGTCAGCGGTAGTGTCTTCCGACGCTTCGGGGCGATCCACCAGTTCAACCAGGGCCATGGGTGCATTGTCGCCAACGCGGAAACCCATCTTCAGGATGCGGGTGTAGCCGCCGGGACGAGCCTTGTAGCGGGGGCCGATTTCAGCAAACAGCTTGACGACCATATCGCGGTCGCGCAGGCGGTCAAACGCCAGGCGCTTGTTGGCCAGTGTGGGTTCCTTGCCCAGGGTGATCATGGGCTCCACCACACGGCGCAATTCCTTGGCCTTGGGCAGGGTGGTCTTGATGACTTCGTGCTGCAGCAGCGAGTTCATCATGTTGCGCAGCATGGCGAGGCGGTGCTCGCTGGTGCGGTTGAGTTTACGTAGTCCGTGTCCGTGGCGCATGATCAATTTCCTTTTTTAAAATCCGGGCAGCCGTATCAGGTACTGCCCGTGCGAGACCCCTTTGAGGCGGGTCTTGTGGGTTCAACAACTAATTAACGCTTGTCGAGGCCGGCGGGGGGCCAGCTTTCCAGGCGCATTCCGAGCGTGAGGCCGCGGGAGGCCAGCACTTCCTTGATTTCATTGAGGGATTTACGTCCCAGATTGGGGGTCTTGAGCAGCTCGTTTTCAGTGCGCTGGATCAGGTCGCCAATGTAGTAAATGTTTTCGGCCTTGAGGCAGTTGGCCGAACGCACGGTGAGTTCGAGCTCGTCGACGGGGCGCAGCAGGATGGGGTCGAACTGCTGCGAGCTGCGCTGAACGGGTGCGTCGAACGCTGCCAGTTCATTGCCTTCGAGCTGCGCGAACACCGCGAGCTGCTCAACCAGGATCTTGGCCGAGGCACGGACAGCGTCTTCCGCGGTCACGGCGCCGTTGGTTTCGATTTCCAGCACGAGCTTGTCGAGGTCGGTGCGCTGCTCGACGCGGGCGCTTTCAACGGTGTAGCTGACGCGCTTGACGGGCGAGAACGAGGCGTCCAGCACGATGCGGCCGATGGATTTCGGCGACTCGTCGCCGTAGCGGCGCTGGTTGCCGGGCACATAGCCGCGGCCGTTTTCAACCTTGATCTGCATATCGATCTTGCCGCCGTGCGACAGGTTCACGATGACGTGCTCAGGGTTGATGATTTCGACGTCGTGCGGCGTCTGGATGTCGGCGGCGGTAACGGGGCCTTCGCCGTCCTTGCGCAGGCTCAGCGTGACTTCGTCGCGGTTGTGGAGCTTGAAAACCACACCCTTGAGATTCAACAGGATGTTGACGACGTCTTCCTGCACACCGTCGATGGACGAGTACTCGTGCAGGACACCCGCGATGGTGACTTCGGTGGCGGCGTGGCCGACCATGGACGACAACAGTACGCGGCGCAGTGCGTTGCCCAGCGTGTGGCCGTAGCCGCGCTCGAAGGGCTCCAGAGTCACCTTGGCGCGGTTGGCGCCAAGTTGCTCGACATTGATGGTTTTTGGTTTCAACAAATTGGTCTGCATGCAGTCTTCCTCTCAATACCCTCGGTTCGTTACACCGATAAGGCCGGCGAAGCACACCCTGGCGGCACGGTGCCCCGTGCCGCAGGAACGAAAATTAGCGTGAGTACAACTCGACGATCAACGACTCGTTGATGTCGGCGGCGAACTCATCGCGGTCAGGAACCTTCTTGAAGGTGCCTTCGCCCTTGTCGGCGTTCACATCAACCCAGGCGGGCAGACCGACCTGTTTTGCGAGCTCGAGAGCTTCGGTGATGCGGGTCTGCTTCTTCGACTTCTCGCGCACGGCGATGACGTCGCCGGTCTTGACCATGTACGAAGGAATGTTGACCGTGCCGCCGTTGACCGTGATGGCCTTGTGCGACACCAGCTGGCGCGCTTCAGCGCGGGTCGAGCCGAAGCCCATGCGGTACACCACGTTGTCCAGGCGGCATTCCAGGATGAACAACAGGTTGGCGCCGGTGTTGCCCTTGCGGCGATCGGCTTCCTCGAAGTAGCGGCGGAACTGCTTCTCGAGCACGCCGTACATGCGCTTGACTTTTTGCTTTTCGCGCAGTTGCAGGCCGAAGTCGGAGGTACGGGTACCGGAGGTACGGCCGTGCTGGCCCGGCTTGGAGTCGAATTTGGCCTTGTCGCTGATGGCGCGGCGGGCGCTCTTCAGGAACAGGTCGGTGCCTTCACGGCGGGATAGTTTGGCCTTGGGGCCGAGGTAACGTGCCACTTGAGTGTCCTTTTTTCATCTGCTGCATTTACATGCAGGAGCCGGAGGTCGTGACCTGCCGGCGGTGGGCTTGGTAAAAATGCCTGGTATCTGACGGGCTAAAACGCCCGCCGGACAGCCAGGCACGGAGGATTAAATGCGGCGGCGCTTTTGCGGGCGGCAGCCGTTGTGCGGAACCGGGGTCACGTCGGCAATGGAATTGATCCGGATGCCCAGTGCGCCCAATGCGCGAACAGACGATTCACGGCCGGGACCAGGACCCTTGATTTCAACGTCAAGGTTCTTGATGCCCTGCTCAATGGCGGCGCGGCCAGCGACTTCCGAAGCGACCTGCGCTGCGAAAGGCGTGGATTTGCGTGAGCCCTTGAAGCCCTGGCCACCGGAGGAAGCCCAGGACAAGGCATTGCCCTGGCGATCCGTAATGGTGATGATCGTGTTGTTGAAAGAAGCGTGCACGTGGGCGATGCCATCGGCCACGTTCTTGCGAACTTTCTTGCGAACGCGCTGTGCGGCGTTATTGCTTGGTGATTTTGCCATGACGACCTCTCAATTATTTCTTCAAAGCTGCAGCGGCCTTGCGCGGGCCCTTGCGGGTGCGGGCGTTGGTCCGGGTGCGCTGGCCGCGCATGGGCAGGCCACGACGGTGGCGGAAGCCGCGGTAGCAGCCGATGTCCATCAGGCGCTTGATGTTCATCGTGGTTTCACGACGCAAGTCACCTTCGATGGTGAACAGGGCGATCTGCTCACGGATTTTTTCCAGGTCGCCGTCGGTCAGGTCTTTGACCTTCTTGGCGTAGGCGATGTCGCATGCTTCGCAAATCTTGCGAGCGCGCGTGCGACCGATGCCAAAGATAGCAGTCAAGCCGATTTCGGCGTGCTGCTGCGGCGGAATATTGATACCAGCGATACGAGCCATGTTCGTCCTCTAAAACTCTTGAAATCAGCCTTGACGCTGTTTGTGGCGCGGGTCCGTGCAGATCACACGGACAACGCCCTTGCGCCGGATAACCTTGCAGTTGCGGCAAATCTTCTTGACCGAAGCTGAAACTCTCATTTCTATTACTCCTAAACTTTCACTCTGTGCCTACTTGGCACGGAAAACAATGCGTGCCCGCGATAAATCGTAAGGCGTCAATTCAACCGTCACTTTGTCGCCGGGAAGGATGCGAATGTAGTGCATACGCATTTTTCCCGAGATATGCCCCAGTACAACATGTCCATTTTCAAGCTTCACCCTGAAAGTCGCATTGGGGAGGTTTTCCACAACCTCGCCTTGCATCTGGATCACATCGTCTTTAGACATATCCCATCAAATACCCAGTTAACCGCCCAGTGACGTCTTGAAGTTCGCCTTTTTAAGCAACGACTCATACTGTTGCGACATCATGTAGTTCTGCACCTGGGCCATGAAATCCATGGTCACCACGACAATAATCATCAACGACGTGCCGCCGAAATAGAAAGGCACGTTGTATTTCAAAATCAGAAATTCCGGCAGCAGACACACGAATGTGATGTACACCGCACCTGCCAGCGTCAAACGCACCAGGATTTTGTCAATGTAGCGAGCCGTCTGGTCACCAGGCCGGATGCCCGGAATGAAGGCGCCGCTCTTTTTCAGGTTATCCGCCGTTTCACGGCTGTTGAACACCAGGGCCGTGTAGAAGAAGCAGAAGAACACAATCGCGCTGGCATACAGCATCACGTAGATCGGCTGGCCGGGTGTCAGCGTGCTGGCGATGTCTTTCAACCAGCGCATGCTCTCACCGGCGCTGAACCAGCCCACCACGGTTGCCGGCAGCAGGATGATCGACGAGGCGAAGATCGGAGGGATCACGCCCGCCATGTTCAGCTTCAGTGGCAAGTGCGACGACTGGCCGCCGTAGACCTTGTTGCCCACCTGGCGCCGCGCGTAATTCACAAGAATCTTGCGCTGCCCGCGTTCCACGAACACCACAAAGTAGGTCACCAGGACGACAACCGCGACGATCACGATGGCCACCACAATGCTCATGGCACCGGTACGCACCAACTCCAGCAAACCACCCATCGCGTTCGGCAGGCCGGCTGCGATACCCGCGAAAATCAGGATCGAGATGCCGTTGCCCAGACCGCGCTCGGTAATCTGCTCACCCAGCCACATCAGGAACATGGTGCCGGCCGTCAGGCTGAAAACCGCCGTCATGCGGAAACCGAAACCAGGCACCAGGACCAGGCCCGGCGAGCTTTCCAGTGCCACGGCAATACCCATGGACTGAAACAAAGCCAGGGCCAACGTGCCGTAGCGCGTGTACTGGGTAATCTTGCGGCGGCCGCTTTCACCCTCTTTTTTCATCTGCTCGAACGTCGGAACGACGTAAGTCATCAGTTGCATGATGATCGAGGCCGAGATGTAGGGCATGATGCCCAGGGCAAACACGGTGAATCGCGAGAGGGCACCACCCGAGAACATATTGAACAGATTCAATATGCCGCCTTGCTGGCCCTTGAAAAGCTCTTTCAGCTGGCCAGGGTCGATCCCCGGCACCGGGATGTGCGCGCCAATGCGGTACACCACCAGGGCCAGCAGCAAAAACACAAGCCTGTTGCGCAGGTCACCGTACTTGCCGGTTTTCGCAATTTGAGCCGAGTTGGTTGCCACTGATTTATCCAGTCAGGTATTTAAGCGATGGAGCCGCCGGCGGCTTCAATCACGGCCTTGGCAGCCGCCGTGGCGGAAATGCCGTTCAGCTTCACAGCCTTGGTCAGTTCGCCCGTCTTGACGACCTTGACGTTCTTGGCGAGCTGGCCCACCAGGCCGGCAGTCTTCAGTGCCAGCAGATCCACTTCGGCCAGGCCGAGCTGCTCCAGCGCGCCGAGGGTGACCTCGGCGTTGAACTTCAGCAGGTGCGACTTGAAGCCGCGCTTGGGCAAGCGGCGCTGCATGGGCATTTGACCGCCCTCGAAGCCCACCTTGTGGTAACCGCCCGCGCGGGACTTCTGGCCCTTGTGGCCGCGACCCGAGGTTTTGCCCAGGCCGGAGCCGATGCCGCGGCCGACACGGCGCTTGGCATGTTTGGCGCCTTGACCAGGCTTGATTCCGTTCAATTCCATGATGAGTCTCCGCTCAGACAATCTTGACCAGATAGCTGATCTTGTTGATCATGCCGCGCACTGCGGGCGTGTCCTGCAGTTCGCTGACGCTGTTGACGCCACGCAGGCCCAGACCACGCACGGTGGCGCGATGCGATTCCTTGGTGCCAATCGGGCTGCGAACCAGCTGGACTTTAAGTTTGGTTTCTTTGGTCATTTCAATGCCGCCTTAACCGAAGATTTCTTCGACAGACTTGCCACGCTTGGCCGCGATTTCCGAAGCGGTCGTGGAGTTGTTCAGTGCATCCATGGTGGCGCGCACCATGTTGTAGGGATTGCTCGAACCATGGCTCTTGGCCACGATGTCGGTAATGCCCATGACTTCGAAAACAGCGCGCATTGGTCCGCCGGCAATGATGCCGGTACCCTTGGGAGCCGGCGCCATCATGACGCTGGCCGCACCGTGGTGGCCGAACACATTGTGATGAAGGGTACCGTTCTTCAACGAGACCTTGGTCATGTTGCGGCGCGCTTCTTCCATGGCCTTTTGCACGGCTGCAGGCACTTCTTTCGACTTGCCCTTGCCCATGCCGACGCGGCCGTCACCGTCACCAACCACCGTGAGCGCGGCGAAACCGAGGATACGGCCGCCCTTCACGACTTTGGTCACGCGGTTGACCGCGATCATTTTTTCCTTCAGACCATCGTCTGGAGCGTCGTTGTTCGATTTTGCTTGAAACTTAGCCATACTTAATTCCAGTCTGCTTAGAACTGCAAACCAGCTTCGCGAGCCGCATCAGCCAGCGCTTTGACGCGGCCGTGGTACGCAAAACCGGCGCGATCAAACGCCACTTTTTCCACACCTGCTGCTTTTGCCTTCTCGGCAATGCGCTTGCCAATGGCTTGCGCAGCAGCAACGTTTCCGCCTTTACCCGAGGCGCCGATCTCCTTGCGCACTTCCACTTCCGCGGTGGAAGCGGCAGCCAGAACCTTGGTGCCGTCGCCAGAGATAACGCTGGCGTAGATGTGCAGATTGGTACGGTTGACGGTCAGACGGGCAACACCTTGCGTGGCAATGCGGATGCGGGTCTGACGTGAACGACGAAGGCGCTGCTCTTTTTTGGTCAACATGATGCAGCTCCTTATTTCTTCTTGGTTTCTTTGATCGTGATTTTCTCATCCGCATAACGGATGCCCTTGCCCTTGTAAGGCTCGGGAGGACGGACGGCGCGCACTTCGGCGGCGATCTGTCCCACACGCTGGCGGTCGGAACCCTTGATCACGACTTCGGTCGGGGTGGGCGTTTCGACCTTGATACCGGCCGGCATGTCCATCACCACCGGGTGGGAGTAACCCACCGTCAGGTTCAGCTTGGCGCCTTGGGCCTGGGCCTTGTAACCCACGCCGATCAGGCTGAGCTTCTTCTCGAAGCCCTTGGTCACGCCGGTCACCATGTTGTTCACGAGCTGGCGCATCGTGCCGCTCATGGCATTGGCTTCACGCGAATCGTTGGCCGGCTCAAAGGTCAGCTTGCCGGCATCGTTCTTGATGGTGACAAGCGCGTTCTGGGTCAGCGCCAGAGTGCCGAGGGCGCCCTTGACGTTGATCTGGTCGTTTTTCATGGCCACGTCTACGCCCTGTGGGACGGAGACCGGCATTTTTCCTACACGAGACATTTCAGTTTCTCCTCAATGCCGCCGTTAGGCCACGTAGCAAAGCACTTCACCACCGATACCGGTAGCGCGGGCTTTACGATCGGTCATGACGCCTTTCGGGGTCGTGACAATTGCCACGCCAAGGCCGTTCATGACCTGGGGGATGGCGCCATGGCCTTTGTAGACGCGGAGACCGGGGCGGCTGACGCGCTCGATGCGCTCAATCACGGGGCGGCCTGCGTAATACTTCAGGGCGATTTCCAGCTGGGACTTGCCTTCATCGGTCTTGACGGAGAAGCCATCGATGTAGCCCTCATCCTTCAGTACCTGCGCGATGGCAACTTTGACTTTCGACGACGGCACCAGCACGACGGCTTTTTCAACCATTTGTGCATTGCGGATGCGGGTCAACATGTCGGCGATAGGATCACTCATGCTCATTTTGTGGTTCTCCTATGCTTACCAGCTTGCCTTGGTGATACCAGGGATATCACCAGCAAAAGCCAACTCGCGAATCTTGGCGCGAGCCAGGCCGAATTGACGGAACGTACCGCGCGGGCGACCCGTGATCTCGCAGCGGTTGCGCTGGCGAGTCGGGTTGGCGTTGCGGGGCAACTTTTGCAGCTCAAGGCGAGCCAGGGCGCGTTCTTCATCGGAGCGCTTGGCGTCGTTGGACGTCGCCTTGAGTTCAGCGTATTTTTTGGCGAACTTGGCGGCGAGTTTTTCGCGCTTCAGTTCACGTTGCAGTAAAGCTTGTTTTGCCATGTCCCGCCTCAGTTCTTGAACGGAAAACGGAAAGCGGTGAGGAGCGCCTTGCACTCTTCATCGGTCTTTGCCGTGGTGGTGATGCTGATATTGAGACCGCGCAGGGCGTCAACCTTGTCGTACTCGATCTCAGGGAAAATGATCTGCTCTTTCACGCCGATGTTGTAGTTTCCGCGGCCGTCGAAGGCCCGGCCGGAAATACCGCGGAAGTCGCGCACGCGGGGCAGGGCCACGGTGACAAAACGATCGAGGAACTCATACATCTTCACGCCGCGCAGGGTCACCATGCAGCCGATGGGCAGGTCTTCGCGGATCTTGAAACCGGCGATAGCCTTCTTGGCCTTGGTCACGACGGGCTTCTGGCCGGCGATCTTGGTCATGTCGCCGACGGCGTTGTCCATGACCTTCTTGTCGGCGACAGCCTCGCTCACGCCCATGTTGAGCGTGATCTTGGTGATGCGGGGAACCTGCATGGGCGAGGTGTAGCCGAATTTTTCAACCAGGCTGGGGGCGATTTTTTCGCGGTACTGGGTTTGCAGGCGGGCCTGCAAAGCAGCTTGTGCTGCGGGTGCGGTCTTTGCCATGTTATGCAACCTTGATTTCTTCGCCGCTGGACTTGAAGACGCGCACTTTCTTGCCGTCAGCCAGAAGCTTGATGCCAACGCGATCCGCCTTGCCGGTTGCGGCATTGAAGATTGCCACGTTCGACTGGTGAATCGGCATGCTTTTTTCGACGATGCCGCCGGTGGTGCCCTTGAGAGGGTTGGGCTTGGTGTGTTTTTTCACCAGGTTAATGCCCTCAACCACGACATGGCTGTCGTCTTTGCGCAGCGAAATCTTGCCGCGCTTGCCTTTGTCGCGACCGGCGATCACGATGATCTCGTCGCCCTTACGAATCTTGTTCATGGCGCGTCCTTACAGAACTTCAGGAGCCAGGGACACGATCTTCATGAACTTTTCAGTGCGCAGTTCGCGCGTCACTGGTCCGAAGATGCGGGTGCCGATAGGCTCCAGCTTGGCGTTAAGCAACACGGCTGCGTTGCCATCGAATTTGACGAGGGAGCCGTCACCGCGGCGGATGCCCTTGGCGGTGCGAACGACCACAGCGCTATAAACCTCGCCTTTTTTGACGCGGCCACGCGGAGCGGCTTCTTTGATGCTCACCTTGATGACGTCACCAACGCTGGCGTACCGGCGCTTGGAGCCGCCCAGAACCTTGATGCACATCACGGACTTGGCACCCGTGTTGTCAGCAACATCGAGCTTGGATTGCGTTTGAATCATTTAAATGTGTTCCCAACTTGCACCGGAAGGCAACCCCTTGGGATCGCCAGCCAATCAGTCTTGGGCCTGTCGTCCACACCGCAAACCACTTGCAATGCTTCCGTTAGGCAGAATTCCTCGCCTTTTTAGAGCGAAGCCCACGATTATCACTGAATCACCTGGCAGTGTCAACCGGCTGGTGTGAAAATATCCCAACAGCGCTTTGCCAAGCGAACCCTGCGGCCCGGAAAGCGCCCGGAACGGGCACGCCCAAGTAGGCGAACTTCAAGTAAAAAATTGACCCGAGACCAATACCAGAAAGAAAAGCTCGCTATAAAAAGCGGAGCGATTTAGGGCGACACTCAGTCTGGCAGGCTCAGATATTGGCCGCAGAGCGCCAAAAATGCATCCAGCTGCGGATCCACCCCGTTTTCCTGCTGCAGCAGGACCGCCACTTCCGGCGCCAGGGTCCGGGCCAGCGCGGCGTCGAGGAACAGCAGCCGCGAACGCCGCGCCAGCACGTCTTCCACCGTGCGCGCATATTCGTGGCGGGCGGCAAAGCGCACCATGGCCTCCGTCAGGCCGCCGCCCAGTTCGCGGCCGGCGCCTGGCAGGCTGTCCAGGGAAGCCGCCTCGCTGCCATATAGATGAGGGCCGGGGGCCTCGCTGATCTTATGACCCGAGTTGTGAGCGCCAACTAACTTTAAATGCGCAGTGGTGCTGCCGGCCCGGGCGGGCAGCAGCGCCGCGCCGAAACATTTGTCCAGCACGTCTTCCGCCATGGCGCGGTAGGTGGTCCATTTCCCGCCGGTCACCGTGACCAGGCCGCTTTTGCTGACCAGCACCGTGTGCTCGCGCGACAACGCCTGGGTGCTGCCGGCATCGTCGTCCGGCGGCTTGACCAGGGGTCGCAGACCCACCCAGATGCTCTTGATGTCCGCCGGACCCGGGGCACGGCTCAGGTAACGCGCCGATTCGCGCAGGATGAAATCGACCTCTTCCCGGAAAGGCAGCGGCTCACGGGCCAGATCGTGGCGCGGCGTGTCTGTGGTGCCCAAAATGGTTTTACCCAGCCAGGGCACGGCAAACAACACCCGGCCGTCGGCCGTCTTGGGCACCAGCAGGGCATGGTCGGTGGGCAAGAACGAGCGGTCCACCACGATATGGACACCCTGGCTGGGCGCCACCATGGGTTTGGTGTCGCGGCCTATGGCCTGGCCGTCCTGCAGGCGCAGCTGGTCCACCCAGACGCCGGCCGCGTTCACCACGCAGCTGGCCCGGATCTCAAACGTGCGGCCGGTTTCCTGGTCGCGCGCATGCAGGCCGACCAGCTTGCCGCCTTCATGGATCAGGCCGGTGGCCGCACAGTAATTGACCAGCAACGCCCCCTGGCTTGCGGCCGTGCGGGCCAGCGCCAGCGCCAGCCGCGCGTCGTCGAACTGGCCATCCCAGTACTTGACGCCGCCCTTGAGGTCCCGCGGCTGCACCGTCGGGAGGTAAGCCAGGGTTTCCTGGCGATTGAGGAATTCGGTCGCGCCCAGGCCGGCCTTGCCGGCCAGCGCGTCATACATCTTGAGCCCTATGCCGTAGAACGGCGCTTCCCAGAATTTGTAGGAAGGCATGACAAAAGGCAGCGGCTGCGCCAGGTGCGGTGCATTGGCCAGCAAGGTGGTGCGCTCCAGCAAGGCTTCGCGCACCAGTGAAATATTGCCCTGCGCGAGGTAGCGCACGCCGCCGTGCACCAGCTTGGTGGCGCGCGAGGAGGTGCCCTTGGCGAAGTCATGCGACTCCACCAGCACCACGGAAAACCCGCGCGCGGCGGCGTCGAGCGCCACGCCCAGGCCGGTGGCGCCGCCGCCGATGATGGCGATGTCGTAGTGGCGCGGCGCGGCCAGGCTGTCCATCAAGTCCTGGCGCCGCGTGGCGGCAGGTGCGAATTCAGTCGACATGGGCTTTGATTCCCGTTCCATACAAACCCATTTTTTTAAAGTGGCGACGAGCTTACCCCAGCGCCGTGGCGGCAAGCGCCGCCCTCATCCGCGAAAAACGGGCCGTGCGGTACAACAGCGCCGCACGGCCCTCCGCGGCTTAACGCACCTTGCCGTCTTTCCAGGCCTGCAGCAGCTTGTCGTAGTTGATGGTCTCGCCCTTGGGCTTTTCATTGGCCAGCTTGGCCCATGGCGCGCCCTTGTCGCTCAGCCATTTGGCCGGGTCGCTCTTGGGGTTGAGCTTGGGCGCGCAGTGGGCCATGCCAGCGCGCTCCAGGCGGCCCATCACCTGGTCCATCTCGTCGGCCAGGTTGTCCATCGCGCCTTGCGGCGTTTTTTCACCCGTCACGGCCTGCGCCACGTTCTTCCACCAGAGCTGCGCCAGCTTGGGGTAGTCGGGCACGTTGTTGCCGGTCGGCGTCCAGGCCACGCGGGCCGGGCTGCGGTAGAACTCGATCAAGCCGCCGTAGTTGGCGGCGTTCTTGGTGAAGTACTCGTGGTGGATGTCGCTGTCGCGGATGAAGGTCAGGCCCACCACCGATTTCTTGGCCGAAACCGTCTTGGAGGTGATGAACTGCGCATACAGCCAGGCGGCGGCGACTTTGTTGGCATCATGGTCCTTGAAGAAGGTCCAGGAGCCCACGTCCTGGTAGCCGTTTTGCATGCCCTGCTTCCAGTAGGGGCCATTGGGGCCGGGCGCCATGCGCCACTTCGGCGTACCGTCGGCATTGACGACCGGCAGGCCCTTCTTGGTCATGTCGGCGGTAAAGGCCGTGTACCAGAAGATCTGCTGGGCGATCTGCCCCTGGGCCGGCACCGGGCCGGCCTCACCGAAGGTCATGCCGCTGGCCTCCTTGGGCGCGTACTTCTTCATCCAGTCCACATACTTGGTCAACGCGTAGACCGCCGCTGGCGAATTGGTGGCGCCGCCGCGCGCCACCGAAGCGCCCACCGGCGTGCATTTGTCGGCCGCCACGCGGATGCCCCACTCGTCCACCGGCATGCCATTGGGAATGCCCTTGTCGGCGGTGCCGGCCATGGACAGCCAGGCGTCGGTAAAGCGCCAGCCCAGCGAGGGGTCCTTCTTGCCGTAGTCCATGTGGCCGTAGATGGGCTTGCCGTCTATGGTCTTCACGTCGTTGGTGAAGAACTCGGCGATGTCCTCATAGGCGCTCCAGTTCAGCGGCACGCCCAGGTCGTAGCCGTACTTGGCCTTGAACTTGTCCTGCAGGTCCTTGCGCGCGAATAGGTCGGCGCGGAACCAGTAAAGGTTGGCGAACTGCTGGTCGGGCAGCTGGTAGAGCTTGCCGTCGGGCGCCGTCGTGAAGCTGGTGCCTATGAAGTCCTTGAGGTCCAGGCCCGGGTTGGTGTATTCCTTGCCCGCGCCGGCCATGTAGTCGGACAGCGCCAGGATCTTGCCGTAGCGGTAGTGGGTGCCTATCAGGTCGGAGTCCGAAATCCAGCCGTCGTAAATCGACTTGCCCGATTGCATGGAGGTCTGCAGTTTTTCAACCACGTCGCCTTCCTGGATGATGTCGTGCTTGACCTTGATGCCGGTGATTTCCTCAAAGGCCTTGGCCAGCGTCTTTGATTCGTACTCGTGGGTAGTGATGGTCTCGGACACCACCGAGATTTCCTTCACGCCCTTGGCCTGCAGCTTCTTGGCCGCGTCGATGAACCACTTCATCTCCGCCTGCTGCTTGTCCTTGGACAGCGTGGAAGGCTGGAATTCGCTGTCGATCCACTTCTTCGCCTCGGCCTCGCCGGCCCAGCCGGGGCTGGCCATGGCACACACCGCGGCCACTGCCAGTGCCGTATAACGCATCTTCATGACTTGTCTCCTCATTGGTTCACTCCCCGTGGTTGAAGGCTTGTTCGGCTCCGGGGAATATGAGCCGGGTTCCTTTTCTCTGCACTTCTCTTTCCTGTCGCTTGCTAACCCTTGCGCATGATCACGGCGAGCAACACCATGGACAGCACAAAACTGATCCAGATCGAGGGATCCCCCTCCAGCCCCAGCCAGCCGGCCAGCTTGCCGCTGATGCCGACAAAAATCAGGTTCACATAGGCCGCGCTGAGCAGGCCTATGAACAGCCGGTCGCCGCGCGTGGTTTCCAGCGGCAGGAAGCCGCGCCGCATCGTCGTCGGCGACTTGATCTCCCACACCGTCATGCCCACCAGCATCAGCACGATGCAACTAAAGAAAATCGCGACCGGCGTCGTCCAGGCCATCCACTCAAACATCTGTCATCTCCTTCTAGACCCTGCCCATCGCGAAACCCTTCGCGATGTAATTGCGTACAAACCAAATCACGATGGCGCCCGGGACTATGGTCAGCACGCCAGCCGCGGCCAGCGTGGCCCAGTCCATGCCCGAGGCCGACACCGTGCGCGTCATGGTCGCGACGATGGGCTTGGCGTTGACGCTGGTCAGCGTGCGCGCCAGCAGCAGTTCCACCCAGCTGAACATGAAGCAGAAAAACGCCGCCACGCCCACGCCGGCCTTGATCAGCGGCAGGAAGATGCGTACAAAAAAGCGCGGGAAGGAATAGCCGTCGATGTAGGCGGTCTCGTCGATCTCGCGCGGAATGCCGCTCATGAAACCTTCCAGGATCCACACGGCCAGCGGCACATTGAACAGCAGGTGAGCCAGGGCAACGGCAATGTGCGTGTCCATCAGCCCCACCGTGGTGTAGAGCTGGAAGAAGGGCAGCAAAAACACCGCGGGCGGGGTCATGCGGTTGGTC
Source organism: Polaromonas sp. CT11-55 (assembly GCF_047303325.1). Lineage (NCBI taxonomy): Bacteria > Pseudomonadati > Pseudomonadota > Betaproteobacteria > Burkholderiales > Comamonadaceae > Polaromonas > Polaromonas sp. CT11-55. The sequence goes on along the minus strand of NZ_JBKBEX010000003.1, from coordinate 330,554 downwards.
AGCAGCCAGAAGAACACATGCTTGTCACCCAGGAAGCTGTAGCGCGAGAACGCATAGGCAGCCGGCAAGGCCACGGTGATGGAGATCACCGTGTTGATGGCAACGTAGATCAGGCTGTTGATGTAGCCCGAATACCAGGACGGGTCGGTGAAGATGGTCTTGTAGTTGTCCCAGGTGAATTGCTGGGGAAAGAAGGAAAAGCTCGACAAAATCTCGCTGTTGGTCTTGAAGCTCATGTTGACCATCCAGTAGATGGGCAGCAGGGCGAACAGGATGTAGGCGATGAGGAACAGCGTGCGCGCCTGGAATTTCGGTGTGTTCATTCCACGCCCTCCTTCTCCTGCGTGCCCACGCGCTGCATCCAGTTGTAGAGGATGAAGCACAGCAACAGGATGATCAAAAAGTAAATCAGCGAGAAAGCCGCCGCCGGGCCCAGGTCGAACTGGCCGACGGCTTTTTGCGTGAGGTATTGCGACAGAAAGGTCGTGGCATTGCCCGGCCCGCCGCCCGTGAGCACAAAGGGCTCGGTATAGATCATGAAGCTGTCCATGAAGCGCAGCAGCACGGCGATCATCAGCACGCCGCGCATTTTCGGCAGCTGGATGTAGCGGAACACCGCGAACTTGCTCGCGCCGTCAATGCGCGCGGCCTGGTAGTAGGCGTCCGGAATCGAGCGCAGGCCGGCGTAACCCAGCAGGGCCACCAGCGGCGTCCAGTGCCAGACATCCATCATCAGCACCGTGATCCAGGCGTGCGTGGCATTGCCGGTGTAGCTGTAGTCAAAGCCCATCTTCTGCAGCATCGCGCCCAAGAGGCCTATGTCGGCCCGGCCGTAAATCTGCCAGATGGTGCCGACCACGTTCCAGGGGATCAGCAGCGACAGCGCGACCAGCACCAGCACCAGCGAGGCCTTCCAGCCCTGCGCCGGCATGGACAGCGCCAGCGCGATGCCCAGCGGGATCTCGACCGCCAGCACCGCCAGCGAGAAAGTCAGCTGGCGCCACAGCGCCGCATGCAAATCCTCGTCGCGCATGACCGAGGCAAACCACTCGGTGCCGACGAACACGCGCCGTTCGGGCGAGATGATGTCCTGCACCGAATAGTTGACCACCGTCATCAGCGGCAGGATGGCGGAAAAGGCCACGCAGATGATGACCGGCAGCACCAGCAGCCAGGCCTTCTGGTTAACAGGCTTCGTCGTCGTGCTCATGCTTCCACCAGTTCATCGTTGAGGTACAGGCAGGTGTGTGTGCCCATGACCTGCAGCCAGACCTCTTCACCCACCTGCGGCGCGCGGGAGGCGGGGTTCAGGCGGGCTTTCAGGGTGTGCTCGCCGATGCGCGCTGTCAGCATCCAGTGCGTGCCTATGTCCTGCACCAGCGTGACGGTAAAGGGCAGCGCCGCCGGGTCGCCGGGCGCGGTCTTCACCACATATTCGGGGCGCACGCCCAGCTTGAGCTCGCCGTCGGGCATGGCGCGCCCGGACGGCAGCGCCAGCGGCCGGTCGGCGACGCGCAGCGCGCCGCCGGACACCGTGGCCGGCAGGAAGTTCATGCCCGGCGAGCCGATGAAGTGGCCGACAAAGGTATGGCGGGGCCGCTCGAACAGCGCGTCGGCCGAGCCGGTCTGCACCGCGCGGCCGCGCGTCATCACCACCACCTCTTCGGCAAAGGTCAGCGCCTCGACCTGGTCGTGGGTGACGTAGATCAGCGTGAGCTTGAGCTCGTGGTGGATCTGCTTGAGCTTGCGCCGCAGCTGCCATTTGAGGTGTGGGTCGATCACGGTGAGCGGCTCGTCGAACAGCACGGCCGACACGTCGGGCCGCACCAGGCCGCGGCCCAGCGAGATCTTCTGCTTGGCGTCCGCCGCCAGCCCGGCGGCGCGCTGGTTGAGCTGGCCGCTCATATCCAGCATCTCGGCGATCTCGCCCACGCGTTTTTTGATCTGCGCCTCGGGCACCTTGCGGTTGCGCAGCGGAAAGGCCAGGTTCTCGGCCACCGTCATGGTGTCGTAGATCACCGGGAACTGGAAAACCTGCGCGATGTTGCGCTGCTGCGGCGTCGCGCGCGTCACGTCCACGCCGTCGAACTTGACGCTGCCCTGCGAGGGCACCAGCAGGCCGGACATGATGTTGAGCATGGTCGTCTTGCCGCAGCCCGAGGGGCCCAGCAGCGCGTAGGCGCCGCCGTCGCGAAAGCTCATGGTCAGCGGCAGCAACGCGTAGTCGCTGTCCTCGCGCGGGTTGGGCCGGTAGGCATGGGCCAGGTCCAGGTCAATGCGCGCCATGAGACCTCCGTGGAGCCAAGAGCAACGCGCCTTCGGCGTCGAAAACATAAACCTGCGCCGGGTCCAGGTACAGGGTGACGGGCGCGCCCAGATCGAAATAGTGCACGCCCGTGAGCTGCGCCACCAGCTCGCCCACCGCCGTTACCACGTGGACAAAAGTGTCGGAGCCCGAGATCTCGGCCAGCTCGACCTTGCCGGGCAGCGCCACGTCGCCCTCGCGCGCCGTGACACGCAGGGCGCTGCCGCGAACCCCTGCCGTGAAAGAGACGAGGCGCTGTGCCGGCGCGTCCGGTAGTTTCAGCGCCAGCGCCGGGCCGCCCGCCAGCTGCAGGCCCTGAGCAGCGGGCAGCGCCGCGATCAGGTTCATGGGCGGGTCGCTGAAGGCCCGCGCCACGCGCAGCGACTGCGGCGCGTGGAAAACCTCGGCCGTCGGGCCGTATTGCAACAGCTCACCGCCGTCCATCACGGCGGTGTAGCCGCCCAGCAGCAGGGCTTCGCCGGGCTCGGTGGTGGCATAAATGACCGTGGAATCGCCCGCGGCGAACAGCTGGGTCAGCTCCTCGCGCAATTCCTCGCGCAGCTTGTAGTCGAGGTTGACCAGTGGCTCGTCCAGCAGCATCAGCGGCGCGCCCTTGGCCAGCGCGCGCGCCAGGGCCACGCGCTGCTGCTGCCCGCCCGAGAGTTCGGCCGGGTAACGGTCCAGGAACATGTCGATGTGCAGACGCTCGGCCAGGCCGCGCACCTTCTGCTCTATGTCTTTTTCGCCGCGCAACTTGAGCGGCGAGGCGATGTTGTCGGCCACGCGCAGCGAGGGGTAGTTGATGAACTGCTGGTAGACCATGGCGACGTTGCGCTCGCGCACCGGCATGCCGGTCACGTCGGCGGCGTTAACCAGGACCTTGCCGTGCGTGGGCACGTCCAGGCCGGCCATGATGCGCATCAGGCTGGTTTTGCCGGCCTGCGTGGCGCCCAGCAACACAGTGACTTCGCCGCTGCGCGGCGCCAGGCTCATGTCGTACAGCCATTGCTCGGCGCCGACTTTTTTGCTGATCTGGTCCAGGGACAGCTGCATCACGCCGCTCCCCCGCCCCGCAGGGGCTGGAACAGGCCGCCGAACACCCCGGCCGGGACTGCGGCAGGCAAGAAATTTGAAACAGTCAACAAGAAAGCGTCTCCCGAGGATTTGTAGACGGAACTTGGTAAGTTCGGTTTTTTTCTATTTTTCTTCCTTTCTGATTGTTTTATCTAATTGTTTTCCCTTATCTGTTTCCTTTTGTTTCGATATAAAGTTTCTCCACGGCCACACAGCTGTCATTCTTAGGTCCTTTTAATTCCCGATTTCCCCCAGATTCCCCCAGACTTGGACCCGCGTGAACTCCAATCCCAGGCAAATCAAGCTTCTTGACGTGGTCCGCGCCCACGGCTCGGCCTCCGTCGAACAGCTTGCCGACAAGCTCAACGTGACCCTGCAGACCGTCAGGCGGGACGTGCAGCGCCTGTCCGAAGCCGGCTTGCTGACGCGCTTTCACGGCGGCGTGCGGGTGCCCACGTCGACCATTGAAAACATCGCGCACCGCCAGCGCGAAAGCCTCAACGCCGAAGGCAAGGCGCGCATCGCCGAGGCCGTTGCCAGGCGCATCCCGAACGATTGCTCGCTGATCCTGAATATCGGCACGACCACCGAGGCGGTCGCCAAGGCCTTGCTGAACCACAAGGGGCTGCGCGTCATCACCAACAACCTCAATGTGGCGGCCATCCTGTGCGGCAACACCGACTGCGAGGTCATCGTGGCCGGCGGCGTGGTGCGCGCGCGCGACCGCGGCATCGTGGGCGAGGCGGCGGTGGACTTCATACGCCAGTTCCGCGTCGATATCGCCGTCATCGGCATTTCCGGCATAGAGCCCGATGGCTCGCTGCGCGACTTCGACTACCGCGAGGTCAAGGTCGCGCAGACCATCATCGAGCACGCCCGCGAGGTCTGGCTGGCCGCCGACAGCAGCAAATTCAACCGCCCGGCCATGGTCGAGCTGGCCAGGCTTTCACAAATCGACCGGCTCTTCACCGACATGCCGCCGCCCGATCCCTTTCCGGCCCTGCTGGAGGAAGCGGACGTCAGCTGCGAAGTGGCGCATCCCTGAACGCCGGGCAACAGCGGTTTTCATACACTCCAGCGCATGACCTACCTCCTCGCCCTTGACCAGGGAACCTCGAGTTCCCGCAGCATCGTGTTTGACGAACACGGCCACATCGTGGCCCTGGCGCAGCAGGAGCTGCCGCAGATTTACCCCCGGCCCGGATGGGTCGAGCACGACTTGAATGAAATCTGGCGTACCCAGCTGGCCACGGCGCGCGAGGTGCTGGCCAAGGCCAACATCAAGGCCGGCGACATACGCGCGCTGGGCATCACCAACCAGCGCGAAACCACCGCCCTCTGGAACCGCAAGACCGGCCAGCCGGTGCACCACGCCATCGTCTGGCAGGACAGGCGCGCCGAAGCCACCTGCGCCGAATTGCGCGAACAGGGCAAGGAGCAACTGATCCAGTCCAAAACCGGCCTGCTGATTGATGCCTATTTTTCAGGCACCAAGCTCAAGTGGCTGCTCGACAACGTGCCCGGCGCGCGCGCGCAGGCCGAGCGCGGCGAACTGGCCTTCGGCACCATAGACAGCTGGCTGATGTGGCAGCTCACCGGCGGCGCGCTGCACGCCACCGATGTCAGCAACGCCTCGCGCACCATGCTGTTCAATGTGCACAACAACCAGTGGGACACGGAACTGCTGGACTTGCTGGGCATCCCGGCCTCGCTGATGCCCCAGGTGCTGCCCTCCAGCGCGCATTACGGCGAAGTCCGGCCCGAGCTGCTGGGCCATCCGGTTGCCATCGGCGGCGTCGCCGGTGACCAGCAAAGCGCCCTCTTCGGACAGGCCTGCTTCAAGGCCGGCATGGCGAAAAACACCTACGGCACGGGCTGCTTCATGCTGATGCACACCGGCGGGCAGTTCCAGACCTCGCACAACGGGCTGCTGACCACCAGTGCAGCACAAGCGACCCCACAAACCCAGTTCGCCATCGAGGGCAGCGTCTTTGTGGGCGGCGCCGTGGTGCAGTGGCTGCGCGACGGCCTGCACGCCATCAAAGGCAGCGCCGAAGTGCAGGCGCTGGCCGAAAGCGTGCCCGACTCGGGTGGCGTGATGATGGTGCCGGCCTTCACCGGCCTGGGCGCGCCTTACTGGAAACCAGAGGCGCGCGGCACGATCACCGGACTCACGCGCGGCACCACCGTCGCCCACATCGCGCGCGCCGCGCTCGAAAGCATCGCTTACCAGAGCGCGGCCCTGCTGCAGGCCATGAGCCGCGACGCGGTCGGCGCCGGCGCCGCGCCCGTGGCCGAACTGCGCGTGGACGGCGGCGCCTGCGTCAACGACCTGCTGATGCAGTTCCAGGCCGACCTGCTGGGCATCCCGGTGATTCGCCCGGCCGTGATCGAAACCACCGCGCTGGGTGCCGCCTACCTGGCCGGCTTGTCCAGTGGTGTCTACCGCAGCACCGAAGAACTCTCGGGCATGTGGCGCGCCGAGCGCAAGTTTTTGCCCACCCTGGGCGCGGACCGGGCGGCCGAGCTGATGGCGCGCTGGGAACAGGCGGTGCGGCAGACCGTGCTGCAGTGAGCGCTTCCTGCGCCGCTGTCACATTTCCCGAAGGGGCGGCCGCTAGACTGGCCGCATGCACACCCCCGTCACTTCCACTTCCCTCTCGAAGCGCCGGCTCATCCTCGGCGCCGGCGCTGCCGCCGTGCTGGGTCTGGCCGGATGCGCGGCGCCGCCATCGCCGCCCGCGACGGGCCAGCCGCCGCGCGCGCGCCTGCGCCTGATCGGCGAATCCCGCATTGCGCACCGCCTGCAGTTCCAGCGCAGCACCGTCGGCGGGTTGTCGGGCATGGACTACGACCCCGCAGGTGATCTTTATTACCTGATCAGCGACGACGGCTCCAGCATCAACCCGGCGCGCTTTTACACCGCGCGCATCGCGCTGGGCATGGACAGGCTGGGCGCGCCCGAACTGCTGGGCGTGGCCACGCTGCGCCAAGCCGACGGCAGCCCCTATCCTTCGGCACTGCGGGGCGGGCCGGTGCCCGACCCGGAAGCCATTCGCTGGCGCGCGGCCAGCCACACCCTGCTGTGGACCAGCGAAGGCCATGCGCCCAGCGGCACCGCGCCCTGGCTGCGCGAAACGCGTCCCGATGGCGGCTTTGTGCGCGAATTCGCCCTGCCTGCCATGTTCAATTTCCAGGCCGGCGCGGGACCGCGCGGCAACCTGACGCTGGAAGGCCTGGCGCTGGCGCCCGACGGCCGCACGGCCTGGATCGCCATGGAAAACGCCTTGCTGCAGGACGGCCCCATGCCCACCATCCAGGCGCCGGGCGGGCCTTGCCGCTTCACGCAGATAGACCTCGCCAGCAGCAAGGCCCTGCGGCAGATCGCCTATGTGCCCGACGCCATCCCGCGCGCGCCCGTGCCGCTCACCGCCTTCGCCGACAACGGTGTGGCGGAAATCCTGATGCTGGACGCCGAGCGCATGTTGGTGCTGGAGCGGGCCTATGTGACGGGCTCGGGCAATTCGCTGCGCCTCTATTTGATTGACACCAGCCAGGCCTCCGACACGCTGGAGCTTCCTGCCCTGCGGCCGGGCGCCTACCAGGCGGCCGGCAAAACCCTGTTGGCGGATTTTTCGGCCTTTACCGGCACGGGCGCGGACCCGCGGCTCAAACAGCTGGACAATACCGAAGGCATGAGCTGGGGGCCGGTGCTTCCCAACGGGCGCCGCAGCCTGATGTTCATCAGCGACGACAATTTCAGCCCCCGGCAGATCACCCAGTGGCTGGCCTTTGAATTTTTGGACTGACAACACATGACTTCCACTTCTCGCGCAAGCAACGAACACATCGCCTTCATAGGCGGCGGCAACATGGCCAGCGCCATCCTGGGCGGCCTGCTCAAGCAGGGGCTGCCGGCCGGCCAGATCCAGGTGGTCGAGCCTTTCGCCGAGCAGCGCGCCAAACTCACGCGGCAATTCGGCGTGCAGGTCCACGAAGGCCCGGGCGCCTGGCTGGCCGCCGCCGGCCTGGTGGTCTGGGCCGTCAAACCGCAGGTTTTCAAGGATGCGGCCCTGCAAACGCGCTTTCATACCAAAACCGCGCTGCACCTGAGCGTGGCGGCCGGCGTGCGCTCCGGCAGCATCGCGCACTGGCTGGGCACGGAGCGCGTGGTGCGCGCCATGCCCAACACGCCGGCGCTGGTCGGCAAAGGCATGACGGCCCTGTTCGCCCGCGAAGCCGTCACCGGCGCCGACCGGCAGGCGATTGAAAAAGTACTCAAGCCCACGGGCGACTTTCTGTGGCTGGCCGAAGAGGCCCAACTCGATGCGGTCACCGCGCTGTCCGGCTCGGGCCCGGCCTACGTGTTCTATTTCATCGAGGCCATGATTGAGGCGGGCACCGACATGGGATTGCCCCCCGCGCAGGCGCGCCAGCTCGCGATCGGCACGTTTGTGGGCGCTTCGGCGCTGGCACAGGCTTCGGACGAGCCCCCGCAGGAGCTGCGCGCGCGGGTCACCTCCAAGGGCGGGACGACTTACGCTGCGCTGACATCGATGGAGCAGGACCGCGTCAAGATGCAGTTCATGCGCGCCATTCATGCCGCCCGGCAGCGCGCTGCCGAACTGGGCGACGAATTCGGCGGCGCCTGAGCCCGCCAGCCCCGGGCGCGTCAACCACCCGGCCGGGGCAGGCGTTGAATACAGGCGTACGTGCAGCTTGTCTTGGTCCACACACAGTGGCACACCCCCGGCGGCATCCGCGTTACAACTTTTTCCAACATCCGGAGCTTCACATGAACAAATTCCTGTCCACCCTCATCAGCGCAGCCGTCCTCGCCATGCCCCTGGCCGTGATTTCCACGTCCGCATCGGCCCAGGCTCCTGCCGCCGCACCTGCAGCAGCCCCCGCCGCCGCGCCTGCAGCAGCACCTGCCCAAAAAGCAGCCCCCGCCACCAAGGCAAAAGCAAAGGCCAAGAAAGCCAAGCGCAAGGCAAAGGCCAAGAAGGCCGCCGTCTGATCAGCCCACGCTGACGCAAAAAAGCCCGCTTCAAGCGGGCTTTTTTATGGGCGCCTTCCGGGTCTTGGGCGGTCAGCGCCCCAGGTAAGACAGGACGATGCCCGCAAACACCGCAAAACCCAGCCAGTGGTTGAGCCGAAAAGCCTTGAAGCACTCCTCGCGCCCACGCTTGCGGATCAGCCAGCCATGCCACAAGGCCTGCAGCAAAGCCGCGCCCATGGCAACCCAGAAAACGGGCAGCTGCCCGACGGCATCAAGCAGGGCCCAGGCCCAGACCGCCAGGTAGGCGGCGTAACACAACATCACCGCCATCACGTCAAAACGGCCCAGCGTGATGGCCGAGGTCTTCATGCCTATCTTGAGGTCGTCGTCGCGGTCCACCATGGCGTATTCGGTGTCGTAAGCCACCACCCAGAACAGATTGCCCAGCAGCAACACCCAGGCCAGCAGCGGCACACGCGATTGCACGGCGGCAAAGGCCATGGGAATGCCGAAGCTGAAGGCCACGCCCAGCACCGCCTGCGGCATGGACACATAACGCTTGGCAAAAGGGTAGGCCAGCGCGATCGCCAGCGCGGCAAACGACCAGGCGATGGTGGCGGTGTTGGTGCTCAGCACCAGGCCAAAGGCCAGCAGCGCCAGCACCGCGCCCACCACCAGCGCCTCGCGCACCGACAGCGCCCCGCTGGTCACGGGCCGCTGGGCCGTGCGTTTGACGTGGCGGTCGAAGTCCCGGTCGGCCACATCGTTGACGCAGCAGCCGGCGCTGCGCATCAGGATGGTTCCCAGCGTAAACACCGCCACCAGGTGCCAGCCCGGAAAACCGTGCGAAGCCACCCACAGCGCCGACAGCGTGGGCCACAGCAGCAGCAGCCAACCCGCCGGGCGGTTCCAACGGATCAGTTGCAGGTAAAGATGAAGCTTTTGCTTTAACAAGCCGGCAGGCACTTCACTCTTCTAGGAGAGAACGCAGCATCCACGCGGTCTGCTCGTGCACCGTCAGGCGCTGCGTCAGCAAATCGGCCGTCGGCTCGTCACCGGCCTTGTCAGCCAGCGGGAACAACTCGCGCGCGGTGCGCGCCACGGCCTCATGGCCCTGCACCAGGATGCGCACCATCTCGAGAGCCTTGGGCGGCACCACCGGCACATCGGGAATCGAAGCCAGCTTGCTGAACTGCGCGTAAGAGCCCGGCGCGGGATGGCCCAGCGAGCGGATGCGTTCGGCGACGGGGTCGACCGCGGCCCAGAGTTCGGTGTACTGCGTCATGAACATCAGGTGCAGCGTGTTGAACATAGGCCCCGTCACGTTCCAGTGGAAGTTGTGGGTGGTGAGGTAGAGCGTGTAAGTGTCGGCGAGCAGGCGGCTCAGGCCCTTGGCGATGGCCGCGCGGTCTTTTTCACTGATGCCGATGTTGATGGAGGGGGCGGCTTTCCCGGCGGGTTTGCTCGCTGGTTTGGCGGAAGACTTGGCCATGGTGTTTCCTTTTTTAAAATTCAGGGGGCAACTTTAACGAAATCGCGACGACGGCCGCAACAGCCGCCGTCAATGCGCGTCATAGGCGGGATTCAAGACAGGCGGATGACGCCGGGCAGCTCGCAGGCATAAATCGCATTGCGCAGTGCGGCAATGGCTTCATAACGCGTGAAGCTGCGCCGCCAGGCCAGCACCACGCGCCGGCTCGGCACTTCGCCATCAAAAGGCAGGTATTTGATGAAAGAGGGCTGCTCGGCCGCAACGCCGTTGCGGGCTGTGGCGGCTTTCCCTCTGGCGGTCTTTTTGGCGGGTGCCTGTTCCAGCAGGGCCTCCTTGGGCACACCCAGGCGCGGCACCAACGTGATGCCCATGCCGGCGGCTACCATGTGTTTGATGGTCTCCAGCGAGGAGCCCTCGAAGCTTTTGCGTATGCCCTCGGTGCTGCTGGAAAAGCGCGCGAACTCGGGGCAGACCTCGAGCACATGGTCGCGAAAGCAGTGGCCCGTACCCAGCAGCAGCATGGTTTCCTTCTTGAGCTCCTCGGCCGTCACGCCCTTGCGCGCGGCCAGCGCATGCGCGCTGGGCACGGCCGCCATGAAGGGCTCGTCATAGAGCGGCGCGATCGCCAGGTTGGCGTCGGGGAAGGGCTCGGCCAGGATGGCGCAGTCGATCTCGCCGGTGCGCAGCTCCTCGAGCAGCTTGACGGTGAAGTTCTCCTGCAGCATCAGCGGCATCTGCGGCGTCATCGCGATGGCCTGGCGCACCAGGTCGGGCAGCAGGTAAGGGCCGATGGTGTAAATGACGCCAAGGCGCAGCGGGCCGGCCAGCGGGTCCTTGCCGCGCTTGGCGATTTCACGGATGTTGTCGGCCTGCTCGAGCACGCTCTGCGCCTGGCGCACGATCTCCTCGCCCAGCGGGGTGACCGTGATTTCATTGGCATTGCGCTCAAACAGCTTGACCTGCAACTCCTCTTCCAGCTTCTTGATGGCCACACTGAGCGTGGGCTGTGAAACATGGCAGGCATCGGCGCCCTTGCCGAAATGCTTTTCCCGGGCAACGGCGACGATGTATTTGAGTTCGGTCAGCGTCATGGCGTTTCGCGATTCTAGGCTTTTGCCTATTTCCACTTGCCCTGGTTCTTGTAGTCCACGTCGGCCACGATACCTTGGGGGTCAAACACCACGGTCAGGGTTTTATGGCTGGGCGTGAAGCCCCTCATCTCCTGGTAGGTGTAAATCGCGGCACGGCCCGTCGGTTGCTTGATCGCGGGGAAAATCGCCTCGCCCGGCGCCGGCCCGAACAGGGCATTGACCTGGGCCACACTGGTCTTGCCGACCTCGATCAAGGGCACCTTGCGGTCGTCAAAATCGGTGGCGTCTTCCTTCAGGTTGGAGAGATAGGACTTGGAGACCAGCTTGCCCTCGCTGAACACCAGGGTCAGGGCATGAACCGGCGTCACGCCCGCTGTCTTGGCCTGGGCCCCCATGGAAGCGTAGGCGTAGCTCAGCGTGCGGGTCTGCTTGCCGTTGGACAGGCCTGACGCCTCCTGGAAGGGTTTGCCCAGGCGCGCCATGGCTTCCTGCTCGGTGGTCTTGCCCAGCGTGAGTTCGCTCTCTGTCGGACGCACGAATTTGGTCCCGGCACAGCCGGCCAGGGTCACGGCCACTACCAGGGCAACGCATTTGCTCATCCAGTTCATCTTTTCTCCTCTTTCGTCCTGAAGGACATGTTGTCGAATTCATGGCTTTATTTACCCCCAGGCCTATCCCTCAGGCCTTCAGGTACTCCGATTTTCCACCCAACCAGCGGGCTATGTGCAAATTCGCCAGTTGCCGGTGCTGGTCCAGCATTGCGGGTGCCAGGCCGCGCGCCCAGGCCAGCAATTCCGTGTCGGTGGCCAGATCGGCAAAGCGCAGCAAGGGCGCGCCCGACTGCCGCGCGCCCAGGAATTCGCCCGGCCCGCGGATTTCCAGGTCGCGCCGGGCAATCTCGAAGCCGTCGTTGGTCTGCGCCATGGCCTTGAGGCGCTCGCGCGCCATCTCGCCTAGCCGGGGCGCATCGCCGGTGGAATACAGCAGTACGCAGGCCGAAGCCGCCGCCCCGCGCCCGACCCGGCCGCGCAGCTGGTGCAGCTGGCTCAGGCCGAAGCGCTCGGCGTGTTCGATCACCATCAGCGAGGCATTGGGCACATCCACGCCGACTTCAATCACCGTGGTGCTGACCAGCACGCCCATCTGCCCGCCGGTGAACAGCGTCATGACGGCCTTTTTTTCAGCCAGCGGCATGCGCGAATGCAGCAAACCGACCATCACGCCGGGCAGGGCCGCGCTCAGGGCTTCATGGGTCTGGGTCGCGTTGACGAGGTCTATGGACTCGCTTTCCTCGATCAGCGGACAGACCCAGTAAATCTGCCTTCCCTCGGCAAGCTGGCCGCGTATGCGCGTGATCACCTCATCGCGCCGCGCGTCGCTAACCACCTTGGTCACGATGGGTGTGCGGCCGGGCGGCAGCTCGTCGATGGTGGAGACGTCGAGGTCGGCGTAGTAGCTCATGGCCAGGGTGCGCGGGATCGGCGTGGCGGTCATCATGAGCAAATGGGGTTCCTCCCCGCCTTCGGTCATCTTGCTGCGCAGGGCCAGGCGCTGTGCCACGCCGAAGCGATGCTGCTCGTCGATGATGGCCAGGGCCAGGTTCTTGAACTTCACCTTGTCCTGGATCACCGCATGCGTGCCCACCACCAGGCCGGCGTCGCCGCTTTCAATCATGGCCAGCATCTCGCGCCGCTCCTTGGCCTTCTGGCTGCCGGTCAGCCAGGCCGTCTTGATGCCCAGGGGCTCCAGCCAGCCTATGAGCTTGCGGAAGTGCTGCTCGGCCAGGATTTCGGTGGGTGCCATCAGCGCGCACTGCCAGCCCGCATCCATGCAGCGTGCCGCAGCCAGTGCCGCCACCACAGTCTTGCCGGCGCCCACGTCGCCCTGCAGCAGGCGGTGCATGGGGATGTTTTTCTTCAGGTCCGCCTCGATTTCGCCGCAAACACGCCGCTGGGCCGCGGTGAGCCGGAAGGGCAGGCGCTCCAGCAATTGTTCTTCCAGCGTGCATTGCGGGCCGCGCATGGCCGGGCCCGTGAGCGCCGGCGCGCGCATGGCCGCGCGTATGCGCCTGGCCTGCAGCTGCGACAGCTGCTGGGCCAGCAGTTCCTCGGCTTTCAGGCGCTGCCAGGCCGGGTGGCTGCGGTCTTCCAGCGTGGCCAGCGACACGTCGGGCGTCGGGTGGTGCAGGAACTGCAGCGCCTCGCGCAGGCTCCACAGGGCTTGCGGCAGGCCCTTACCCAGCACTTCCTGGGGAAGCGTCTCGCGCAGGTCGGCGCGGAACAGCCCGCTGAGCACCGCCTTGCGCAAATAGTTCTGCGGCAGGCCGGCCACCGTGGGATAGACCGGCGTCAGCGCGCCCGGCAGCTCGCCCTCGGCCAGCCTGAAACTCGGGTGGATCATCTCGCGGCCCACAAAACCGCCGCGCACCTCACCGCGCACACGCACGCGCGCTCCCACGCTCAGCGTCTTCTGATGCGCGGGGTAAAAATTGAGGAAGCGCAGCGTGCAGGTGCCACTGCCGTCGTCCACAACGACACGCAGCTGGCGGCGCGGGCGGAAAGCGATGTCGCTGTGCGTCACCACGCCCTCGATCTGCGCCATGTCGCCGTCGCGCGTGTCGGCCAGGCGCACGATGCGGGTTTCGTCCTCGTAGCGCAGGGGCAGGTGCAGGGCCAGATCGATGTCGCGGCGCAGGCCCAGCTTTTCGAGGGCTTTTTGCGCCGGCGACTTGGCCGGGGCTTTTTCGGGCTTGGCCTGGGGCGCGGCCGGCTCCCTGGCCAAAGCCTCGGGCGGGGCGGTTTTGCGGGCGGAGGCTCCAGGTGGCGGCATGGGACAATTGTGCCTTCATGAACATGAAGATGAAGCCCCATTTCAGCCTCAGCGATTTTGATTTCACGCTGCCCGAAGAACTCATAGCCCAGCACCCCGCCGCCCAGCGCAGCGCCTCGCGCCTGCTTGACGGGCAGGGCAGCCCGCCGGTGGACCGGCGTTTCACCGAACTCCCCGGCCTGCTGCAGCCCGGCGACCTGCTGGTCTTTAACGACACCAAGGTGGTCAAGGCCCGCCTCTTCGGCCAGAAAGCCAGCGGCGGCAAGCTGGAGCTGCTGATAGAGCGGGTGCTGTCGCCCCATGCGGACCAGGGCCACGAAGTCGCCGCCCACATGAAGGTCAGCAAAAAACCGCTGCCGGGCGCGGTGCTGCAGATGGACGGCGGCTTTACCGCCACCTTGCTGGGCCGCTGGCCCGAAGAAAGCGGGCCGCTGTACCGCTTCCGCCTGAGCAGCGACCCCTACGCGCTGATGGCGCAGCACGGCCATGTGCCGCTGCCGCCTTACATCACGCATACCGATTCCGCCGAGGATGAGCAGCGCTACCAGACCGTATTTGCCAAAAACCCCGGCGCCGTGGCGGCGCCCACGGCCGCGCTGCATTTTGACGAGGCCGTGCTGGTCGAACTGGAGGCGCGCGGCATCCGGCGCGCCAGCGTGACCCTGCACGTGGGCGCGGGCACCTTCCAGCCGGTCAAGGCCGAGAACATCGCCGAGCACACCATGCACTTTGAGCGCTTTGAGGTGCCCCCGGCCACCCGGGAAGCCATTGCTGCCTGCAAGGCGCGCGGCGGCCACGTGGTGGCGGTGGGCACCACCACGGTCCGCGCGCTGGAGTCGCACGCCAAGTTCGGCCCCGAGTGCAACGACACCAACATCTTCATCACGCCGGGCTTTGAGTTCGCCGTGGTGGACCTGTTGCTGACCAACTTCCACCTGCCCAAAAGTACCTTGATGATGCTGGTCAGCGCGTTTTCGGGCTACGAGCACATCATGGCGCTGTACCGGCATGCGATCGAGCAGCGCTACCGCTTTTTCAGCTATGGCGACGCCATGCTGCTGGCGCGTAAAACCCCCTGAACCTTCCCCCGACGGGGCCTTAAGGCGCCGGCTTACACCTGCGACAATCCCAAGATGCTCGAATTTGAAGTTCTGAAGACCGACACCAGCCCGGACGACAAGGCCGGCGCCTACCTCGGCAGCTACGCCCGGCGCGGCAAACTGACACTCAACCACGGCGTGGTGCAAACCCCTATCTTCATGCCGGTCGGCACCTACGGCACGGTCAAGGGCGTGATGCCGCAGTCGTTGCACGACATGGGCGCGCAAATCATCCTGGGCAACACCTTCCACCTCTGGATGCGGCCCGGCCTGGACGTGATGCAGCAGTTCGGCGGCCTGCACAAGTTCGAGAGCTGGAACAAGCCCATCCTGACCGACAGTGGCGGCTTCCAGGTCTGGTCGCTGGGCGAGATGCGCAAGATTTCCGAAGAGGGCGTGAAGTTCGCCTCACCTGTCAACGGCGACAAGCTGTTCCTGACGCCCGAAATCTCCATGCAGATCCAGACGGTGCTCAACAGCGACATCGTGATGCAATTCGACGAATGCACGCCTTACGACACCAAGGGCCACATCACCACCGAAAGCGAAGCGCGCCACTCCATGGAACTGAGCCTGCGCTGGGCCGGGCGCTGCATCGCCGAGTTCAACAAGCTGGAGAACCCCAACGCGCTCTTCGGCATTGTGCAGGGCGGCATGTTTGAAAACCTGCGCCAGGAATCGCTGGACGCGCTGGTCGAACTGGACCTGCCGGGTTACGCCGTAGGCGGCGTCAGCGTGGGCGAGCCCAAGGAAGAGATGCAGCGCATCATGGCGCACACGCCGCACCGTCTGCCCGCCAACAAGCCGCGTTACCTCATGGGCGTGGGCACGCCCGAGGACCTGGTCGAGGGGGTAGCCGCCGGCGTCGATATGTTCGACTGCGTGATGCCGACGCGCAATGCCCGCAACGGCCATATGTTCACCCGCTTCGGTGATTTGAAGATTCGCAACGCGCGCTACAAAACCGAAGACCAGCCGGTGGATGCGACCTGCAGCTGCTACACCTGCAAGAATTTTTCGCGCGCCTATATGCACCACCTGGACCGCTGCGGCGAAATGCTGGGCCCCATGCTGTCCAGCATCCACAACCTGCATTACTACCTGAACCTCATGCAGGAAGTGCGCGACGCGCTGGATGCCGGCCGTTTCGGCGAATTCAGCGCGCAATTCCGCGCCGACAGGCAGCGGGGGGTGTAATGAATATCAAGTTGCAACGCTGGATAGACCGCTGGGCCGGCATTCCGCTGTGCGCGGCCGTCTCCGCGATGGACGCCGTGGCGCGATGCTTTCGCAAGGATCCGGATGCCGAGACGGCGCCGCGCGCCATCGTGGTGATTTTGCTGTCGGAAATGGGCAGCCTGGTGCTGGCCCACGAGATGTTCGCGCGCCTGAAGCAACGTTACCCTGACGCACCTCTGCACGCCCTGCTGTTCGGCAAGAACCGAGAAATCCTGGACCTCATGCAGGTGGTGGACCCGGCCCATGTGCACACGGTGAACGACAAGTCGCTGGGTGGCCTCTTGTCCAGCCTGTGGAAGGCGATAGGCGAGCTGCGCCGCGCGAACGTCGACGTGGCGATTGACTGCGAGCTGTTCTCGCGTATCAGCAGCCTGTTGTCGTATGCCAGCGGCGCGCGCATCCGCGTGGGCTTTCACCGCCACACGCAGGAAGGCCTGTACCGCGGTTCGCACATCAACCGGCCCGTGCCCTACAACCCCTACCACCACATCAGCGCGCAGTTCCTGACGCTGGCGCGCGCGATTGATTCCACTGCCGTACCCAAATCCAAACTGCCGGCCAACCTGACGGCGGCAAGCGGCAAACCGCCGCCGCACGTGAGGCTGGACCCGGCGCTGGTGCCGGGCATCCAGGCCCGCTTGGCACAGGACTTTCCCGCGATCGCCGGCAAGCCGCTGGTGCTGGTCTACCCGGGTGGCGGCATCCTGCCGATACGCGCCTGGCCGCTGGATTCCTATACCGCGCTGTGCCGGGGCCTGGTGGCCGACGGCTGCGCCGTCGCCGTGATCGGCCTGAAGGACGACCAGGCGCTGGCGCGGCAGCTGGTGGCCGACGTGCAGGCCGGCTTCCCGGCCAGCCCGACCAGTTCGGTGATCGACCTGACCGGCTACACACGCTCGATTTCCGAGCTGCTGGCGCTGTTCCATGTGGCGCGCCTGCTGGTCACCAACGACGGCGGACCGGGCCAGTTCGCGGCGCTCACGCCGATCTGGACGCTGATGCTGTTCGGCCCCGAGACGCCTGGCTTGTATGCGCCGCTGACGCCGCGGTGCCATTCCTTTTACAGTCAGTGGCCCTGCTCACCCTGCCTGACTGCCTACAACCACCGCTCGTCTTACTGCGACGGCGACAACCAGTGCCTGAAAGTCATCGCACCGGACACCGTATTGGCCAAGGCACGCGAGTGCCTGGCGGCGCCCTGAACCCACACCCCCTGATGTCCACACTCCGATCTTTTGCCGAGGCCGTGATCCGGCGCCTGCCCGAGCGCCTGCAGCCCATGGTGCGCTGGCGCTTCATCAAGTTCGGCGTAGTGGGGGCCAGCGGCACGGTGGTCAACCTCGCGGTGCTCTACCTCGCGCAGGAGTTTCTGTTCAACTGGATCGCGGATTTCCACGACCGGCTCAACTACTCCATCGCGCTGGCCATCACCGTCGCCACCATCAGCAACTTCTACTGGAACCGGCGCCTGACCTGGCGCGACCGCAAGCACGAAGTCCACCATTCGGCGCTGTTCCTGTTTTCCAAATATGTGATGGCTGCCGGCCTGGCCATCGTGCTGCAGTCGCTGCTGACCAAATGGCTGGCCCTGTACATGCACTACCTGCTGGCCAATGTGCTGGCCATCGTGCTGTCCAGTGTCTGCAATTTTGTGGCCAATGACCGCATGACTTTCCGTCGCCGCCGCGCCAAAATTGCGACCGATTCCGCCGCGCACCCACCGCCCGCCGATGTCCATGACAAGCCCTGAGCCCCTGAAAACACGCTTTCCCGCCCACCGCATCTGGATAGGGTTGGCCCTGCTGGTCGCCCTGGGCTACCTGTTCGGCCTGGGCGGCGACCACATTCCACGCAACGGCGACGAACTGGTTTACGCCCATATCGCGCGACTCACGGCGCAAACCGGCAACTGGCTGCCGCTGGTCAGTTCCTATGATTTCATGCGCAATACCAAGCCGCCCGTGCTGTTCTGGCAGGCCATGGTGGCCGGCGGCTGGGGCGAGCACTGGACGCTGCTCAACCTCCGTCTGCCCAGCATTGCCTACACCTGGGCCATCGCCTTGATGACGGCGTTGCTCACCTGGAAGATTGTCCAGGGCGAAACCGCACCGGCCGACCGCCGCCGCCACGCACTGGCCATGGGCGCCATCGCGGCCATCGTCTACCTGTCCTTCTTCAGCACCTACCGCTACGGCCGGCCCTACCTGACGAGCGCGCCCGAGACCTTCTGGCTGTTCGGCGTGTTCTTCGCGCTGGCCTGGTCGCCGGCCAAGCTGCTGGCCTCGCGCTGGCAGTTTCCGCTGCTGGCGGGCATCGCCATCGGCATAGGCTGTCTTTACAAGTCTTTTGTCATGGTGGTGCCGGTCGGCTTCGCGCTGGCGCTGTGCTACCAGCTGCTGGGCGCGCGCAAGCCGGTTTGGGAAGTTTTCCGGCCCGGCATCGTCGTCGACGGCCTCAAGGTGGCGGCCATCTGCCTGCTGGCCCTGGCGATTTTCGGCCTGTGGTTTGCGATAGACCCACAGCCGGGCGAAGTCTGGCGCGAGTTCGTCGTCGGCGAAAACGCCGGCAAGATGAACTCGTCCAAAGGCTACTTCGCCATTGCCTTCAGCGGCAGCAGCGGCATCCTGACCATCCTCACGGGTTATTACTCCAACGCGCTGTTCCTGCTGCCCGTTTCCATAGGCTGCACCTGGGCCGCCTGGAAAGCCTGGCGCCAACGACGGGGCACGGCGCAAACCATCAGCGACACCGAAAAAGCCCTGTGGATATGGCTGCTGGCCTTCGCGCTGGTGTTCATGGTGCCGACGCAGCGTTCCACGCGTTACCTGATTCCCGCCATGCCGGCGCTGGCCGTGCTGATCGCCCTCTACTGGGACCGCATCGCGCGCATCTGGTTCAGCCTGACCCTGGTGATCTGCCTGATAGGCGCGCTGGCCATGGGCCTGATCGGCTACGGCGGCGTGCGCGCCACGCAGGACGCCTGGCTGTACTCGCCGCTGTACTGGCTCTTCCTGGCCGTGCTGGCCGCCGCCTGCATCGCCGCAATGGCCAAGCCCCAGTGGACCCGCCCCGTCGCCGCGCTCAGCAGCTTTGCGGTGCTGTTCGCACTGGCCTGGGTCACCGCACCCTTCAACGGCGACATGGGCCGCTTCCGCGCGGACACCAATGCGCTGCTCAAAGGCCAGGCTGTGTCTGTGCCCAGCAATTTCAACGGGCATTTCGAGCGCTACGAGTTCATCATCCCCGGCGCCAAGATCGTTCCCTACTTCGCCGCGCAGCCGGTGGACTACCAGGACGTGGACGCGCTCTTCAAGAACACGCGCTACGTGCTGGTGCAGCGCCGCCCGGGGGAAAAGCCCTGCGAGCAGTGCCGGGTCATCGACGAGCGCTGGGACCTGCGCTCGCGCCAGGATGAAAAAGAAGGTACGCTGGGCGCCTTCAAATCGCCCGAAACCTACTGGTACGCCAAAGAGTACCTGGTCGAGCGGGCCGCGCCATAGCCCCTTGCGGCCCCACCCCTGCAAGCTAACAACAACGAGGAAACACCATGCCCCGATTCACCCGATTTGCAGGGATGCTGGCCCTGGCGACCATGCTGGCGCTGGGCGGCTGCGCCACGGCCATCAAGCCGCATGAAACCAGCGGCGCGCCCACATTGGGCTTCCAGAACATGGCGCTCAACCCAGGCAACGGCGGGGAGTTGGTCACCGCCGAAGCGCTGCGCCCGGGCGACATCATCCTCACCGCCGAAAACGGGTTGAACTCGGTCGGCATACGCCTGATCACGCTGTCGCCGGTCAGCCATGCCGCGGTCTACATGGGCAACCGGCAGATCGCCGAAGCCGTGGGTTCGGGCATACGCATCCGCAGCGTGGACGCGCTGCTGGAAGACGAAGCGACGGTGGTGGCCTTTCGCCACCCCGACCTCACGGCGGGGCAGGCCGTGAAAATCAACAGCTTTGTGGCCGGCCACGAAGGCCAGAAATACAACTACGTGGGTGTGATGCTGCAGGCCCCGTTCGCGCTGGAGCGGCGCATGTGCGAACTGCCGCTGGTGCCGTCCATGGTGCGCGACTTCTGCATACGCGGCATCGCGGCCGTGCAGTTGGGCCTGGGGCGCAACGACCAGTTCTTCTGCTCGCAGTTCATCCTGGAGGCCTACCGCAGCGCGGGCTTGCCGCTCACCGATGCCGACCCGCGCCTGATCAACCCCGGCGACCTGCTGCATATGAGGGAGGGCGACGTGCCCTCCATCCGGATTCACAAGCCGCTGCAGTATGTGGGCCACCTCAAGGCGGCCCCACAGGTCGCAGCGGCGGAGCAGTTCGGTCAATAGACCTGGCCGGGCTTAGCCGCCCACATGCATGGTGAACTCGGCGCCGTTGGACAGCCTGCACTGCCCGGTGCCCAGGGTGGACGAGTTCATCTGGTAGCGGCAGCTGATGTAATTGCCCCGGCTGCCCGAGCCATTGGCCACGCCTTCGCGCGTCGATGAGCCCGCGATGCGCGTGGCCTCCCCGGTAAAGCTTTCGCCGTTGATGTTGGTGGTGAAGGTGCCGCGCCCGTTCATGTCATTGGTCACCACCGCGCCCACCATGCCATAGGCCCGGGCCAGGTCGTTGGCCGGGTACAGCCGCGCCGCAAACGTCGTGCTGGCCGGGACGGCCGGCGTGACGTAGACCGTGGAAGTGACCGGCGGATGGCTGGGCTGAACCGGCACAACGTAGCAGCCCGTCAGGGCCGTGGCGCCCAGCACCGCGGCGGCCAGGGCCGAGCGGCGGGACAACCGTGAGAGGCGTGACTGAGAGAACAAGGAAGAAACGATCTTCATACATAACCCGAAGGCCCAAGCACATGCTTGTGGCCGCAGTGTGCGGCAGGGCGCCCAAAAGGTTGCATTTAAAGATACAAGATCATGCTATGTATACGACAAGCATCAAAATCAGATACTTCGCCGAAATTCAGCATGCCGGCCGTCCGCGAAATAGCCCATGCCCAGCGCAGTACGGGCAGCTGAGGCAATATCGACCCTTCCCTTCTTTTTTGCCGCAAAGATGACCATGCAATACCGCCGCCTTGGAAACAGCAACCTCAAAGTCTCAGTCCTGTGCCTGGGCACCATGATGTTCGGCAAGCAGACGCCTTTTGAGGAAGCGGCGCGCATCGTGGCCTCGGCCCGCGAGCACGGGCTCAACTTCATCGACACCGCCGACGTCTACAACCAGGGCCAGTCCGAAAAGGACGTGGGCAAGCTGCTGGCCGACCAGCGGCAGCACTGGGTGCTGGCCAGCAAGCTGGGCAATGCGGTCAGCGACAACATCAATGAAAGCCATTACTCGCGCCGCTGGCTGGTGCAGCAGACCGACGCCATCCTCGCGCGGCTGCAGACCGACTACCTGGACATCCTCTACCTGCACAGGGACTACCACGAGGAAAACCTCGAGGAAGCGGTGCGCGCGCTGGGCGATTTGATACGCGCGGGCAAGCTGCGCAGCTTCGGCCTGTCCAATTTCCGCGGCTGGCGCATCGCCGAGGTGGTGCGCCTGTGCAAGGAACTGGGCGTGCCGCAGCCCGCCGTGTGCCAGCCTTACTACAACCTGCTCAACCGCGGCCCGGAAGTCGAAATCCTGCCGGCTTGCGGCCACTACGGCCTGGGCGTCGTGCCCTACAGCCCGCTGGCGCGCGGCGTGCTCACCGGCAAATACCCGCCCGGCCAGCCGCCGGCCGAGGGCACGCGCGCCGGCAGCGGCGACAAACGCATCCTGGAAACTGAGTTCCGTGAAGAATCATTGGTGATCGCGCAGAAGATCAAGGCCCGCTGCGAAGGCAAAGGCCAGGTTCCCGGCCAGTTCGCCGCAGCCTGGGTGCTGGCCAACCCGCTGATCAGCTCGGTCATCGTCGGCCCGCGCACCCTGCCCCACATTGAAGACGTGTACGGTGCGGTGGAGCTGGTGCTGGACAAGGACGACGAGGCCTTTGTCAACGAACTGGTGGTGCCCGGCCACGCGTCCAGCCACGGCTATAACGACCCGGGCTATCCCTTCTTCGGCCGTCCAGTCTGACTGGCGATATGCCCTTTCCACGGCCTTCGGTATGTCATCGATAGCAACTTGCGCCCGCAAGACGAGGGCAACCCGCGCAATAGACCCGGAATGCCTAGTTCTGTTTCTGGAACAGCTCCAGCCGGGACTCGGTGGCGAGCTCCGCTTTACGCGCGGTCATGGCAATTTCATAGCGAGTACCAGGCAGGGGCAGGCGCGGTGAAAAGCTGAAGGAGAAGTTTCCTGCGCCATCCGCCTGGACCCGCTCGGAAAGCACATCCTGCGCCACACCGAACAGACCGGCAATCGGTGCAATGGCATGGACCTTGATGTCGACCGTGGCGCCTGGCGCAGTCTTTCCGCGCACTGTGGTGGAATTGCCCTCCACAGCGGTATTGTTGGCATGGCTGGTGACCTGCAGCGGCACCGTGGTGAGGACGGCGGCAGCAGCAGCCCCGGCCACGTCAAAGACCCAGACCTTGTTCATCGTATTGCCCACCAGGTCTTTGGCTGACACGTCCACCGTATAGCGTCCGGGCGGCAGGTCGCCGCGGTAACTGAAGAACTGCGCTGTGATGTTGCTCTCGGCAGTCACGTTGCGGCCGGACAGCAGGATGCGAACACTCTTCGGGTCTACACCAACACCACCCGCATCGTCAAAAGATGCCGACACTGAAGTGGCGGCGTTGCTCGCCACGACTTCGCCTTCACGAGGGGACAGGTTGCGCAGCACGGGTGCCTTGGCATCAATCGTCAAGGGCTGGGCCAGGGTGGAAGTGACAACCTTGTCGCCCATGCGCAGCCGGGCCACGATAGGCCGGGACGGCGCCAGGTTGTCGAGCCGCCGGATGGTGTAGTTGCCTTCATAGACGCCGGGGCGGGTTTCGCGCATGGCAACGTTGTCCATGACGCCGGGAATGTCAAAAGTAGCGGTCGCGCCGGGCATGCCATTGAGCATAAATCGTAGTTCGGCGCCTGGCTCTATCTTCTCGACAGGCGCCACGGCAAAGCGATCAATTTTCAGCACTGCGGGTGGCGGTCCTGCCACTACGGGTGGTGCTGCAGCGACCGGGCTACCCGAAAATCCGACGGGAAAACTGTAGTCGGCAGCAGCGCTACGGTTGCGTACCTTGATGGTCGCACGGATCAGGCTGGTCTCGGCAATGCGGTCCTGGCGCCTGACGGTGTATTCGCCGCGGTAAACGCCCCGCGAAACTTCCTTGAGCGGAATGTTGCGCTGGACCCCGCGAATACGCAAGCTGGCTTGTCCGCGCGGTGTCGCTTCAACGGTGAATTCAAGGTCGGCACCCGAGCTCAAACCTCCATCGGAATTAACCTGCAGGGAGCGGACTTCGGGCATGGCAGTCTGCGCCATCACCGTCGGCGGCGTCAGTGCGCCGACAGCGGCAACAACCGGCAAGAGAAAAAACAGCGATGCCACCTGATGACGAATATGTGCTTTCACGATGGAACCTTTTGTAAGTTAGATGACTGAATGTGCGCGCATCCACAGACTTCGTCTGTAGGCAAAGGGAGGCGCCCCGAGTAGTCATAGAACGTCCTGCGCCAGTCATGTTCTGCCCAAACTCAAGGTATGGCGGCGTCCTGCTGCGAACCAGCTGCGGTTGCACCGCAGGCATGGCAAAACTTGGCAAAAGCGCTCTTGCGCGTCGTGCATTGGAGGCAATGGTCAAACAGACCTATGCCGCAATGCGGGCAGAAATCGATCTCGGTGTTCTTGAGGTCCACGGCCCGCTCGCAGCCTGGGCACACGCTTTTTGACAGGCGCTTGAGCGCCGTGTCGTAGCTCAGTTCCTCGCGGCGCTGCTCGTCGGGTAACCGTTCGGCCAGTTTCTGCTTTTCGAGGTAGCGGTTCAATGCAACGATGGCCTGCCGGCCGACCAGCGCCGTGACGACAATACCCACGATGTAGCGCACATAACCACCGTAGCTGGGCAGGTAGGGCACCAGCTCGACGAAAGAAGCGAACAGGGCGAAGAAGATAAAGCCCCAGACAAAAGGCCAGTAGATGCTTTTGCGTTTTTTCGCGAACAGCCAGCCGGCCGCCACCAACAGCGGAAGCGTCAGGGCCAGGCGGTACAGAAACACGCGCAGTTCCACACGCCGGTATTCGGCGTTGAGCTGCACTTGCGCGGCCTCTTCCATCTCGTGGAGCTTGCGGCGTTCACGCGCGGCGCCCTGGCGCGCATCGAGCGCTGCCTGCTGCTGCGCCTCTACGGCTACACCGGTCGCGCGCTCACGCTCCTTGAGCGCGTCCAGCGCCCGCGTGCGCGAGACCAGTTCCGGGTCCTGCTCGGCCAGCTGCGTGGCGTGCCGCGTGGAAAGCCAATTGTTGAATGTCTCGCGCGCGGCCGCCGAATCGGCCTGCGCGGCGCGGCGCTTGAGCTGGGCCTGTTCCAGCGCGGCCTGGGCGTCCCGTTCGGCGATCTCTGCGGCCTTGATCGCATTGCGTAGCGCGGTGGCGGCATTCACATCCATGTAATCGTCGAGTGAAAGCTGTCTCTCGACTTTGGGCAGGTCGCCCACCACGGTGCCGCCCAGGCCTATCAGGAAGCCGGCAAACACCAAAGCCACCAGCCACAGGCCGCGGCGCATCCATTTTTCCGTCAATCGCAAGGTATTGGCCATGCTTATCTCCAGCTTCTGGACATCACAAACACACAACTCACAGCCTGACGACCGCCATAGGCTTGCCGTCGGTCATGCGAGCCCTTTGCAGCCAGGCGAAGACCGAGTCGACCGTGACGGTTTCGATGCGGTCGGCAAAACGCTTGTCGTTGGGATGGTCGTCGAAGGCGACGTTCGCGGCCGTCATGCGACCGCCCAGCCGGGTCAAAGGGCCCAGCTTGAGCACCGTGGGCTCGTAGCCCTTGAACTGCAGCCAGGCCTGCGCCTGCTCGCGCGTGGCCACGCCGGGCTCCGCGGCGGCGGCCATGGTTTCGATGGCCCACTGGTTGGACTGCTGGTATTTGCGGCCCCAGACATAACTGACGATGCTATAGGGCTTGTGGTGCATGGCCGTGAGCCGAGCCGGATCCTGCAGCAGCGCCAGTAGTTGGGCCTGGGCTTGCGGCGAGGGTGCGATCCAGGCCGCTTCGAAACGCCACAAGTCGTCAAGAAAAAACTCGCCCAACCCCTGGCGGTAAATCGCCGAGTCGCTGGTGCCGCAGCTGTTGAGCTTGTGTACCACGCGCCAGGTCATGCCGCCCTGCCCGTCGGGCAACTGGTAGGCCAGGCCCAGGTGCGAATAGCGCACACCGTACTTGCCGAGATCCTGGCCGGCCCGCGCCAGCAGCACGACTTTTTCGCCGCTGGCATTGAGCGAGGCCAGCGTCTTTTCGGCGAGCACCATGGCCCGCTCCACTGTCTGCGGCGTGGTCTTGTGCGCTTCGCAGGAACGCCCGGCATGGGCGGCCGGGGCCGCACTCAGGACCACGGCAGTCAGCAGCGGCAAAAAGGCCTTGAAGATATTCATGGGATGGCTCCGGCTTATTGGGCTTATTGGACTTATTGAGTCAGGCGTTCGTTGTGCAGCAGCGCACGGCCCAGCGCATTGGGGATAAAGGCAATCGCCTCCCCGGCCGCCGACAGCACCACACCCGCGCCCACCACGCTGACGACCACGGCCGTCCCGGCCACCACGGACACGCCGGCAACGCCCTGGCCCACCACCTCGATGCTGGCGCGGGCGCCGTCCGAGGCGCGCTCCAGCACATACAGCGTTCCGCGGACCGTGCTCTCGACGGTCTTGACCACCAGCACGGTGCCGGCCGTGGACAGTACGACCGGGATGGCCACAACGGAGCCTGCGGCAGCACTGGCGCCGACCACCACGGACGCCACCGGCAGGGCCGACACGGCGCTCAGGGCCGAGGCTTCCGACTGGGCTTGCGCGTTGAACGCGGCGCTTCCCGCCAGGGTGACGCAAGCAGCGGCAAGATAAGCGGCAAGTCGATTTTTCATGATGTTTCCTTGGTGTGTGTGCAGTGCTTATTCATTCGCCGCATGGCTGCGGGCGGCGCGGCCCATGCGGGCTTCGCTGAGGTCGGCTTCATGGCTGTCGCGCAGGGTCTTGGCCAGCGTGAAGCTGCAGGTGATCAGGTAGAGCCAGCTCACGCCCAGGAAAGCCTTGTAGGTTTCGTTGATCTCCATGCGCCACAGGCCCCAGCCGGTCAGCGACATGGCCAGGAAGAAGCCGCCCCACACCACCAGCCTGAACATGGGCGTGTCGGCCAGCTTGCCTTCGGCCCTGCTTTGCTGCTGGTCGCGCACATACTTGGCCAGCACAAACGCCGCCGACAAGCAGAAGAAATAACCCATGACCATGAACGCGCGGTCCAGGTCCCTGCCGGGCAGCCAGGACAAGCCCACGGCGCAGAGGAAAACGGCGATCAGAAAGGAAGCCCAGACCTGCAGTTGCCAGGGTTTGGAGTCACGGTGTATCAGCGTCTGCATAAAAACCTTGCGGTTGTTGAGGTGCCGCCACTGTGCGGCCGGCGCCCCGCAAACCATGCAGATGACAATACAGTCCTCGAAAAATGACCGAGGAGTATTGAATTTTGATACTCAATACCGAACTAGGGTTGCTTCAAAACATCTGCCAGGCGCAGATTGAACAGGGTCGGATCCTCGATTTGCGGGATATGCCCCACGCCCGGCAGAACCACCAGCGTTGCCCCGGGAGCCAGCCGCTGCAAAGTCTGGGCCTGGGACAGCGGCGTGATGCTATCGTCCTGTCCCCAGACCAGCGTGAGCGGCACGGACAGCTTCCGATAGGACTCAGGCCTCTCGCTCAGGGACTTGCCGCTTTCACCGGCAAACTGCACGGCCCAGTCGCCCAGGCTGGCGGTAAAGCCATGCAGCACAAATGGCTGGCGATAAATCGCCGTGCGCGAAGGCGTGACGACTTCCTTGCGGGCCACGAACTTGCGCAGCCAGAACTCGCTGAACAGCGGCTGGGTGCCCACCGTGGCAACGAGCGCCGTGCGCAGCGGGCGAATGCCGAAAAGGCCGGCCGCCACGCCACCGCTTTCCGCCGGCGCGGGACTTTCCCTCAGACCGATCGCCGCGTCGACGAGTATCAGGCGGCGCACGCGATCGGGCTGCAGCATGGCGGCTTCGGCAGCGGGCCCGCCGCCATAGGAATGGCCCAGCAGCGTCACCGGGCCGAGATTCAGCGCATCGATCAGGCCTGCAATGCGGCGTGCCTGCGCGCCGCGGCTGTAGTCGCGTGAAGCGGGACGCGTGCTGAAGCCGAAAGGCGGCAAGTCGACCGCAATGACGCGGTAGCCGGCGGCGGCCATGGCCTGCACGTTCTGGTCCCAGGTGCCGCTCCAGGCACCCGTGCCGTGGGTCAGCACCAGCGGCGGCGCGGCCGGGTCGCCGAACTCCTGTACATAGAGTTCGACATCATGCGCACGCAACCAGCGCCCCTGCACCGGCGCTGCCCGGCGCGGGCTGCGGTCCTCGACCCACAGCATGCGCGCCCATGACAGCCCCAGCAGCAACAGCAGGCACAGCAGGGCGGCGCCCACCAGCCGCAGCGCCACAGACGGCCACCTGCGCGCGGGACGGCGTGGTGCCGGTGCCGGCACCCGCCTTGCCCCGGGCTTAGTAGTCAAAGACATGCTCGACTTGCAGCTTCGCCGTCTTCCACTGCCGCAAGGCCTCGGCCAGGTGGGCCACGGGCAGCGTCATCACCACGCGCTGGGTGCCCGGCTGCGTGAGTATGGGCTGCACCAGCAGCGGCTTGGCGGGGCTTTCGGGTTTCCATGCGCCCGGCGCGAGCACACTGACCAGGATGAAGGAGTCGTTGCCGGCGATTTCGCTGAAGTTGACACCCTGCCCGGCCAGCGCCTGGGCATAGGTCATAAAGGCTTCGTAGCGCGGAATGGTGACCAGCGCGGCGCCGTCCGGCAGGGACTGCAGCAGCTTGAGCTCGGGCAAGGCCGCGTCCGCCGCGGGCGCGGGTTTGGCCACCACGGCGGTCACCGGCAGGGGCGCATCGTAAATGGACTTGGTGCCCAGCTTGATCAGCTTCGCATAGGCCATCTTGATGGCGTATTCGGTCGTGAGGGCAAAGCGCCGCTCCCACTTGCGAAGCATGTCGGGACCGGTCGCCGGAACGCCCTGCCAGAGCCCCGCCATCGCCTTGCCGAAGTCGTACTCGTACCAGGGCTGCACGCGAATAAAGCGCACATAGTCCTGCGCCACGGCCGCGGCATGGCGGTCTTCCGGCGTCGGCCGGCCGGCCGTCGACTCGGCAAGGCGGCCGATCAGGGTTTCGTAGGCGGACTTCAGGGCATATTCCACGCTGGTGCTGGTGCCTATCACCATGATCATCAGGTGGTAGCCGGGGTTGAGATCCAGCGCGCGCCGGCGCGTCTCGTCAAACACCGCCTTGTAGCTTTCCCAGAACTGCGCGATGTGTCCGTAATAGGGGAAACGGCTGGGTGCGTTCGCGGCGATGAACTCGCCGTATTCATAGGGGCTGAACACCAGGAACCATTCGGGGTAGGTCAGCAGCGTTTGCTCCACGCCGCGCACGTGCTCCGCGCCCGCCACGGGCTTGGCGGGCGCGGCGGCGATGCCGCAGGCCAGGGCAAGCCCCGCGACCAGCGCGCCCACGGCGCCCAGCCTGCGCATGCCGCGCATCATGCCGGCACCCGCGCGCCGGCTTTGGTGAAGGCCAGCAGGACATTGTCGGAAGGGTCATGGGCCTGCAGTTCCCGCCGGCCCGTGTCGCTGAGCCCGCGCTCGCCCAGGTAGGCCACCCAATGCGCGACGGGCCTGAAATGGCGCAGCTCGCGCTGGTTGCTTTCCCAGGCCACGTTCAAGCCGGCGTTGAAAACGGCGTGCACCAGCGACACAAAGGTGTGCATTTCAGGCGTGGTGACGTCGTGGTCGCGCAGGATGAAGGTACCGCCCGGTTTGAGCACCCTCACGATGGAAGCGACAAAGCTGTCGAGCTTGTCCAGCGGGCAGTGGTGCAGGCCTATGTAGCAGGTCACGAGGTCCGCGCTGGCATCGGGCATGGAGGCGGGCAGGGGATCGTAGTCGCCCATGGGTACAAAGCCGCCTATTTTCCGCAAGCCGCCGCGCTCCGCGATATCCACCGGCGAATTCGTCGGCGCCACGTCATTGACGAGGGTGATGGGGCCTGTGACGTCCACGCGCTTGCGCAACTCGCTGATGTAGCGGCCCGTCGAGCCGATTTCGACATAGCCGTCGATGCGCTTCCGGCCGTCCAGCAGGCGCAGGGTCTGGTTGGCCATCTCCTTCTTCTGCTTGAAAAGCGCGGGCAGCGCATGCGTCAGGTCGGCGAGCAGGGGCTTGATCTTCGGCAGCTCGCGCTGCAGCCGGCGGTAGACCGCCTCGTCGTCGTCAAGCTCCGCCGAGGTGGTCTTGATCAGCGTATGAAAGCGGTCTTCGGGATAGAGGCGGTAGATGTTTTGCAGGAATTTGTAGAAACCGTCGCGCCAGAGGACGTCGGAAAAAACGGCCCTGAATTCCGAAGCAGGTTTGGCGTTGTCCATGGCGTCGATCGAAGTGGCGGGATTGGCTGAATTGGCGGATTCGGCAAGTGTGGGGGCGTAATACGTGTCCCACAGCACATTGCGGAACCTGAACTGCGGGTCGAGCCGTCGCTTCATCGCGAACAGCTCCAGGGCCCTCGGGTAAGCCGCGTGAAACTGCCGGGCCGTGGCGTGCGGCTGGTAGGGGAGGTAGTAGCTTCCGCCCACGCTGATGGCCGCGTCTATCAGTTCTCGCGTCCAGACCGATACGCGGTTGATCGCGTTGTCGCGCGTGCGCTGCTTGTAATACAGCACAAAGGCGAAAGTTTCTCCCCTGGCCCAGGCCAGCATCGTGCCCGGGTCCCGCTGCGCATGGCGCACCGACACGTTGAGCGCGTTGACCTTGTGGCGCTGCAGGATCTCCGCCATCCTGGGCACAAAATCGTCGAAGCGCTCCACCGGGATGAAGTACTCCTGCAGCACGTAGGTGGTGTGCTTGCGCGAAGCGGGTTCGAGCTCCGCCACGTCGTAACCGGCTTCGAAATTTCGCCAGTGCACCTTGCGGAACATATAGAGCAGCGGGTCGATCAGGTACTCGCGGCGCCATTTCCCCAGCGGGGTCTCCGTCACGGCCCAGACAAAGTAGCGGTTCAGCGGATAGCTCTGGCCGCCCTGCTGGAGGCGCCGAGGCTCGGTCGTGGCCTCATCGGTGCGCGCCCAGGTCACCGAGCGGACCTTGCGGTAATGCGGCGGATACAGGTCGGCGTTATGAAAGACCGCGTCCTGAAAATGCCGGACCTTGGCCTTGAAATGGCTGATGTATTCCGCGGCGCTCATCTTGCGCGCCAGGCGCTTGACCTTGACGTTGTCCGCCAGGCTCAATTCCGCCTCGACGATCACCGCCACGCCACCATAGCCGCCTATCACCGCGTAAAACAATTCCGCATTCGCGGCCGGCGAAGCATCCTGCACGCTGCCGTCGGCCAGCACCACCTTGATCGCACGCACCGACAGCACCACCGGCCCCAGGCCCATGTAGCGGCCGTGGCAGTTGACGCTCAGCGCGCCGCCCACCGTGAAGTTGGCATAGGTCTGCATGATCTTGACGGCCAGGCCGTGCGGATCGACAAAGCGCTGGATGTCGCACCAGCGAATGCCGGCCTGCACACGGATGACCTTGTCCTGCGGGAAAAAGGCGATGACCTGGTTCATCTCGCGCATGTCCAGGTGCAGGCTGCCCGGGCTGGCGGTCTGGCCTCCCATGCTGAAATGCCCGCCGCCCACGGAAACCGGCCCGTCGGTGCGGCGAATGGCATCGGCCACGTCGGCCACGGTTTTCGGCTTGCTGATGGCCCAGACCGCCACCGGGTTCAAACCGGTGACGTCGTTGACGATCAATGTGTTTTGCTGCATCCCTCGCTCCCTGTTTTTAACCTGAACCCTAGCGCACCACGAGGTAGTCGCCGTGCGCTTGCAATGGGTCCGGGCCCCATCGGTTGCCATCGGCGACGCCGCGCCTGAGCGCCAGCTGCCAGACCAGCCAGAGCGCCCCCAGTACGGGGACGGCGGCCAGCAACAGCCACCAGCCGGAGTAGTTCCGGTCATGCAGGCGCCGGATGCAGATCAGCACCAGCGCCGCCAGCACCGGCAGGTTGATCAGCCAGGTCAGGATGTCGGACGAGGAATTTCCGAGCGCGGCCCAAACCAGGTAGAACACCCCCCAGACGATGAGGCCGTGAAGCCAGAATCCCCCACGCGACAAGCGCCCCCCGGCCTTGAAGAATTGAAGTGATTTCATGTGTTTCCCTGTTGCAGAAGTTGTGCCACCCGGACTTGCAGGTCTGCGGGCGCGACTTCTTCAGCCGCCAGGGGGGGGCCTACGTTAAGCCCCACCCGGTTGAAAACCCCCCGGCGAAACGGTTTGCTCATCGCGGTCCCGCTTTCGACGCGGCTGAAAAACGATCCCCAGAGGTTGGTCAGCGCCATGGGCACGACGGGCACCTGTAGCCCGTCGCGTTCGGCGTTTTCCAGGATCTTCATGATGCCGCCCTTGAAAGCCTGGAGTTCGCCGTTCTTGGTGATGCCGCCTTCCGGGAAGATGGCCAGCAGGTCGCCGTCGCGCAGCACCTTGGCGGCCGCCTCGAAGGCCGCTTCGTACAGCGCCGGGTCTTCGGTGCGCGGTGCGATGGGGATGGCCTTGGCCAGCCGGAACAGCCAGCCCAGCACCGGCATTTTGAAGATGCGGTGGTCCATCACAAAGTAGATGGGGCGCGGGCTGGCGGCCATCAGCAGCACCGGGTCGACAAAACTCACATGGTTGCAGGTCAGCACGGCTGCGCCCTGCGCGGGGATGTGGTCGTCGCCGCTGATCTTGAAGCGGTAGACCAGGCGCGAGGCGATCAGCGCGATAAAACGCAGCAGGTACTCGGGCACCAGCATGAAGATGTAGAAGGCCACCACCGCGTTGGCCAGGCCCGTGAAGAGGAAAATCTGCGGGATGCTGAAGCCGGATTTGAGCAGGGCGCCGGCCAGGACGGCGCTGACGATCATGAACAGCGCGTTCAGGATGTTGTTGGCCGCGATGATGCGGGCCCGGTGCGTGGGCTGGCTGCGCAGCTGGATCAAGGCATACATGGGCACGCTGTACAAGCCTGCGAACAGGCTCAGCAGCGCCAGGTCCACCATCACGCGCCAGTGCGCATGCTGCGCCATGAATTGGCCCACGCTCATGATGGGCGCGGCCGGCAGGCCGCGCGAGGCGAAATACAGGTCCACCGCGAACACGCTCATGCCGATGGCGCCCACCGGCACCAGGCCGATTTCCACGTGGCGCTTGCTGAGCACCTCGCAGAGCAGCGAACCGGTGGCGATGCCGACGGAGAACACCACTAGCAGTAGCGACGCGACCTGCTCATTGCCGTGCAGCACTTCCTTGGCAAAGCTCGGGAACTGGCTCAGGAACACGGCGCCGAAGAACCACATCCAGCTGATACCGAGCATGGAGCGGAACACCACCAGGTTGCCGTTGGCAAGCTTGAGGTTGCGCCAGGTTTCCGTCACCGGGTTCCAGTTGATCTTCAAGCCTGGGTCGGTCGCCGGCGTGAGCGGAATGAACTGCGATACCAGCCGGCCGACCAGGGCCAGGCCCACGCAGGCCATGGCCACATAGTCGGGCCCGACCTGCGGCACGGCCACCATCAGCCCGCCCACGACCTGGCCCAGCAGGATGGCGACGAATGTGCCCATCTCGACCATCCCGTTGCCGCCCGTGAGTTCGCGCTCATTGAGCGCCTGCGGCAGGTAGGCGAACTTGACCGGGCCGAAGATCGTGGAATGCAGCCCCATCAAAAAGGTGCAGCCCAGCAACACCGGCACCTGGACGTTGGGGTTGCCGCTCATGAAACCGACGGCCGCGATCAGCATGATCACGACTTCGAGGTTTTTGACGAAACGGATCACCCGGGTTTTTTCAAACTTGTCGGTGAGTTGTCCGCTGGTAGCCGAAAACAGCAGAAACGGCAGGATGAACAGTGCACCTATGGCCAGCCCGGCCAGCGCCGGTGGCAGCCAGCTCACGCTGAGCTGGTAGGTCACCATCACGGTGAAGGCGAACTTGAAGAGGTTGTCGTTGGCCGCGCCGGAAAATTGCGTCCAGAAAAACGGCGCGAAGCGCCGCTGCTTGAGCAGCGCGAACTGGTTCGGATGCCCCTGGACAGGCGGCGGCGACACCGGCGTGGCCTTATCAACACTCATTCTTGACTCCTCGTTTCGGTTGTTGTGCGGCGGGCTGCGCTCCGAAGCGGCTGGCCGGCTCTGTTTTTGAATAGTGCATGGGATTCTGCCTTGGTTTCGCGCGCGGCCAGCAGGGCCGACACCACGGGCCAGGCGGCGCAGGCAGCCACCATGTGTTTGAGGCTGTGGCCCGACACCAGCTGGCCGGTCCACTCATAGACCGCGTGGTCGCCCAACTCCAGCAGCTTGGCCAGCGCATAAATGGCGATCACCAGACCCCAGCGAACCGGCAATTCCCAGGCCTGCGCCGGTCGCAGGCAGGCAAAGCCCAGGATCAGCACCATGCCGCCTCCCTGCAAGACCGCCCATGGCAGCACATTGCCGCCCAGCGACCAGGCATAGACGGACAGCGGTCCCAGCACCAGAACGGCTGTGGCCAGCGCCATGCCGGCGCGCGTACTGACGGCCCGCATCGCCGACAGGCCCAGCAGCCCGGCAAAAGCCAGCACCATGCCGCCGCGGTCCCAGGCCAGGCCGGCGTCGCCGGGCTGCAGGTGGTAGGCCGCGGACACCGCCGCCGTCACCCACAGGCCGCCGAAAAAAAGCCCGGCCATGGCCGCCGCCGCGGCGCTGACGGCCTGCTCACGCACAGCCCGCAGCAGCGCCCAAATGCCCACCATGCCCCAGAACGCAAACGGCAGGTTGCTGATGACGTCCATGGCGTGCGGTAGCCAGCCCCAGCTGCGCTGGTCGGCGAAGTCGTGGTAGTGGGCCGGCTGCGCCACCGAAGGCCCCAGCAGCGCGGCCGCCAGCAACAGCAAAAAGACAAGGGCAAGCACGCATTCACGGCGCCAGGCCAGGGCAGCCGGACGCGCGTGCCAGGGGAGCGGCTCAACACGGCGGTGAAGAGTGGATGGGGTGGTTTGCATGCGGGAAGCTCCTCTGTCTATATGTGAGTGAGCTGCACTGTGGAGGGCGGGACAGGCCGCAGGCATCAATATTCGGCGCGGTGGAGACGTTTCAAACCCAAAGTACCGATAATCGATACCCATGAGCACCACCGCCGACCTCGTCACCGTCCTCAAAAAAGAACTCAAGGCCGCGCGCATGACTTATGCGGACCTGGCCGCCAAGCTGGGCATGGCCGAATCCAGCGTCAAGCGCATGCTGGCCAAGGGAGACATGCCGCTGTCGCGCATAGACGCGATCTGCCGTGCGCTCAAGCTGGACTTTGCCGACCTTGCCAGGCGCATCGCCGACACCCAGCCGCTACTGGCCGAGCTGGCCGAGGCGCAGGAAAAAGCCGTGGTGGCCGACAAAAAGCTGCTGCTGACCGCGATCTGCGTGCTCTCGCAATGGACGCTGGAGCAGATCACCAGCAGCTACCGGCTCTCGGAGGCCGAGTGCATCAAATACCTCGCGCAACTGGACCGCATAGGCATCATCGAGCTCAAGCCCCTGAACCGCTACCGGCTCAAGCTCGCCAAGACTTTTCGCTGGCGCCCGCACGGGCCGGTGATGGATTACTTCCGCGAGAATGCCTTGCTCGACTATTTTTCAGGCGGCTTCGACGGCGAGGGCGAAGGCCTGCTGCTGGTGCACGGCTCCATCAGCCGCGGCCTGGCGCCCTCCTTCCTGGAGCGCATGCAGCGCGTGGCCCAGGATTTTGCCCAGCAGCACCAGACGGACCAGAAGCTGGGCGACAAGGACCGCGAGGGTTTTACGCTGCTGCTGGCCATGCGGAGCTGGGAGTTTGAGGCTTTCGCCGCATTGAGGAGGTAACACCCCCGTCCAGGCCCACTGCGTGTAGCCTGTCCCCCCTCAAGGGGGCGGCGCCTGCGGTCTGGCAAAGCCAGTCCCGCGGCCCCCACTGGTTTATTGGGACGGCGCGGCAGAAGATTGCATGCAATTACATTAGTCAACTAAGAAAATATCGCGCTTACTGGTAATATTCAGCCACTCCAAGTCGAAAACACGAATTTTGTGCATGCAATCCTTAACGGAACCGCGATGAATCCAAGCTCCACTTACGTCGGCCTGCCCATCCCCGTGGCGGCCAAGCTGACCGACACCAAGTACTTTTTCCAGGCGTTGGACAATTTTTCGCGGGTGATGGCGATACGCCCGGGGGACAGGGTGCTGATGCTGGCGGACCCGCTGCTGGATCCGCGTGTGATCGACGCGGTGATCGGCATCGCCAAATCGCGCGGCGCCGAGGTGCGCGTCTATATGGAGCCCAGCACCCAGGTGACGGCCGTGCCGGAGGAAGTGCATGCCATTCTCAAAAAAGCCACTTTTGTGGTGTCGACCTGGTTCTGCTCCATCCTCGACCCTTTGTGCATCAACCTGCGCCGCGCCGGCCAGCGCTGGGTCAAGATCACCTACTTTCGCAACCTCGATTTGCTGCACACGCCGCAGGCGCGTTTTCCGGTCGACCTCATCGGCGAGATCATCCGCGGCACGGCCGCCCGCTACCCGACCGAGGGCGGCTTCGACCTGCACTTTACCGACCCGCGCGGCAGCGACTTTCGCATCAGCTTCACACAGGAGATGCGCGCCAACCAGCTGGCCACCAATCGCTGGCGCGGCCAGATGACGGCCGAGGAGGACGGCTGCTATGTGCACTACCTGCCGACGCACGGTCCCAATCTCTGGGACCACAACTCGGTCAAAAACGACTTCAAGGCCGTGGTGCCCATGGCCGGCGTGCTGTACCCGCAGTGGGCGGTCGGTTTTGCCAAACCCTTTGAGGAAAAAATCGCCGTGCGTTTTGAAGGCGACACGATTTCCGCGGTTGACGGCATCTCGGAAGAAGCGGTGATCCTGCGCGAGATGCTGGTGGGCGGCCGCATGATCGAAGGCGGCGGCTGCGGCTTCAACCCCAAGGCGCCGCGCCACACGGTCTACCCGGCCGGCTCCAACGCGCCCGGCGCGCTGCACTTCGGCATAGACCTGGCCCAGCCCAGCGACTACATACGCCGCGTGATGCCCGACTGGGAAGAGCCGCCGGTGCACATGGACCTGATCACCCTGGATGCAACGGTGACCGCCGGCGGCAACACGCTGATCAAGGACGGATTTTTGTGCGCGCTGCGCGACCCGGCTGTAGTGGCACTGGCCGCGCGTTACGGCGACCCTGTGGAGTTGCTGGAAGCTCAGGTGCTCTAAGCGGGCGCCGTAAATACGGTCAGCACGCCGGTATAGCCGTAAAGATGATGACGTGCGATTTCGCCGCCGGCAAAAAAACCGACCAGCGGCACGTCACCCAGCGCGCGCCGCACGATCTGCATCTCGGCACTGGGCGCGCCGAAATGCGGCCCGCCGCGGCCTGAGCAGCTCACATACACCGCGCCGGCAATGCGCCGCGCGGCATGCGGCGCCGATTCGGCTTCCGAGGCGCTCAGGGCGCTGGCGACTTCCAGCGTGACCTCCTCGGGCTCCAGCTCTTCGCGGATTTCGGCGCAGACGCGGATCAGGTCGGCACGCGCGGCTTCCATATTGCGTTCGCAAAAGGCAAGCTTCATGCCCACGGCCGGCACCTCGGCAATCGCGATGCCCCGGCGCGACGGGTCCAGCCCTATCAGGTGGCGCACCCGCACCTCGGCGCCGAACTGGCCCGCGCGCCGGCCCGCGGCATGGGCCGCGCCGTCATCGGGAATGTCGGCCGGCCGGCTCAGGCCGACCAGCGTGGTGCGCACCTTGGCCAGCGCCTCGCGCGGCTGGTCCAGCGACACAGCCAGGTCGGCCAACATGACGTCGAGCGCGGGCTTGCCGTCAAGTTCGGTCACCACATTCGACTCGCAAGCGGTGATTTCATGGTCGGCCGACACCGGCCGGCAACCCTGGGTGATGCGCGACATCAGCGCTGCGCCCTGGCCGAAAGCCACACCGCTGAGTCCGCCGCTGAACACGCCGCCGGCGGCCCCCTGCCCCTTGACGTTGCCGTGCCCGCTGAGCGCGAACTGCACGGTGCCTGAGCGGCTGGAGGCCAGGCCGCCGAACACATAGCCGCTCTGGGTGCGCTGCGCCATCTCGTCTATCAGCTCGGCCACGTCGGGCGTGGTGGCGTCGGCGTGCACCAGCGCGGTGTGCGCCTTGAAGCGGCCGCTGCTGGCCGGCGGCAGCGGCGACACGCCGGAAAACACCCGGTACTGGTCGTGCGGCAGCTCGCACAGCATCACCGTGAGGGCCGGCTCGTCGAAGTACTCGACATTGTTGGAGGCAATACCCACACCCACCGTGCCGCTCCAGTCGGTGATGTCGGGCAGCTCGGCGCTCAGGTGGTCGAGGATGTCCTGCGCATGGGCGGCGTAATGGTCAGTGATGTAAAGCAGCGCCAGCGTGGGCGACTTGGCATAGCCGGGCAGCGCCAGGTAGGCGCGCAACTGCGCCAACACCAGTCCGGCCGCCATCTGCCATTGCGGATGGGTGGCGTGGCCGTAGGGAAAAAGCTTCATGGGGTCCTGGTGAAATCTAATAGAGGTCGGGGATGGGTCCAGCGCAGTTCAACGAGCGGTTTTACGCGCGGCCTTGCGTGCCGGCGCCTTGGCTTTGGTTTTGGCCGCGGGTTTGGCGGCGCTCTTTCCGGCAGCCGGCGTCGGCCAGGCCTGGCTGCTGCGCAGCGCGGTGTTCATGGCCGCGCGCGCGCCGCCCGCCATGGTTTTACCCGCCGTCTCGGCCATGTTGCGAGCCATGCCCGTTGCCATGCCGGTGGCGGTTTTCATCGCGTCCTTGGCCAGGCCGGTGGCCAGGTTCTTGGTCGTATCCATCGCGGCTTTCTTGGCCGCATCCTTCATGGCGTCGGTCGCGATCGCCTGGAACTGCTGGGTCAGCGCGCCCCACCACTGCATGGGGTCGACCACACCGGCCGGCGCGGCGGCCTTGCCCGCTGCGGGGGCCTTGGCCTTGGCGGCGGGCTTGCCCGTCCCAAAACTCGAGGGCGGCACTTCCAGCCCCGAAAACGTCCTGGCCTTGTCGGCCACGCGCTGTACCCCGCCGGCCACGCTGTCGGCGACCTTGAGCTTGAAGGCATTCGCCACGTCGCCCATGTTGAAGTTCATGCCCTTGAGCGTGGCCAGGGTCATCTTCTGCACTTCCAGCGCCTGGATGGTGGCCTTGAGCGCCGTGGCGTTCTGGTCCAACCAGAACTGCACGGCCTTGAGCTCCTCGATGCGTTTGTCGAGCTCCTCGACATTGAGGGTGGGCGCCACCCAGTTTCCGAGGTTGGGCAACTGCGGGATGCTCTGCGTGGCGCTGCCGGCCGCCTGTTTGGCCAGGTTCTGCAGAAAATCAAAGCCGGGCACCAGCTTGCCGAAACCGGGGAAGGAAGGGTTGTCTGCGTCACTCATGAATGTGTCTCCTGGCATGTTGTGCATGATGGCATTGAAGGGCGGGCGGCAGGGCGGCCCGGCTCGCGCCCTTGTCTTCATTGTGCAGCGCCGGGGCGGGACGTCAACCGGTTTTTGTTTCCGGTGTGCATGCGCCACACGGCCGAGGCCCGTGCTGGCTGAATGGCCTGATAAGCTTGTGGCATGGCCTATACCTTTGCCTCCGCCACGGTGCTCCTGCTGCTGATCACCGACCCTTTCGGCAACATCCCGATTTTTGCCAATGCCCTCAAAGGCGTGGCGCCCGAGCGGCGCATGTTCGTCATCCTGCGCGAGGTGCTGATCGCCTTTTTGCTGCTGCTGGCATTCATGTTCGTCGGCGACGGCTTTCTGCGCCTGATGAACCTCAGCGATCTGTCGCTGCAGATCGCCGGCGCCGTCGTGATGTTTTTGATCGCGCTGCGCATGATCTTCCCTTCGGACCAGCCCGAAGCCGCGCCCATGCTGGGCGAGCCGCTGATCGTGCCGCTGGCCATTCCCGCGCTGGCCGGCCCGTCGGCGCTGGCCACCGTGATGTTGCTGGTGTCGCAGGCGCCGGAGCGCCGGCTTGAATGGATTGCCGCGCTCTGCGTCACCATGGCGGTCTGCGCCGTGGTGCTGGTGCTGTCCGAGCGCATACAGCGCGTGGCCGGCGACCGCGTCATGATGGCCTTTGAGCGCCTCATGGGCCTGATCCTGGTGGCGATTTCGGTCGAGATGTTCCTGCGCGGCATACGGCTGTTCATCACCCAGACCGGGGCCGCCGCATGAAAAAGTCCGCGCAACGGCTGCTCCTTCTTGCCGCCTGCGCGCTGGCCTCGCCCTGGGCGCATGCCGTGCAGGATTGCGAAGTCAACGGCGAAAGCGTCAACCCCAACAATGGAAACACCACCGCCGGCAAGACCGGCATCATGCGCTGCAAGGACCGGGACTCAGGCCAGCTGATGCGTGAACAGGAACTGCAGGGCGGCAAATTTATGGGCCTGGTTCGCTCCTACCAGAATGGCAAGCTGCAGCGTGAATACAGCGAAAACGAGCGCGGCAACCGCCACGGCCGCGCGCGGGAATTCGCACCGGACGGCCAGGTGCTGCGCGACACCGTGTACGACAACGGCACCGAGGCTGGCCTGGCGCGCAGCTTTCACGCCAACGGGCAACTGCGGCGCATCGTGTTTTACGGGCCGCGCGCGGGCGGCAGCCTCGAGCAGGCGTACGCCGAATTCAACGATCGCGGCCAGCTCCAGGCCTTGCGCTGCGGCGACAAAGCCCTCCTGGGCCCACCGGCCGACGACGCCCGCTGGTGCGGTTTTTCGGGCGGTGCCTCCAAGGTCGAACTGTTCAGCAGCAAGGGCGTGCTGAGCGGCACCAGCAGTTACCTGGCGGGAAAACGCATACGCCATGAAACTCTGGGCGAGAGCGGCAAGCCCGATTACCTGGACGAGGTATCGGGCAGCACCCGCATAGAGCGCCATTTCAGCAACTCCGGCGTCAAGCGGCGGGAAATCCAATGGAAGCTGGACGCTGAAACGCCCCGGAATTCGCTCAAGGAGCGGGAGCAGGAATTCGCCGACAGCGGCACCCTGACGCGCGACCGGAAATGGTTCGAAGGCAAACTGGTGAGCGACCAGTCCTATTACCTCAACGGCCAGCCGCGCAGCAAAACCGAGTTCGGCGGCGAGGGCGACAGCGCCTGGCTGCAAGCCACCGACTACTTCGACAACGGAACAGTCGCCAGGACAGGACGCTACAGCGCTTCGAACCGCTACCGGCAATTACCGCTGGGCACACACCAGCGCTTCAATGAAGCCGGAAAGCTGGTGGCTGAATCGAGCTACGACGACCGCGGCCGCATCACGCGCGAAAAAACCTGGGACAACGAAGGCAAGCTGCTGAGCGACGATGCCGTGTTCGAAGACGGCTCCCGTAAAACATATTCCAGATAACACCCCCGTCCAGGCTCACCGCGTGTAGCCTGTTCCCCCCTCAAAGGGCCGGCGCCTGCGGCCCCTGCTGGATTTATTCAGGGTGACTCAGACAGCCTCGACAACTTTTTGGTCGATAGCACCGAAGACCGATTGCCCATCCTTGCCCTTGGCTTCGATGCGGATCGTGTCGCCGTATTTCATGAACTCGGTCTTGGGCTTGCCGTCCTCTATGGTTTCGATCGCGCGTTTTTCGGCGATGCAGCTGTAGCCGTGGCTCCAGTCCTTGTTGCTGACGGTGCCCGAGCCCACGATGCTGCCGGCGCGCACATTGCGGGTCTTGCAGATGTGGGCGATCAGCTGGCCGAAGTGGAAGGTCATTTCAGGGCCGGCCTCGCACATGCCGACCTTGCGGCCGTTCCAGGTGCTTTGCAACGTGAGATGCAAACGGCCCTTGTCCCAGGCATCGCCCACCTCGTCGGGCGTCACCGCCACGGGGCTGAAGGCCGTGGCCGGCTTGCTCTGGAAGAAACCAAAGCCTTTGGCCAACTCGTTGGGAATCAGGTTGCGCAGCGAGACGTCGTTGGCCAGCATCAAGAGGCGCACGCCTTCGAGCGCCTGGGCCGGCGTGGCGCCCATGGGCACATCGCCGGTGATCACGGCGACTTCGGCCTCGAAGTCGATGCCGAAATCCTCGCTGGCCACGACCACGTCGTCGCAAGGGCCCAGGAAGTCGTCGCTGCCGCCCTGGTACATCAGCGGGTCGCTGTAAAAGCTTTCCGGCACTTCGGCGTTGCGGGCCTTGCGCACCAGCTCCACATGGTTGATGTAGGCCGAGCCGTCGGCCCACTGGTAGGCGCGCGGCAGCGGCGCCATGCAGCGCGAGGGCTCAAAGGGAAAGGCATGGCGCGCCTTGCCGTTGTTCAGCGTTTCATAAAGATCCTGCAGCTGCGGCGACATGAAGTTCCAGTCGTCCAGCACCTGTTGCAGTTTGCCCGCAATGCCGGTCGCATAATGGGCCGTGGAGAGATCGCGCGACACCACGACGAGCTGGCCGTCGCGTGAAGAGTCTTTGTAAGTGGCGAGTTTCATCGATATCCTGGTGGGTGGCTGCCGGCTTTCGCCGCAGGCCTGATTGTGCCGTGTATGCCGTGGCCGGCGGCGGCGTCCGGACCCGCGTTACGATCCATGCATCCACAGCCCCACGGCGAACCCGAAATTCTAGTCAAGCCCATGAAAGCAAGCCCCGGCGCCACCGCCCCCGCACGCCGCAGCACGGCGCCGCAGCGCGCGGGCATACAGTCGCTCGAAGTTGGTTTTGCCCTGCTGGAAGTGCTCTCCACCTCACCCGGCGCCCTGATGCTGCGCGACCTGGCGGCGGCGGCCGGCATGAGCGCGGCCAAGGCCCACCGCTACCTGGTGAGCTTCCAGCGGCTGGGGCTGGTGGTCCAGGACCCGGCCAGCACGCTGTACGACCTGGGCCCGGCGGCGCTCAAGCTGGGGCTGGCTTCCCTTTCCAGGCTGGACAGCGTGAAGCTGGCCCGGCAGCGCCTGCAGCCCCTGATGGCGCAGACCGGCCAGACCCTGGCCCTGGCCGTCTGGGGCAACCAGGGGCCCACGCTGGTGCACTGGGAAGAGTCGCCGCGGGCGGTGACGGTCAACCTGCGGCTGGGCGACGTGATGCCGCTGCTGTCCTCGGCCACCGGCCTGTGCTTTACCGCGTTTTCATCGCCGCGCCTGCTGCCCGCCGGCAGGCCGCAGGGCCGGCTGGCGCTGCTGGTCAAGGAGGAGCTGGCGCGCAAC
This sequence comes from Polaromonas sp. CT11-55, assembly GCF_047303325.1. Classification (NCBI taxonomy): domain Bacteria; kingdom Pseudomonadati; phylum Pseudomonadota; class Betaproteobacteria; order Burkholderiales; family Comamonadaceae; genus Polaromonas; species Polaromonas sp. CT11-55. Next base: position 288,023 of record NZ_JBKBEX010000003.1, on the reverse strand, counting down.
CAGAAGCTGGCGCGCCAGGACGTCCCCACCACCATGGCCGGCCTGGCCGAGGTGCTGGAGGAAGTGCGCCGCCGCGGCATGGCGCGCGCCGTCAATACCCTGCTGCCGGGCGTGGCCGGCTTTTGCGCGCCGGTCTTCGATGCCGACGGCCACCTGGCTCTGGGCATGGTGGCGCTGGGTTCGCTGGCCACCTTTGACGCCGCCTGGGACGGCGCGGTGGCCCGGCCCCTGGCGGCGGCGGCCCGGCAACTTTCCGGCGACCTGGGCTTCGAAGCGGCATGAGCACACTGGCCGCCCCTTCCCCCCACGCCGCGCCGCCCCGGCGCGCGCTGGCCTTGCTGGCCGTACTGGTGCTGATCGCGCATACCGTCGCGCTGATCTCGGTGCCAATGCGCTTCGGCCCCGAACGCCCCCCTGCGTCCGAAGCCACTCGAGCTTTCGTGACGCGCAGCATCCCGCCGCCGCCACGGCCGGCCGAGCCTCCGCCGGCCGCACTACCCGAGGCGGTACCTGTGCCCAAGCCCGCCAGGAAAAAACCCGAACAAGACCTCAGCAATACCGAGCCGGTCCAGGTGCCCAAACAGCGGCCGACCGACTACGCGCCTGATGTGCCTTCCCCCTCTGGCCTGCCCGCGGAAGCGACGGCCAAAACCGAAACTCCCGCCGCAAGCGCGCCTGAGGCGGTGGCCGGTCCCGGCGAGGCGCCGGTGGCAGCTGCGGCCGTGCCGGAAACCACCAAAATCGGCGTGGTCCGCCTGCCGGACTCCATCCGCCTGCAATACAAAGCCGTGGGCGCAAAAGACGGCAAAAGCTACTACGGCAACTCCGAACTGAGCTGGCAAAACAAGGGTACCGAATATGCGGCGGTCCTTGAAGTGCACGCATCATTTCCCGCATCCCTGTTTGTCAAGCCGCGTATCCTGACCAGCGAAGGCCAGCTCACGGAGACCGGCCTCGCGCCCCAACGATTCGCCGACAAATCACGAAGCGAACGGGCGGCGCATTTCCAGCGCGATAAGGGTAAGGTGACCTTCAGCGCAAACACGGCTGACGCGCCCTGGGTCGCCGGCGTTCAGGACCGCATGAGCTTTTTTTTGCAGCTGGCCGGCATGATGGCAGGCAATCCGGCGGAGTTCATGCCCGGCAGCAGTATTACGCTGTACACAGTGGGGCCGACCCAGGCCGATAACTGGACCTTCCTGGTGGAAGCCGAAGAAACCATCACCATCTCCATCGGCAACAACATACTGACGCGAAAGCTTTCCCGCGCGCCTCGCAGCGACTTCGATCAGAAAGTGGAAATCTGGTTTGCACCGTCGCTCGACTATCTGCCGGTCAAGAGCAGGATCACAGACCAAAACGGGGATTTTGTAGAGCAATCACTGGAAAACGTGATTCGACCTTGAGCAAAGATCCGAACGCGACTATGCAAGCTGCGTTGCGGCTACGCACGCTGGCACACGCTTTATGTGCGGTTTCACACGATGTCGCCCGTCTTTACCGAACACTTGCATGCCGGATGGTGCGAACTCTTGAACTTGGCCTCATCGTAGCTATCTGACGAGAAAGGACTTCACCATGCAAATGCTTTACGACTCCGACTCCTTTGCCGTGCTGCAGATTCACGCGAATGCACCGGAAGAATCCGCGCCCGTGCCCGCCGTTCCCCAGCTGGCCCGCCACGGCTTTGAAATCGTGGACAAACGCTCGGGCAAAGAGGTTTACCTGGACGGCTCCTGGGCCGAAATGTTCCAGCAACGTTTGAGCGCATGGGCTCAGAACACGCCCACGCAGGAAGAAATCGAAGATACGCTGGAAGGCTATAGCGGGCTGGCCAATACGCCCATGTCCATGCATTGAGCCCCCTCGGTTGCTCATTCTGCCGGTGGGATTTCGGCTTGCCCTGCTGAACGCTTCTCGTAGATCCACCGGTACATAGGCTCGGCCAGCAACAGCACCGCCGCCAGCCTGGTGACGTGAAAGGCCGTGACCACCGGCACCCCCAGCTGCAAGACCTTGGCCGTGATGGCCATTTCGGCGATTCCGCCGGGTGAGGTCCCCAGCAGCAGCGTCGCCCAGTGCAGGCTGGTGAACTGGGCCAGCGACCAGGCAAACCCCGCGCACAGCGCGATCATTCCCACCGTGGCCAGCGCCACCGAGCCCAGCCAGCGCGGCGCCATGTGCACAAAGCCGCTGGTGAAACGCACGCCCAGGCTGATGCCTATGACCAGTTGCGCGGCATTGGTCATCCACTGCGGCAAGGCTGAAAGTGTGAATCCAAAGGCCGTTAGTAGCAGCGACACCACCAGGGCGCCTATGAACCAGGGATTGGTGCGCTCCAGCTTGAGCATGACCCAGCAGCCTATGCCGGTCAGTACGGCCAGCAGACCCAGGCCGGGCCACTGCACCACGCGCGCGCCCGGCAGCGTGGCGTCCAGACCGTGCAGGCCCGCCCACTGAAAACCGAAGGGAATGACCAACGTGACCAGCAGCACGCGCAGGCTGTGCGCCGAGGCCACCAGGTCGGTCTGCGCGCCGTGGCGCTCGGCCATCAGCGTCATTTCCGATGCAGCGCCTATGGGCGCGGCAAAGTATGTCGTGATGCGCGTCAGGCCCTTGACCTGGAACGGCCCGGGCCCGTGGTGCACCCGGTAAAGCCAGGCACCGAAAGCCAGCCCCAGCGCCAATGCCCAGACGATGTTCAGCGCGATCGCCCACCACAGGCCGGCGAGCAGGGCGACCACCTGCGGCGTGAAGTACAGCCCCAGCGCGCAACCGATCACCCATTGCCCGGTGTTGCGCAGCGGTGTCCAGCTGGCCGTCGGGCCGCCCAGCATGGAAACCACGGCGGTCGCCAGCAGCGGGCCAATCATCCAGGGCAGGGGCGTGCGCAGCCAGACGCACAGGGATGCCGCTGCCCAGGCGATCACCAAGGTCAGGATGACGCGCATCGCAAAGGCACGGGCGGGCAGGGGAAGAAAGGGCATGGCATGGGCCGCGGCCAACAAAAAGCCGGCCGGAGGCAGTAGTATCCATTGATGCCTTATTTTGCCGCTCCTCGTCCTTTGACATGGCTGCTATGCGCCGCCGCGATGGCCCTGGCCGCCGGCTGCGCGGGCCGGCCCGAGGCGCCCATCGTGCAGGCGCCCGGCGGTGACAGCACCCAGACATCGGCCCGGCTGGAGGCCGTGCTTCCGGCGGAGATTCTCATCCTCGGCGAGCAACACGACGCGGCCGAACACCAGCAGATCCAGCAGCAGGTCGTCGCCCTGCTCGCGGCGCGCGGCACGCTGGCCGCGCTGGCGCTGGAAATGGCCGACACCGGCGCCAGCACCTCGGCGCTCAGGCCCAGCGCCACCGAGCAGCAGGTGCGCAACGCTCTGGCCTGGAACGACAAGGGCTGGCCCTGGGCCGCCTATGGCCCCGCCGTGATGACGGCCGTGCGCGCCGGCGTCCCTGTGCTGGGCGCCAACCTGCCGCGCGCGCTGATGCCCGCCCGCATGGCCGACAGCCGGCTCGACCTGCAGCTGCCGGGCCCGGCCCTGAAGGCGCAGCAGCAATTGATGCGCAGCGGCCATTGCGACCTGCTGCCCGAGAGCCAGGTCACGCCCATGGCGCGCCTGCAAATCGCCAAGGACATCACCATGGCCAACACCCTGGCCCAGGCCGCCTTGCCGGGAAAAACCGTGGTGCTGCTGGCCGGCAGCGGCCATGCGGACCGCCAGCTGGGCGTGCCGCAACATCTGCCCGCCGATGTGAAAGCCAAAGCTGTTCGCCTGCGCGCCGGCGGCGCCGCGGCCAGCGACAAGGCCGAGGCCTTCGATGCCGTGTGGGAAACGCCCGCGCTGCCCGAAAAAGACTACTGCGCGGAACTAATGCCCAAGCCCTGAGCGCCGGCTTCTGACGCGCTGACGCTTCAGGCGTGTTTGCGGATCGCGTCAGCCACCACGTTGACGATGCGGTCTATGTGCTCTTTTTCGACGATATAGGGCGGGCAGACCACGATGTTGTCGGCCGCCGGCCGCACCAGCACGCCGTGGTGGAAGCACTCCATGAAAACGTCGTAGGCGCGCTTGCCGGGCGCGCCAGCCACGGGCGCCAACTCCACCGCACCGGCCAGGCCCAGGGCGCGGATGCCGATCACGTTGGGCAGGCCCTTGAGGCCGCTGTGCATGGCATCGCCCAGCACCTTGCCCATCTGGCCGGCACGCTCGTAGAGCTTTTCTTCCTTGAACAGGTTCAGCGTCGCGATCGCCGCCGCGCAGGCCACCGGGTGGCCCGAATAGGTGTAGCCGTGGAAAAACTCGATGGCATGCTCGGGCGCGCCGCTGTTGGCATTCATCATGCCGTCATAGATGCGGTCCGAGCAGATCACGCCGCCCAGCGGGATCACGCCGTTGGTCACGCACTTGGCGAAGTTCAGCATGTCGGGCACCACGCCGTAGTAGTCGGCGCCGAAGCCCGTGCCCAGGCGGCCGAAGCCGGTGATGACCTCATCGAAGATCAGCAGGATGCCGTGCTTGTCGCAGATCTCGCGCAAGCGCTTGAGGTAGCCCTTGGGCGGCAAATACCAGCCGGCGCTGCCCGCCACCGGCTCGACGATGACGGCGGCCACATTGCTGGGGTCATGCAGCGGCAGGATGCGGTTTTCCAGTTCCAGCAGCAGGTCCTCCTGCCACACCGGCTCCGTGCCGTTGATGTAGGCATGGTTGACCGGGTCGTGGATAAAGCGCATGTGGTCCACGCGCGGCAACAGCGCTGCGCCGTAGACCTTGCGGTTGGCCGGAATGCCGCCCACGCTCATGCCGCCGAAGCCGACGCCGTGGTAACCCTTCTCACGGCCTATGAAGATGTTGCGGTGGCCTTCGCCGCGCGCGCGGTGGTAGGCCAGCGCGACCTTGAGCGAGGTGTCGGCCGCTTCCGAGCCCGAATTGCAGAACAGCACCTTGTTGAGGTCGCCGGGCGCCATGCCCGCGATGACTTCGGCGGCCTTGAAGGCCTGGTCGTTGCTGGCCTGAAAGGCGGTCGCGTAGTCCAGCGTATCGAGCTGCTTCTTGATGGCGTCGTTGATGGGCTTGCGGTTGTGGCCGGCGCCCACGCACCACAGGCTGGAAATACCGTCTATGACCTGCCGGCCGTCGTGCGTGGTGAAGTGCATGCCGTCGGCGGCCACGAACACGCGCGGGTCCTTTTTGAAGCTGCGGTTGGGCGTGAAGGGGAGCCAGTGGTGCTCCATGTTGAAATCCTGATAGGCCATGGCGTATTTCCTGCATCTGAAAAGGGAGTTCTTGCATTCTGGCACTGTTGACACCCCGTCACAGCGGCCATTGCGGCCCACCGGGGCGGGCGCCGGCCTCACCTGCGACAATTCATCCCCTATGAATCACGCTTATATCCTCACCCTGTCCTGCCCGGACCGTATGGGCATTGTTCATGCCGTGTCCGGCTTTCTGCTGGACAACGGCGGCAACATCGAAGAAGCCGCGCAGTACAACGACCACGACACGGGCCTGTTTTTCATGCGGGTGCAGTTTGCTTGCGACAAGCTGAGCCATGAGGAACTCTCCAGCCAGCTCAAGGCTTTTGCCCAGCCCTTCGGCATGAACTGGAAGCTGCACGCCACCACCCAGCCCATGCGCACCGTCATCATGGTCAGCAAGGAAGGCCACTGCCTCAACGACCTGCTGTTTCGCTGCAAGTCGGGCCTGCTGCCGGTCGACGTGCGCGCCATCATCTCCAACCACCGCGAGTTCTACCAGCTGGCGGCCAGCTACAACATCCCCTTTCACCACATCCCGGTCGCGGCGGCCACCAAGGCCCAGGCCGAGGCGAAGCAACTGGAGATCATCGAATCCGAAGGCGCTGAGCTCGTGGTGCTGGCGCGCTACATGCAGGTGCTCTCCAACGAGCTGTGCCAGAAGCTCTCGGGCCGCGCCATCAACATCCATCACTCCTTCCTGCCCAGCTTCAAAGGCGCCAAGCCTTACTACCAGGCGCATGACCGCGGCGTGAAGCTGATAGGCGCCACCGCCCACTATGTGACGGCCGACCTCGACGAAGGCCCCATCATCGAGCAGGACGTGGCGCGCGCCGACCACAGCAAGACCGTGGAAGACCTGACCGCCATGGGCCGCGACACCGAAAGCCAGGTGCTGGCGCGCGCCGTCAAATGGCACAGCGAGCACCGCGTGCTGCTCAACGGCCACAAGACCGTGATTTTTAAATAAGCACCATGGCCACGCCGGCGCGTATTCCTCCGATCCAGTGTCTTCTGACCTTCGAGGCGCTGGCGCGGCTGCGCAGCGTGACGCAGGCAGCCGAAGAACTGTGCGTCACGCCCAGCGCGGTCAGCCACCGCGTCAAGCAGCTCGAGCAGATCATTGGCACCAAGCTGTTCGGGCGCGCGGATTTCTCGCTGACGACCGAGGGCAGCGAATACCTGGCCCATGTGCGCGAAGGCCTGGCCACCCTGCAGAAATTCCCGGGTGCGGCCGGCCAAAGCAGCACGCCCGGCAAGCGCAAGCTGCGCCTGGCGGTCACGCCGACCTTTGCACGCTCCATCCTGATTCCACGCCTGCGCCAGTTCACCGATGCCTATCCCGAGATCGACCTCACGCTGCAAGTGTCCATTCCATTGCTCGACGTGGTGGCCGAGGATGCCGACCTCATCGTGCGCTTCGGCACCGGCCGCTATGCGGACCTCGAGCACGTCTGCCTGAGCAGGGACGAAGTCGCGCCACTGGCCTCGCCCGCTTTTGTGCGCGAGCACGGTCCTTTTGAGGCGGCCGAAGACCTGGAAGGCGAAAGCCTGCTGCGTTCGCCGCTGGAGCCCTGGCGCACCTGGTTTGCCGCCCACAAACTCGACTGGCCCGAGCCCGCCGACGGCTCCCAGTTCAACGACATAGGCCTGATGTGCGACGCTGCCGCGGCCGGTATGGGTATCGCGCTGATACGCCTCAAGCTGGGCGCGCCCTGGCTGGAAAACGGCTCGCTGGTGCGGCTGGGCAGCAACGCCGTCTTCGCCGGCAATGTCCCCAGCCCGCATGCGCACTACCTGTGCTGGCGCACCGGCACCATGGACCGCTGGGAATGCGCGGCGTTTGCCGACTGGCTGCGCAAAAGCCTGGGCTAGTACTGCAACCCGGAAGTAGCGAACGCAATGAAAGTGATGGATTCGCGCCCAGGGCACGGCGCAAGCCGCAGCGAAGGCTGGACGCCTTCACAAGGATTGCAACGTGGCCACGGGTGCGAAGACGTGCTTTCATGTTTCGATACTTCCGGGTTGCAGTACTAGGGCCCCAAAAGCGTATAAATGAGAACACCTCTACCCGGCGTGCAAACCCTTTTTGACTTGTAGCGCATTTTGCGTACGCCGATAGCGTTAACGGACCCCATGCGTCCGACAAGTGGTTTTGCGCCCATACCGGCTCACGCCTATGATGGGCTGGCCGTGGCACCGTACGAGGACCCGGCCAGCGGCGCATGGTCAAAAAATCAACTTGTTCAACGAGGGGAATTCTCATGAGAAAAAATCAATTAGCCGCCGGTCTGGCCGGCATCCTGCTCTCCATGCTCGCCATTTCACCCCTGGCTCACGCCGAGGGCAAAGCGGCCGGCAAATCCGTCAAACCCGGCACCTTCTGCACCATCCAGGATGCCAAGGCCTGCCAGGACGCTGTGACGCCCGCGCAAATCCTGTCGCGCTTCAAGGCCGGCAATGCGCGCTTCGTCTCCGGCAAGCCGCGCCACCAGAACTACCTCAAGGAAATGAAGGCGACGGCCGACGGCCAGTTCCCGCTGGCCAGCGTGGTGTCCTGCATCGACTCGCGCGCGCCGGCCGAAATCGTGTTCGACCAGGGCATAGGCGACCTCTTCAATGCGCGCGTGGCGGGCAACATCGTCAACGAAGACATCCTGGGCAGCCTGGAATTCGCGCACAAGGTCGTGGGTGCCAAGCTGCTGGTGGTCATGGGCCACACCAGCTGCGGCGCCATCAAGGGCGCGTGCGACGACGCCCAGCTCGGCAACCTGACCGGCCTTATCGGCAAGATCAAGCCGGCCGCAGACCTGATCTCCGCCGACATCAAGGACCGCACCTCCAAAAACTATGCCTTTGTCGAGATGGTGGCCGAGAGCAATGTGCGTCTCACGGTGGAGACCATCCGCGAGAAGAGCCCCATCCTGCGCGAGATGGAGCAAAAGGGCGAGATCATGATCGTGGGCGCCATGTACGACGTGAAGACCGGCAAGGTCAAGTTCTACGACACTCCCGGCGCCAGCAAGGCCCCAGGCACCAAATCCTGAGATCGGTGCCTAGCCAGCGGCATTTCACATTCCGCTTTAAATTTCTTCAACCCGGCGGGGACCGCTTGCCCTACAGTCTGATTTCACCCCTGGAGCCAGACGATGAACGCCCCCGCCTTACCCGAACAACACAGCCTGCTTGAGCGGTCAGAGCGGCAATCGCAGGTGGTGCGCGCGCTGCAGGCGGTGCTGCCGGCCCACGCGCTGCTCTGGAACAACGAGGACACCACACCCTACGAATGCGACGGCCTGACCGCCTACCGCCAGCGGCCGCTGGTGGTGGCCCTGCCTGAGACCTACGCGCAGGTGCAAGCCGTGCTCAAGGCCTGCCACGCGCTGGACGTGCCGGTGGTCGCGCGCGGCGCCGGCACCGGGCTTTCCGGCGGCGCCATGCCGCACAAGTTGGGTGTCACGCTGTCGCTGGCCAAATTCAACAAGATCCTGAAGCTCGACGCCGCCAGCCGTACTGCCGTGGTGCAGGGCGGTGTGCGCAACCTTGCGATCTCCGAGGCGGCCGCGCCGCTGGGCCTGTATTACGCGCCAGACCCTTCAAGCCAGATCGCCTGCACCATAGGCGGCAACGTCGCCGAAAACTCGGGCGGCGTGCACTGCCTCAAGTACGGCCTGACGGTGCACAACGTGCTCAAGGTCAAAGGCTTCACGATTGAAGGCGAGGAGGTCGAGTTCGGCGGCGACGCGCTCGACGCCCCCGGCTACGATTTGCTGAGCATCATCATCGGCAGCGAAGGCATGCTGGCCGTGACCACCGAAGTCACCGTGAAGCTGGTGCCCAAACCCCGGCTGGCGCGCTGCATCATGGCCAGCTTTGACGACCTGCGCAAGGCCGGCGATGCGGTGGCCGCCGTGATTGCCGCCGGCATCATTCCCGCCGGCCTGGAAATGATGGACAAACCCATGACGGCCGCCGTGGAGGATTTTGTGCACGCCGGTTATGACCTCAGCGCCGAAGCGATTTTGCTGTGTGAAAGCGACGGAACGCCGGAGGAGGTCGAGGAAGAGATTGGTCGCATGAGCGAGGTGCTGTGCCGCTGCGGCGCCACCGCCATCGCCGTGAGCCGCGACGAGGCCGAACGCCTGCGCTTCTGGAGCGGCCGCAAGAACGCCTTCCCGGCCTCCGGCCGCATCAGCCCCGACTACATGTGCATGGACTCCACGATCCCGCGCAAGCGCCTGGCCGACATCCTGCTCGCGATCGCGGAGATGGAGAAAAAATACCGGCTGCGCTGCGCCAATGTGTTCCATGCGGGCGACGGCAACCTGCATCCGCTGATTTTGTTTGACGCCAACGACCCCGACCAGCTGCACCGCTGCGAACTCTTCGGCGCCGACATCCTGGAAACCAGCGTCGCCATGGGCGGCACGGTGACAGGCGAGCACGGCGTGGGCGTGGAAAAACTCAACTCCATGTGCGTGCAGTTTTCCGCCGAAGAGAATGAGCAGATGTTCGGCATCAAGCGCGCCTTCGACACCAAGGGCCTGCTCAACCCAGGCAAGGTGATCCCCACGCTGAACCGCTGCGCCGAATACGGAAAAATGCTGGTGCGGGCCGGGCAGATCAAGCATCCTGACTTGCCGCGGTTCTAAACAAGGGCCGGGGCACGGCCGGATCGGGATCACGTAGACTGCGCGAAAAACCCCGGGGCAAGGTCATGCACACAACACGGTCCAGCGGCGCCAGCACTTCTTTCACCACACCTGGACGGCTTCTTTACGGCCTCGCAGGCATCTTGCTCGCGTGGCTTCCGCAATCGGGGCTTTGCCAACAAGGTTCTTCATTGCCCAACCTCGAGCCTTTCGACAAGGCCGTGCTGGAGGTCATGAGGAAACACGACATTCCCGGCGCCAGCCTGGCCGTGGCCAAGGACGGCAGGCTGCTGCTCGCCAAAGGCTACGGTTATGCCGACAAGGACAAACAGGAGGCCATGACGCCGCAAACCCTCACCCGCATGGGCAGCATCAACAAGACCTTGACGGCCGTCATGGTGCTCAAGCTCGCGGAGGACGGAAAACTGAAACTGGACGACCCGGTGCTGCCCCTGTTCGAGAAAGCCGGTATAGCCCCCGCTTCGCCCGCCGACCCGCGCGCAAAGGACATCCGCATCCGCCACCTGCTGCAGCATTCGGGCGGCTTTGACCGCGAGCGCTCGGGTGACCCGTTCTTCCAGCCGCGGCTGGGGGAGATTGCTCGCCGGCAAGGCGTATCGCCCGTCAGCTGCGACGCCATCATCCGCGATTCGCTGCAGGAGAAACTGGACTTCACGCCCGGCGAGCGCTTTGCCTATTCGAACACCGGCTACTGCATGCTGGGGAGGGTGGTGGAGATCGTCAGCGGCGAGTCCTACCGGGCTTTCAGCAGCCGGGAGTTTCTGCAGCCCGTCATCGGCAAAGGCTTCCAGGCCGCCAGCAGCACCGAAAGCCGGCCCGGCGAGACCAAGTACTACCCATTTCCCGGCGAGCCACTGCAGCGCGGCGCACCCGGCGTCTCGAACGCGAACGTGCCCAGCCCCTACGGCTCCTATTCGGTCGAAAACATGGATGCACTGGGCGCATGGCTTGCGACGCCGACGGAGGTCCTGAAATTTTTCCTGGCGATAGACGGCGCCCGCGGAAAGCGCCTGCTCAATGAGGAATCGCTGCGGGCCATGCGCAGCGAGCCCGTGCTCGCCAAAGAAGGCAACCCGCGCGCCTTCTACGGGGCGGGCATCCATGTGGTCAGAAGCGACAAGGGCGACAACTGGTGGCACACGGGCAGCCAGCCGGGCCTGCAAACCCTGGCGCTGAGGACACGGCAAGGTTATGCCTGGGTGGTGGCCTTCAATTCCAGGCCCGAGCATGCCGAGCGCCGCGCCTTCTTCAAGGACATAGACCAGGCGCTGTGGGGCGCGGCCAATGCGGTCAAGGAATGGCCGCAAGGAGACCTGTTTGCCAACACCCCGTAAAGGTTTGACGCGATGACAGCGCTGCGCGGATTGGCCTGGTTACTGGTTTTTCAATCCATGGGGGAACTGTTGTCGCGCGGCTTTTCCCTGCCGTTTCCAGGGCCGGTGATCGGCATGGTTTTGCTGCTGATGGGCCTGCGTTCAGAGCTGGTGCGAGGCCCTGTGTCAGTGTGCGCAGACTTTCTGCTCTCGCACCTTTCGTTACTCTTTGTGCCTGTCGGCGTGGGGGTCATGACCCATCTTTCGCTGGTCAGCCAGTACGGCGCGCGCATTTTGTTGGCCGTGGTGGTGTCCACATTGGCCGGTTTGCTGGTCACCGTACTGACCCTGCATTTGCTGCGGGACCGCAGTGACGCGGCTTCGGAGGAGCCGCCAAATGCCTAAATTCGTCGAACTCTGGGTCTACCTGTCGGCCACACCGCTGTTCGGCCTGACGGCCACTTTGGTGGTCTATGTGCTGGCGCAAGCGGTTTATGCGCGCCTGGGCCAACCACCCTGGGCCAACCCGGTACTGTGGACGGTGGTGAGCCTGGCTGGCACGCTGCTGGCCACCGGCGTGCCCTACCCCACCTACTTCGCAGGTGCGCAGTTCATCCATTTCCTGCTGGGGCCCGCGGTAGTGGCGCTGGCCTGGCCGCTGTGGCTGCGCCGCGAGGAGTTGCGGCGGCGCTGGGGCCGGCTCTTGCTGGCGGCGCTGGCCGGCGGCATCGCGGCCAGCGGCTCCGCATTGCTGATGGGCTGGGCGCTGGGCCTGCCGTCGGAAGTGACCTTGTCACTCGCGCCCAAGTCAGTCACCGCTCCGGTGGCCATGGGCATTGCCGAAAAGATAGGCGGCATCCCGGCGCTGGCGGCCGTGTTTGCCGTGATCACTGGGCTGGTTGGCGCGCTCTGCGGCAAATACCTGTTTGATGCGCTGCGTATCCCGCGTGATAGATCGGGCTGGGCCGCGCGCGGTTTCGCGCTGGGCACGACCTCACACGGCCTGGGGGCGGCGCGCGCGCTGCAGGTCAACGCCGACGCGGGCGCCTATGCCGGCCTGGCGCTGGGCCTGCAGGTGGTGCTAGCCTCGGCGCTGATACCGCTGGCCTTCCGCTGGCTATAAGCGAAGGTCGAACGCGAAAACGCCGCATCACCTTCCGCCGCGAACGGCACGAAGATGATGTGGCTTTTCGATAGCGCGGTTGAACCGGGCCTTGTCCTTGGTTTAAATGTCTCCTACACCGCCTGCAAACCCGGCTTTACCACGCTGGCGGGTTTTGCCGCAGCCAGTGCGCCGAACAAAATCTCGCCCGAAAGCTGGCCGCCTTCTTCAATCACCAGCTTGCCGTAGCGGATGATGCCCGTGACCTTGCCGGTCGAGTAAATCACCAGCTTCTGGCGCACCGTGAGGTTGCCGTTGAACTCGCCGCGGATTTCCGCCACGTCGATTTCCGCCGAGCCCTTGAAGGCGCCCTGCTCGGAGATCTGGATCACGCGCGAATCCATGGTGGCCTCCACCAGGCCTTCGACGACGAGGGTGTCGCAGTCGGTGATCTCCACGCCCTTGAGCTTGATGTTGGGCCCCACCGTCAGCTTGCTGCCGCCTTCCTTGGCGGCGGTGGTGGACGGCGCGACTTCGTTCACAGCTTTGGCGGCATTGTTCTGCTGGCCGGACAGCGGGGCCGAATGCAGCGTGCTGGCCGAGCCGGTGTTGCTGTAGCCGTTTCCGGGGCTGTTGCGCAGGCCCGTCGGTGTCTCGTTTTCTCGCTTGCCGAAGAACGGTGTTGCCATGTGAGTTCCTTCAAAAAAGAAGGCATGGTACGTCTGCGAAAAATTAAAAGCTTGAGCAGCATGCAAGAGAGGTAACGAAATTAATTCTTACATTCCCCCTCAGATGTCCTGGGAACGGCCCGCGCGTGTAGCATCCAGGAATCTGCGCGGCAGACTCCTTGCGCCCCATGACCACCAACAGCGAACCTCACGGCTTCACGCTTTTCGCCACCGCCATAGGGCAGTGCGCGCTGGTGTGGAACGAACACGGCATCGCCGCCGTGCGCCTGCCCGAGCAGACCGAAGGCCGCATGCTGTCGCGCCTGCACAGGCAGTTTCCTTTGCTGGAGACCGCTACGCCGCCGCCCGCCATGCAGCAAGCCATAGACGCCATGGTGGCACTGTTCGAAGGCAAGGCCCGCGACCTGCGGTTTTGCGTGCTGGACCTGCGCCGCGAGACGCCCTTCCACCGGCGCGTCTATGCGGCCGCGCAGGACATCCCGCCAGGCAAGACCAAGACCTACGGCGAGATCGCCACCCTGCTGGGCGAGCCCGGCGCGTCACGCGCCGTGGGCCAGGCGCTGGGCCACAACCCTTTTCCGATCATCGTGCCCTGCCACCGCGTGCTGGCTTCAGGTGCGCGCTCGGGCGGCTTTTCGGCGCCCGGCGGCGTGTCGACCAAGCTGCGCATGCTGCTGATCGAAGGCGCCGAAATAGGCGGCGCGCCCGGCCTGTTTGACCGTGAGCCGCCGCCTTCCGCGCACTGAATTTTTTAGCCTCACACAAAACATCCACACCCATGCCCTCCACACCCAACTCCGCATCGCCATCCATACGCCTGTACTCGGCCCGCCTCAGCATGTTCGGCGCCAAGGTGCAGATCGCCGCCATTGAAAAAGGCATAAGCCTGGACGTCGTCATGGTGCCTTTCTCGCAGGCACAGGGCTATTCGCCCAAAGACCCCGAGGTGGTGCGCATCAATCCCAAAAATCAGGTGCCGGTGCTGGTGCACGGCGACGTGGAGATCTTCGACTCGACGCAGATCCTGGAATACCTCGAAGACCTCAAGCCCGAGCCGGCGCTGTGGCTCGCTGGCATCAACAAGCGTGCCCGGGCGCGCCAGTTGGAGCATCGCTCGGACGAGGTCTACTTTCCGCACGTCATCAAATTGATGAGCCTGCAGGACAGGCTGGACGACCCGATGGCCGTCGCGGCGCTGCAGGGCGCGCGGGACTTTTACCGCTACCTCGAGCCGCTGCTGGGTGCGCAGGACTACATGCTCGGGGATTTTTCCAATGCCGACATCGCGCTCTACATGGCCATGCTGTTCGGCGAGCGCATGAGCGCCCCTCTCACGGCCGAGACGCCGCGGCTGCTGGCTTGGCGCGACAGAATGAGCGCGCGCGCCTCGGTGCGGCAGGTGGTGCGGCCCATGGCCGAATACCTGCTGATCGACGGGCATGGCCGACCTTTGCCTGCCTTCCTGGCGAAAATGCTGCACGGCGACTGAGTTTCAGGCCTGCCATCAGCATGGCTGCTGCAAATGAGCCATGCAAAAAGCGCCGCTTTGGCGCAAACTGGCGGCCCGGCCACGCTACAACTCCCTCCCAATATGCGGGCCGGCAAAAAAGGAGTCCGCCATGCCCCGCCATACCCCCATAGAGCGCTACCGCAATATCGGCATCAGCGCGCACATCGACGCCGGCAAGACCACCACGACCGAGCGCATCCTGTTTTACACGGGTGTGAACTACAAGATCGGCGAGGTCCATGAAGGCACGGCCACCATGGACTGGATGGAGCAGGAGCAGGAGCGCGGCATCACCATCACCTCGGCCGCGACCACCGCCTTCTGGAAAGGCATGGCGGGCAACTACCCCGAGCACCGCATCAACATCATCGACACGCCCGGCCACGTGGACTTCACCATCGAGGTTGAGCGCTCCATGCGCGTGCTCGACGGTGCCGTCATGGTCTACGACGCCGTGGGCGGCGTGCAACCGCAGTCGGAAACCGTCTGGCGCCAGGCCAACAAATACAAAGTGCCGCGCCTGGCCTTCGTCAACAAGATGGACCGCGTGGGCGCCGACTTTTTCCGCGTGCAGCGCCAGATCAGCGAGCGCCTCAAAGGTGTGGCCGTGCCGGTGCAGATCCCGGTGGGCGCGGAAGAGCATTTCCAGGGCGTGGTGGACCTCGTCAAGATGAAGGCCATCATCTGGGACGACACCAGCCAGGGCGTGAAATTCGAGTACGGCGACATCCCGGCTGAGTTGCTGGAAACCGCCAATGAATGGCGCACCAAAATGATCGAGGCGGCCGCTGAAGCCAACGACGACCTCCTGAACAAATACCTGGCAGGCGAGCCCCTGAGCGAGGACGAGATCAAACAAGGCCTGCGCCAGCGCACCATCGCCAACGAGATCGTGCCCATGCTCTGCGGCAGCGCCTTCAAGAACAAGGGCGTGCAGGCCATGCTGGACGCGGTGATCGACTACATGCCTTCGCCGGCGGACGTG
The DNA here is from genome assembly GCF_047303325.1 of Polaromonas sp. CT11-55. Classification (NCBI taxonomy): domain Bacteria; kingdom Pseudomonadati; phylum Pseudomonadota; class Betaproteobacteria; order Burkholderiales; family Comamonadaceae; genus Polaromonas; species Polaromonas sp. CT11-55. Next base: position 272,494 of record NZ_JBKBEX010000003.1, on the reverse strand, counting down.
CCCGCCATCTTGGGCCACACCGAGGATGACGTGGGCGAGGCCGAGCGCCACCCGAACGACGACGAGCCCTTCTCGGCGCTGGCCTTCAAGATCATGACCGACCCTTACGTCGGGCAGCTGATTTTCTTTCGCGTGTATTCGGGTGTGGTCAAAGCCGGCGATACGGTCTACAACCCCGTCAAGGGCAAGCGCGAGCGCCTGGGCCGCATCCTGCAAATGCACGCCAATGAACGCAACGAGGTCAAGGAAGTGCGCGCCGGCGACATCGCGGCCGCCGTGGGCCTGAAGGACGCGACCACCGGCGACACGCTGTGCGACCCGGCCCATGTGATCATCCTCGAGAAGATGGTGTTCCCCGAGCCGGTGATCTCGCAGGCAGTGGAGCCCAAGACCCAGGCCGACCAGGAAAAAATGGGCATCGCGCTGAACCGCCTGGCGCAGGAGGACCCGTCCTTCCGTGTGCACACGGACGAGGAGTCGGGCCAGACCATCATCTCGGGCATGGGCGAGCTGCACCTGGAAATCCTGGTGGACCGCATGAAGCGCGAGTTCGGCGTCGAGGCCAATGTCGGCAAGCCGCAGGTCGCCTACCGCGAAACCATACGGCAGGCGGTGAACGACGTCGAAGGCAAGTTCATCAAGCAGTCGGGCGGACGCGGGCAGTACGGCCACGCGGTGCTCAACCTGGAGCCACAGCCCTCGGGCAAGGGTTATGAGTTCGTCGACGCCATCAAGGGCGGCGTGATCCCGCGCGAGTACATTCCCGCCGTCAACAAAGGCATACAGGAAACGCTCAAAGCCGGCGTGCTGGCAGGTTACCCAGTGGTGGATGTGAAGGCCACGCTGGTGTTCGGCTCCTACCATGACGTGGACTCCAACGAAAACGCCTTCCGCATGGCCGGCTCGCTGGCTTTCAAGGAGGCCATGCGCCGCGCCAAGCCGGTACTGCTGGAACCGGTGATGGCGGTGGAAGTGGAAACGCCCGAGGACTTCATGGGCAATGTGATGGGCGACCTCTCGTCGCGGCGCGGCATGGTGCAGGGCATGGAAGACATCGCGGGCGGCGGCGGCAAGCTGGTGCGCGCCGAGGTGCCGCTGTCGGAGATGTTCGGCTATTCCACCACCCTGCGCTCGCTGACCCAGGGCCGCGCGACCTACACCATGGAATTCAAACGCTATGCCGAAACCACGTCCGACGTGGCGGCGGCCATCATGCGCGGCAAGGGCGGCTAGGCGCGGGCCATCAAGTGGTGGCTTTCATGGGCGCGTTGCTGACGGCCCATGAATACAGCGCCACAAATATCAGTGCGTCAAACACCGCGCCGAAACAGATGTAGAGCACGGGCATGAACAGCACGGACAGGTGCTGCATGATGAAGGCCTGGGCCAGCACCTGGTGGGGAACCAGGATCGCGAAGAATGCCAGGATGAGCGCGGTATGCAGCAGCTTGGTCAGCAGGCTCTGGTTCAGGATGTAGTAGCCCATCGCCAGCATCACCGGCGTCGCCACCATGACGCCGTATCCTATGGTCATGAGCTCCTCGCTATGGCGGCCTATGCTGTAGGGAAAGCTGGACGGCGAGAACCAGAAATAGGCCAGCGCAATGAACTGCAGCACACAGACGATGCGCAGCGGGTATTTGAGCGGCAGCTTCGCGTCCTTCATGTTCAGCGAAAGTGCGAACGCGGCAAGCGTCACCAGGGCGGTCACCACCAGCGTGGCCTGGCCGGGCATGGGGGCACCTTCCGGCACCACGCCCATGAGCAAAGGGTGCTGTCCCGCCTCATTGGCGCGGGCCGTCAGGCTGAACGGCAAATCCAGCCTGGCGGACCAGAACAGGATGCAGTTGCGCCAGAAATCCAGCAGCAGCGGCTTGGCCCACAGCAAAAATCCGCACAGCAGTATCGGCAGCACAACGGCCTGCGCCGCCAGATACGGAGTCACCCGCAGCGGCGTGATGGCCCGGTGCGGCCGCACCTTGACCCGAAGCGCTCGCGCTCGGCGTGCGGCATCAAAGGTTTTATGGAAGACGCGGTCGTGCTCGCGGGCCTGGGCCGATACGGAATTTGCTCGGGTGCTCATGGCGGCCTTCAGAAGTTGTGGAAGATTCCGACATTCAGGCCGGTGCGGCGATACAGCGGATTGCTATAGCGGTTCGCCCCCACCAATATGCCGGTACGCGGGTTCAACCAGTGCCGCCAGGCAATGCTGGCCTCACGGCTGTCAAAGTTCACCAGCTGTGTGTTGGGCCCGATCGCAAGATAGCCCTCGCCACCCCAGGCATAGCGCGCGGTGACCAGGTCCTGCTTGTCGCGTCCGTAGGTCACCGCGGCAAATTGCTGCTGCGTCCGCACAGCGCCGGGGTTGCTGCTGTTCAGCCGCACGCCGCCTTCAACAATCCAGGGGGACTCGAAGTAGTAAGCCGCGCCCAGGGAGACGCTGCGGTCGCTGTGGCCGTCCGGCGCCTTGTAGTAACCGATGCCGATGTTGCCGACGAGATTTCGCCCTGGCGGGAATTTGCGGTAAAGCGTTGCATCGGCCCGGTAACGCGGCAGGTAGAAAGCACCGTCGCCCGCGCCCACGGCAAGCGAGCCGTACCAGTCTTCATTGAAGGTATAGGTGTCGCCGAGCCCGAGGAAAGCGCCGTCTTCATTGAAGCGGCGCTGGACGGAGGCTTCGGCCTGAAACGTGTGGCGCGACACGCCGTAGGCGCCTCGCAAGGTGACGTCATTCCAGTTGCCGTAGCCGCCACTGAGGCTTTGCGCGCCGGTGCTCAGCTCCAGGCTTCGCACGGGGTCAGCGGGCACCGGCGCCGCAAGCACGGGGGCGGCGCCTTGCTGGCCGGCTGGAAACGATTGAGAAAAGGCCGGTGCGGCACAAAGCATCGCGCACAGCGGGAGATAAAGGGTCTTGTTGAGCATGCTTGCTCCTCTCGAAAAGGGAAAAGAAAAAAGGCTGGCCGTAGCGTCTGCAAGCTTGTACGGCTGTCACCCGCAGCTGGCTTCTTGGGCCGCCGGCTTGAGGCCTTTGCTGAGCACTATCTGCAGGGCCGCCTCGTCGGTCACAGCCCATCGTGAAGAGTGGCGCAGAGGCGCCGCCTCCCGCAACCAGCAGCGCGCGCTGGCGGTGTCGCCCTGCCGCATCGCGAGTACGGCGAGCAGGCCCCATGGGTAGTCCGCCTTGCCCTGGCTGAGCCATTCGGCGCGGTGCGCCGCCATCCACGCGCGGTAGTAGGGGCCGGCCTCGGCCGGCAGCAGCGGAAAGTCCAGCAGCAAAGGAAATATCTGCGCCACCTGGTGGGGGTAGAAGGCCTGCTTTTCGGAGCGCTGTTCCAGCTGGGTTGACACCAAAAAGTGCTTGTCAACGGGATTCCAGAAGGTGTCGCGTATCGCCTTGGCCAGCCTGTCCGCCTCGGGCTGCGCGGCTGGCTTGCGCTGCGCCTTGAGCGACCAGACTTCCAGGTTGTCCATGAACAGCCCGTGCAGCACCAGCGGAGACACCATGTAGATGCCGCGCGAAGGCTGGAACAGATGCTCCAGCGCGGCCTTGCTGGTAGCGTGGCTCTTCAGCCACAGGGGATTTTTGCCCAGCTTCTCCGGCATGGTCTCCAACAGGCGCATCCACATGGCAAGCAGGGAGTCGTCAGCGTCCGCCGCGTTGCACGATGCCCAGCGCCCGGCGCCGTCCCGGCAAAACCGGTCGAAAGTGCCATCGGGCTTTTGCCTGGATACCAGCCAGTCGGCAAACCTCTCGGCAGGCGCGGAAACGTCCATGCCGTTGTCATGCGCCAGCAGCAGCGCCTGCATCGCGAAATAGGGATCGACGGAGTTTCCGCCGTTCAAGACGGTGATGGCACCGGCCTCATCGGCGTAGCCCTGCAAAACCAGCGCAGGCGCGGCCGCGGCAAGGCTTGCGGCACCGGCCAGCAGCACCAGGGCGCCTGAGCATAAAAAGCTTTTGAAGCTCATAGCGGTTTGACCATGCCGATCTCGTGCGCCCACAAGGTTCCGTACACGGTCACACCGTCTTCCACAATGAGGTTGGCGGCACTCACGGTCGTCTGCGCATGCGGCTGCCCAATCACGGCACCGGCGCCTATCAGCACATCGCTCTCGGAAATAAGCGGACCCCAGACACGCGCATCCGCAAAAACGTAAATCCGCTTCTCGCAGGTCAGGGCGCCCCGCACGGATGCCCGCGGACCAATGCTCACGCCGTCACGCGCCTTGACGTCGCCAAAAATGGTGGTCGCCGCGCCTACCGTGAGAAACCCGGTCACCACCAGCGAGCCCTGGTAGGTCTTGCCGGGAGGCAGCGCGCAGTCACCTCGAATGAGATAGAGCTCGGGCGTCTGGCGGATGGCGCCCGGCAGGTCGGCGTAGCCCGCCGGCGACTGTTCATAAGTCTGCGGCTGCGGCACGGTGCTGACATGCGAGCCAAAACGCAGCACCGGTGCATGCAGGCGTTCGAACCAGGTTTCGGTCCCCAGTTCAATGGCGCCTCCCGCGGATATTCTCCTGAGCCCTATGCTGTTCGCCCCGAGGCGGACAACGCCGCCCGCATGCGCCCAGTCACCGATCTCGCTGTTCGGCCCCAGCACGATATCGCCCGAGGCATACAGGGCCGCAAAAGCGGACTCGGCCCCGGCCCGCAGATTGCCGTCCACGTAGACCGGCTGCGTGCTTTGAACAGCTTGCGCGCTGTCGATACCGGTGCGCGAGATCAACCGCTTTTCCGCCCGGCGCCAGTCCATGTCGATCGCCGAGTCGGCTACAAAATCGAATTCCTCATAACCCGTGGAAGGACCGGCCCCGAGTTTTGCCATGGCATCCGCGCGCAGGCGGCGCGCGAAGTGGTCGATGTCGCTGGTGTAGTGGGCGGACACCGGCAGCGGCTCCGCATCCGACGGGTAAAGCCACTCGCGAAATGCCGGAACAAACGGCAGGGTCAACAGCAGCAGGCATACCACCGTGAAAGCGGCGTAGGTCAGGTAATTGGGTGTCATTTCAGAGGGGCCTCGCGATAGCGGATGGTTTTGTCCCAGACCATTTCACGGCTGAGGACACGGTCGAGCAGCAGGCTCCAGACGGCACCGGAGATCGCGAACAGGCTCACCAGGAAACCCAGCATGTTGAAAGGCAGCAGGCGAAGACGCCTGCGGTTGCCGTCGATCAGCACGGCGATCACGATTTCAAAGAAGGCCGCGAAATTCCCCAGGGTGCCGTAAACCATCAGCGCAAAAACCGGGATCAAGACCGACAGCAGGGAACCCGCATTCAGGAAATAAAGGCCCAGGGCCAGGCACCAGCCCAACAGCATCACGAGCGGTACCACGAACACAAACAGCAGCAGCAATCCGTCGAGGCGCTGGGCACCGGTCAGGTAGGTGCTGGTGGCAAACTTCCACCAGTAGCGGGACATCACCTGGTTGTGCCCCTTGGCCCATCGCGTCACCTGCTTGATGCGCACGCTCCAATCCTGCGGCACCTCCTCGTAGCATTCGGACCGATTGGTGTAAACCGTTTTCCAGCCGTTGAACATCAGGCGGTAGGTGATGTCGGTGTCTTCGGCCAGCGTGTCGTCGTGCCAGCCGCCCACGGCCGCCACGGCCGACAGGCGCACCCCGCCCACGGTGCCGCCGTACTGCGGCATCAGGTTCATGTTCATGCGCGCCTGCTGGTCCACCTGGTAGCCGCCCGATCGCTCAAGGTCGAGCAGCCGCGTCAGCAAATTGACGCCGCTGTTGGCGGGAACCACACGCCCCATCACGGCGCCAATCTCGGGGTCGAAAAACGGCGCCACCAACTGTTTGAGCAGGCCCCGGCCGGGCACGTAATCGGCATCAAAAATAATGGCGATGTCGCCTTGCGCGAAAGCCAGTGCGTCCTTCAGCGCCGCGGATTTCCCGGCCTTGCCGCCGACGCGGTGAAACGGCCAGATGCGCGAAGGGTGGCGCTCCACGTAGTCGTCGATGATGCCGGCCGTTCCGTCCTGGGAGCGGTCGTTGACGGGAATGATCTTGAGCCGCTCGTGCGGGTAATCGGTATTGAGCAAGGCTTCCATGCAGCCTGCGATCACCTTTTCCTCGTTGTGGGCCGCGATGAACACGGTGATCATCGGCCACGAGGCCACGCTGATATCGATGTAGGGATGGCGCTGCACGCCGGTCAGGCGATTCATGGTGAACATGAAATGCCGCAGGCCGTACAGCATCATGACCAGCACGATCAGAAACAGCAGCGACGCCATCACGGCGGCGACCGGGTAGGTCTTGAATGCGGGCACCAGGGCCTGCGCGTCTTCCGGTTGCGCGAAAGCCGGCAATGCGGCCGCCAGGCTGATAAAAATAGCCAGGCTGGTACGCGAGAGGAAGTGTTTCATGAGGCTTGTTCCATTCACAGCCGCTCAGGCCAATTCAGGCAGGGCGACGGCTTCATCAGCCAGGCTGCGCGCCAGTGCTGCAACGATGCGCTGCGACGCGCTGCCGTCGCCGAAGGGGTTTCCGGCCTGCGACATCCGCGTGTAGGCTGCCGTGTCCGTCAAAAGACGAAGGGTCTCCCGCACAATCACCGGGCGCGCCGCACCGATCAGCAGGGCGCAACCGGCTTGAACCGCTTCGGGCCGCTCCGTTTCCTCTCGCAATACCAGTACCGGAACACCGAAGGTAGGCGCCTCTTCCTGAAGGCCGCCCGAGTCGGTCAGCAACAGGCAGGCATCGACAAGCGCCTGCTGCATCTGCGTGTAATCCAGCGGCGGCACCAGCCTGACATTGGGCAGGCCGCCCAGGATGGCGTTGACGGGCTTCTGGATCACCGGGTTCAGGTGCACCGGAAACAGCACTTCCAGTTCAGGCCGCTGCCGGGCGATCTCGGCGACGGCATGGCAGATTTCGGCCACATCGTCACCCCAGTTCTCGCGCCGGTGAACCGTCACCAGCAGATGGCCACGCCCCGGCACCGACCGGCGGATGCCGTGGCGTTTGCAGGCCCAGCGCTGGGCGTCGATCACGGTGTTGCCTGTGAGATGGATTTTCGAATCGGCAATGCCCTCGGCCTGCAGCGCCGCCTCGGCGCCCTGAGTGGGCGCGAAGTGGAACTGCGCGAGGCGGCTGATCATCTGCCTCAAACCTTCCTCGGGAAAAGGACGGTTCAGGTTGTAAGTGCGAAGTCCCGCCTCGACATGCGCCAGCGGAACGCGATGGTAGAAGGCAGCAAGCCCGCCCTGGAAGGCGCTTTCGGTGTCGCCCTGCACGATCACGAGAGACCAGGCTTGCTGCTGCATCACCATGTCGAGTTGTTGCCGGCAGCCCGTGCTGAATTCGACCAGGCTGGCACCGATGCGCCTGAGCGAGATGTCCGGTGTCACGTCAAAGCAGTCAAATATCTGGCGGGCCATTTCCGCGTGCTGGCCGGTGTGCAGCCATTGCACGCGGGCCCAGGGGGCTTCACGCAGCGCGTGGTAGACCGGTGCGAGCTTGATGATTTCGGGGCGTGTTCCCGAGACGATGAGGATGTTGTGCATATGCCTGCTTTTGCTTTTGAACGGGAATGAATGGGTTCATCGGCCTGAAGGCGGCAAACGAAAAAGAAGGGGAGAAAAGAAGGAGGCCGGGCAAAGCCCGAAGCTCACGCCGCGTGGGCCACAATGCTCGCGTTGCTTGCAGTCTCTTGGCCGTGAAGGTCCACGATCACTACCAGGTCTCCGCCAAAACGGCCGACGCCGAGTTCGCTGATCAGCTGCTGCTCCTGCTCGGCGGAATCCATGCGCAGAAAGCACAAGGCCTGGCGTTTGCCGGCGTGTCCCGCGGCAAGAATGTCCAGCCTGGCGATAGAGCCGAACCGGGAACAGATAGAGAGCAGCACGGGCCGCAAAGCGCCTATGTCCGGGTAGCCGTTGAGTTGGTCTAGGGTTGTATCCATGTTTACTTCCTGCTAAATATTGAGCTGCTTTCGTTTTCAGTCAGCCTTAATTGAAAACTTAAGTACAAATGTCAATGTAAGAAGCGATTCCAGAGGAAACACTGAGGGAAAGCCGCCGGCGGCTGTAGGACGAGCCCCCGCCGCCCGCTTGGCTTGGCAATTCGCCAACTTCAGCCACTTTCACCGCGGCCCAAAGATGCGCCTTGCGCATTCCCGCCGTCTGTGCGCCAGCGAACCAACAAGCCGGAATCGCGGGACTTTTGCTGCGGGGCTTGGGTTGAGCTGCGCTTGTCCTACCGCGTTGGGCGTCAATAGATGTCAGCCGCGGGCGCGCCAGGCTGTTGTGATATTTGGGTCGATTTGTCCTGGAGGGCAACCGGCGCAACAACCGGAACCCCCATGGCATTCATCGCTCACCTGGCAGCAAACAAACACATCGAAAAGAAAGACTCGCTTGGGGCCGCCGCGCGGCGGGCCGGCTGATCCATGGACAAACGCCTCTCACTGCTTCCGGTGCAGCTGGGCTACAACCCCGCGGACGCGGCAGCGCAGATGCTGGACTTGCTCGAACGGGCCGCGAAGGCCGGCGCGTGGGCGGTGGACTTGCCCGCGCGCCGCTTCACATGGACCGCCCAACTGGCAACCCTGCTTGGGATTGCGCCCGCGGCGGTGCCGTCGTTCGAGGATGCGCTTGCTTTCTACGCGCCGGAATCCCGCGTGCTGATGGCCGGCGCGTTCGAGGCGTGCATGGAACACGGCACACCCTTCGACGAAGAAGCCCAGGTGATTGCGGCAGGCGGGCGGCTGCTGTGGATGCGTTCCCTGGGCGAAGCGCTGCGTGACACATCCGGCCGGGTCGTGCGCATACAGGGAATCCTGCATGATCTCACCGACAAAAAAAGCGCCGAGCAGGACTCCCTGCGCTTGACCATGCGCCTGAGCACCACCCTGGCCAGCATCACGGATGCCTTTGCCACACTGGACATGGAGGGCCGCTTTACCTATGTGAATCCCGAGAGCGAACGCCTGTTGCGCCGCAAAAGCCGGGACTTGCTGGGGCAAACGCTTTGGCAGGCGGTCCACGCGAATCGCGGCGGGCGCCTGCGGCGGGAGCTCAGCCGAGCGCTGGCCAACGGCCAGCCGGTGGAGTTTGAAGAGTTCTACGCGGAATTCGGCAAGTGGCTGGAGTTGCGCGCCTACCCCTTTGAGGAAGGGCTTGCCGTGTACTTTCGCGACATCACCGAACGCAAGGCGGCCAAAGACGAGATCGAACACCTGGCCTTCTATGACGCGCTGACCCAACTACCCAACCGCCAGCTGCTGATGGACAGGCTCCAGAGTTCGCTGGCAAGCGGCTCGGGCCACTCGCGGATAGGCGCGCTGATGTTCATTGACCTCGACCACTTCAAGGTCCTTAACGACACGCTGGGCCACGCCAAGGGCGACCTGCTGCTCCAGAAGGTGGCCTCGCGCCTGCAGGCATGCGTGCGGCACAACGACACGGTGGCCCGGCTCGGGGGTGATGAATTTGTGGTCCTGCTCGAAGACCAGGGCGAAAAATCCGCAACCGCCATCGCGGGAACCCGGGTGGTCGGCGAAAAAATCCTGGCGGCACTGAGCGAACCCTATGACCTGGCGGGCCACGAGCACCATGCCACCTGCAGCATCGGCATCACCTTCTTCAGCCAGCAGCAGGAAAGCATAGGCGACCTGCTCAAGCAGGCCGATCTGGCGATGTACGGCGCCAAGGCGGCGAGCCGCAACACCCTGTGCTTTTTTGACCCGCAGATGCAGGCGGCAGCGACCGCCAACGCCGCCACCAATGTGCAACTGCGCCAGGGCCTGCGCAACCGGGAATTCCTGTTGCACTACCAGCCCCAGGTGGGCAGCCAAGGCCATATGGTCGGCGTGGAGGCGCTGGTCCGTTGGCGGCATCCGCAGCGCGGACTAGTGCCGCCCGATGCATTCATCTCGCAGGCGGAGGAAAGCGGCCTCATCCTGCCGCTCGGAAAATGGGTATTGGAAACGGCCTGCGCGCAGCTGGCCGCCTGGGCCGGGCGCGCGGAGACCGCCAGCCTCAGCATTGCCGTCAACGTGAGCGTGCGCCAGTTCCGGCACCCCGATTTTGTGGAGCTGGTGATGGCCGCGATCAGTGAAGCGGGCATCAGCGCCCACAGGCTGAAACTGGAACTGACCGAAAGCCTGCTGGCCTCGAATATCGAGGTCACGATCGCCAAGATGGGCATTCTCAAACGAGCCGGCGTCACCCTGTCGATTGATGATTTCGGCATGGGCTATTCGGCCCTTTCCTACCTCAAGCACCTGCCGCTGGACCAGCTGAAAATCGACCGCAGTTTTGTGAAGGACGTCCTGACGGACCCCAACGACGCCGCCATCGCCCGCACCATCATCGGCCTGGCGCAAAGCCTGGGCCTGGGCGTCATGGCCGAAGGCGTGGAGACCGAAGCCCAGCGCGAGTTCCTGGCTCGCCATGGCTGCGGTTGCTACCAGGGCTACCTGTTTTGCAAGGCGCTTCCCATCGGGGAACTTGAAAGCTTCATGTTGGGCAAGAGGATGTGAGGGCGATGCAGGCGTCATCGCGGGAGATCGCGCCAGGAGGGTAAAGACATCTACGTTCCCAGGGTCTGCCCGCGTCCATTGCGTATTTCCACCGGAGTTCTACACTGAAATTCCCTTGGCTTTACTTGCGGAGGTTGTCATGGATACCCTCAATCGTTGGCAGGACAGGCTGGAGATTTTTGCGGGGCTCTGGCTGTGCATCGCGCCATGGGCGCTGGCGTTGCCCACGGCGGCGGCGTGGTGCTCGGTGGTCGTAGGCGCCGCCGTCATCGTCCTCGCATCCCAGGATCTCTTCCTGCCCAACCACATGGACGACTGGGCCAATGTCCTGCTGGGCGTGGGCCTGATGATCTCGCCCTGGGTCTGGGGCTACAGCGGGCATGACAACGCCCTGCTCAATGCGCTGCTCATGGGCTTGGTGGTAGCCCTGACCTCGGGCTGGGCCCTGGAGCGCGTGCTCTACGACAAGTTCAAGGTCTGGAGATCACATCATCACGCCCATTAAGGCCTGTGCGGCGCAGGCCTTGCGCCGGCTTGGGCGTTAGTGGTTTTTACCAAGGCTCGCCGGCCGGGTTTCGCCCCGGCGGGCAAGCCTTGGCCGGCAGAACCAAAAAGAAGTCACACCGCCGCAGCAAGAACCCAAGTCAGCCAACGGCTTTCTCCTCCTTGGTCACCAACCAGATTCCATAGCAAACCAAGCCCAGCGCGACTCCATTCTTCCACTCCAGAAACCGTTCTTCCAAAAACACCGCCGACAACAGGGTCCCGAAAACCGGCACCATGAAGTTAAAGACGGTGATCATGCTCACACGGTTGTACTTCAGCAAAATCGTCCACAGAGAAAACGCGGCCGACGACAGCACCACGAGGTAAACCATCAGCAAGGTGGACTTGAGGGTAAAGCCGGCCAGCGAACCGCCGGTGGCAAAACCGATCAATAGCAGGGCCAGGCCGCCTACGGCCAGTTGCCAGCCGGTCAGCACCACCGAGTCCACGCGCTGCGAAACCTTTTTGCCGTAAATGCTGGCGGCCGAGAGCACAAAGGCGGCGATCACGACAAAGCCCTCGCCCAGCAGCGTGAAGTCGAAGCTCAGGAGGCTTTCGCTGAAGTTCACCACCATCACGCCCGCAAAACCCACCAGGCAGCCCAGTACCTTGTTGAAGCTGAGCCTGTCGTTTTTGTAGATGTAGTGCGCCAGCAGCACGCTGAAAAAAGTGCCGGTCGCGTTCATGATGGAACTCTTCACGCCGGTGGCATAGGCCAGGCCTATGTAGAAGAACACATACTGCAGGCTGGTCTGCGTGAGGCCCACGAGCGTGACCTGGCCGAAGGTCCGGCGATCCAGCTGGAACACCGGCTTGCGGCTGATGAGGGCGAACACCAGCAGCACCAGGCCGGCAAAAATAAAGCGCCAGCCCGCGAACACCAGCTTGGAGGGAATATCGTCGGCGGCGATGTGGAACAGCGCATAGCCGTTCTTGATCGCTGGGTAGGCGCTGCCCCAGAGCAGGCAGCACAGCGAGGCCAGCAGGAAAACGATTTTGCGCTGCGTGAAGAAGGTGGAGCTGTTCAAAACCGGAATCCGTTGAAAAGAAAAAAGGCGCGGCCTGAGCGCTACAGGCGCCCAAGCATGGCAAACAAAAAGCCTAGAGCAGGCGTGCCAGGTAGCGCCCGGTATGGCTGGCCGGGTTGGCCGCGATGTCTTCCGGCGTACCCACGCCCACCACGGTGCCGCCGCCGGCCCCTCCCTCGGGGCCCATGTCGACCAGCCAGTCGGCGGTCTTGATGACGTCCAGGTTGTGCTCGATCACGACAATGGTGTTGCCCGCGTCGCGCAGCTGGTGCAGCACCTTGAGCAACAGGTCGATGTCGGCGAAATGCAGGCCTGTTGTCGGCTCGTCGAGGATGTACAGCGTGCGGCCGGTGTCGCGTTTGCTCAGTTCCAGCGCGAGCTTGACGCGTTGCGCCTCGCCGCCCGAGAGTGTGGTCGCGGCCTGGCCCAGCTTGATGTAGGACAGGCCCACGTCCAGCAAAGTCTGCAGCTTGCGCGCGATGGTGGGCACGGCCTTGAAGAACTCGGCCGCGACTTCCACCGTGAGGTCCAGGATCTGCGCGATGTTTTTGCCCTTGTACTGGACTTCCAGCGTCTCGCGGTTGTAGCGCATGCCCTTGCAGACGTCGCAGGGCACGTACACGTCGGGCAAAAAGTGCATCTCGACCTTGACCACACCGTCGCCCTGGCAGGCTTCGCAGCGCCCGCCGGCGACGTTGAAGGAAAAGCGTCCCGCGCCGTAGCCGCGTTCGCGGGCGGTGTTCATCTCGGCCATCAGCTCGCGTATCGGCGTGAACAGGCCCGTGTAGGTGGCCGGGTTGCTGCGCGGCGTGCGGCCTATGGGCGACTGGTCGACGTTGATGACCTTGTCGAAGTGTTCTATGCCTTCGATGGACTCGTGTGCGGCGGGCTCTTCATGCGCGCGGTACAGCGTGCGGGCCACGGCGGCATACAGCGTGTCGTTGACCAGCGTGGACTTGCCCGAGCCGGAGACACCGGTCACGCAGGTCAAGAGGCCTACCGGAAACTCGACGCTCACGCCCTTGAGGTTGTGGCCGGTCGCGTTGATGACACGCAGCGCCTGCATGTCGCCCAGCGTGGCCTGGTGAATGGCTTCGCGCGCGGCGCGGCGTTCGGCGGCCGGGCTTTGCGGAAAGCGCGAGACTTTTTTCTTCTCGGCGGCTTCCACCGCCTTGGTGGTCGGCAACCAGGGCGTGCGGCGTTTGGGCACGGCGATCTTCAAGGTCTGCGCCAGGTATTTGCCGGTCAGCGAGTCGGGGTTGTTTTTGACCTCGTCAAACGTGCCCTGGGCCATGACGCGCCCGCCGTGGATGCCGGCGCCAGGCCCCATGTCGATGACGTGGTCGGCCGCGCGGATCATGTCCTCGTCATGCTCGACCACCAGCACGCTGTTGCCGATATCGCGCAAATGCTTGAGCGTGCCGATCAGGCGGTCGTTGTCGCGCTGGTGCAGGCCTATGCTGGGCTCGTCCAGCACATACATCACGCCGGTCAGGCCCGAGCCTATTTGCGAGGCCAGGCGTATGCGCTGCGATTCGCCGCCCGACAACGTTTCGGCGCTGCGGTCCAGGCTCAGGTAGTTGAGGCCCACGTCGTTGAGAAACTTCAGGCGCAGGCCGATCTCGCGCACCACCTTGGCCGCGATTTCGGCCTTGGCGCCCTCCATCTTGAGGACATTGAAATACTCAAAACTCTCGCGCAGCGTCGCATGGCTGATCTCGAAGATCGCCTTGCGCTGCGGCTGGGAACCGCCCTCGGGCGCGCTGACCAGGTAGACATGGCGTGCCTCGGTGCGCAGCCGGGTGCCTTCGCACTCGGGGCAGGGCTGCACGCTGCGGTAGCGGGCCAGTTCCTCGCGCACGGCGGCGGAGTCGGTCTCGCGGTAGCGGCGCTCGAAGTTGGTGATCACCCCTTCGAAGGGGTGCTTCTTGCTGATCTTCTTGCCCGCGAAATTGCCCGAGTCCATCACATAGCTGAACTTGATTTCCTCGTCGCCCGAGCCGTGCAGCACGACCTGCTGCACGTTCTCGGGCAGGTCTTCAAAGGCCGTGTCGATGTTGAACTTGTAGTGCTTGGCCAGGCTCTCCAGCATGGAGAAGTAATAGCCGTTGCGCCTGTCCCAGCCCTTGACGGCGCCGCTGGCCAGGCTGAGCGAAGGGAAGGCCACGACGCGCGCCGGGTCGAAAAACTCCATGTGGCCCAGGCCGTCGCAGGTGGGGCAGGCGCCCACCGGCGAGTTGAAGGAGAACAGCCGCGGCTCCATCTCGCTGAGCGAGTAGTCGCAGACCGGGCAGGAGAACTTCGCGCTGAACAGATGCTCCTTGCCGGTGTCCATCTCCAGCCCAATGGCTTTGCCGTCGGCCAGGCGCAGCGCGGCCTCGAAGCTTTCGGCCAGGCGCTGCTGCAGGTCGGCCCGCACCTTGACGCGGTCTATCACCACGTCGATGTTGTGCTTCTCGGTTTTCTTGAGCTTGGGCAGTTCGTCGAACTCATAGGCCGTGCCGTCGACGCGAAAGCGCACATAACCTTGGGACTGCATTTCGGCGAACAGGTCCACGAACTCGCCCTTGCGGTCGCGCGCCACCGGCGCCAGGATCATCAGCTTGGTGTCTTCCGGCAGGGCCAGCACGGTGTCGACCATCTCGCTGACGCTTTGCGCCTGCAGCGGCAGGTCGTGGATAGGGCAGAACGGCGTGCCGGCGCGCGCGAACAGCAGGCGCAGGTAGTCGTGGATTTCGGTCACCGTGCCCACGGTGGAGCGCGGGTTGTGCGAGGTGGCCTTCTGCTCGATGGAGATCGCGGGCGACAGGCCCTCAATCATGTCCACGTCGGGCTTGTCCATCAGCTGCAAAAACTGGCGTGCGTAGGTGGACAGGCTTTCAACGTAACGGCGCTGGCCTTCGGCGTACAGCGTGTCGAAGGCCAGCGACGATTTGCCCGAGCCGCTCAACCCGGTGATCACCACCAGCTGGTTGCGCGGGATGTCCAGGTCGATGTTCTTGAGGTTGTGCGTACGCGCGCCGCGGATGCTGATGCGCTGCGCCGCCAGGACCTGGGCCAGGTAGCGGGCCGGGGGCTCAGCCACGTGACGGCCTTCTGCGGCCTGGGAGGCGAGGTATTTGCTGTCGTCGGGAGAGTTCAAGATGTGGCAGCCGCAAAACTCTCCATCATAGACCGAAGCACCGTTTCAAGCACAATAGCCGTTTAGAACCTATTCACGGTCTAAACGGGGCTTGCCGCACCCACGGCGGCCGAATTCCCGATTTGCCCCGGGTTGCCCTCGATTGGGCCGTCTTTTGTCCGGTTTTGAGCCTTTTTTGCCTGTTTATCCCTTGTCCGAGCCCTCCGTCCTCCCGTCTTATCCCATGACTGCCACCGAGCGCCGCGCCAGCGCCTCGCTGGCATCGATTTTTGCGCTGCGCATGCTGGGCCTGTTCCTGGTACTGCCGGTGTTCGCGCTGGAAGCGGCCAGGTACCCGGGCGGCGACGACCCGGCGCGCGTCGGCCTGGCCATGGGCATTTACGGACTGACCCAGGGCCTGCTGCAGATTCCCTTCGGCATCGCCTCGGACTGGTGGGGCCGCAAACCGGTGATTATTTCCGGCCTGCTCATATTTGCCCTGGGCAGCTTTATCGCGGCCTGGGCGCCCGACCTGAACTGGCTGATCGCCGGCCGGGCGCTGCAGGGTGCGGGCGCGATTTCGGCGGCCGTTACCGCGCTGCTGGCCGATTCCACGCGCGATGAGGTGCGCACCAAGGCCATGGCGCTGGTGGGCAGCAGCATCGCGCTGATGTTCGCCCTCTCGCTGCTCGTCGCGCCTCTGTTGGCAGCCTCCATCGGCCTGCACGGCCTGTTTTCCCTGACCGGCGCGCTGGCCTTGGGCGGCATCGCGGTGGTCCTGTGGTGGGTGCCGCCCGAGCCGGTGGAGCACGCGGACCGTCCGCGCGGCAGTGTGCTCGAAGTCCTCCAGGACCCGGCCCTGCTGCGGCTGGACTTCGGCGTTTTTGTGCTGCATGCGGTCCAGCTGGCCATGTGGGTGGCGATACCGGCACTGCTGGTGGCGGCCGGCCTCGACAAGGCCCGCCACTGGCAGGTCTACCTGCCGGCGGTGCTGGCGTCCTTCCTGGTGATGGGAATGACACTGTTCCCGCTGGAGCGGCGCGGCTACCTGCGCGCCGTGTTCCTGGGGGCTGTGGGCCTGGTTTTTGTGGTGCAGCTGGGCCTGCTGTGGGTGGTGTCCTCAAGCCCGGCGCCGCAGGGCCTGGGCCTGCTGGCGGCGTTGCTGTTCCTGTTTTTCTGCGGCTTCAATGTGCTGGAGGCTACCCAGCCCAGCCTGGCCTCCCGCGTCGCGCCCCCCCATGCGCGCGGCGCTGCGCTGGGGGTGTACAACACCCTGCAGTCGCTGGGCTTTTTTGCCGGCGGCGCGGTCGGCGGCTGGGTCACCAAAACCCATGGCGCGGCGGGGCTTTTTATGCTGTGTGGCGGCCTGATGCTGGCCTGGCTGCTGGTGGCCTGGCCCATGCGGGCGCCCGGGCGCCATGCACCCGTTACGGCCACTGGCGAGGAAGCCTTGCCGGGCCGGCCAGTTAAACTGTGAGGTATTCATAAATAGCAGGGCCCCGCCCTGTAGATCAGCTCAGGAGAACCCCTCATGGCATCCGTCAATAAAGTCATCGTCGTCGGCAATCTGGGCCGCGACCCCGAAATGCGCAGCTTCCCGAGCGGCGACCAGGTCGCCAACGTCACCATCGCCACCACCGACAGGTGGAAAGACAAGCAGACCGGCGAAATGAAGGAAGCCACCGAATGGCACCGCGTGGTGTTCAACGGCCGCCTGGCCGAAATCGTCGGCCAGTACCTGCGCAAGGGCTCGCAGGTTTATGTGGAAGGCTCGCTGCGCACCCGCAAGTGGACCGACAAGGACGGCATCGAAAAATACACCACCGAAATCCGCGCAGACCAGATGCAGATGTTGGGCAGCCGCCAGGGCATGGGCGGCCCCGGCGCTGACGACGGCGGTGGCGGCGGCTACGAAGCTCCGCGCCAGTCGGCCCCCGCGCGCGCGCCGGCAGCAGCCGCACCGCGCCAGGCCCCAGCGGCCTCCAAGCAGGCCAGCGGTTTTGACGACATGGATGACGACATTCCGTTCTGATCTGGCTACGGAAAGTTCTTTTGATTAAAGCCCGCGCTCCGAAAGGAGGGCGGGCTTTTTCTTTTCTTTTTTCCTAGTTGCTGCCCATGGCCTGGCGGACCAGCAGCGTGTCCGTGAACTGCTCGAAGGCCACAACCTTGCCGTCCCGCAGATGCCAGATGTGGGCGACACGGGCCTGCATGTCCTTTCCCGTGGCGCGGTAAGTGCCGTGGTAGCTCCCCACCCCGACGATGTGCTCGCCAGCGTCGATGAGGCTTTGCAGTTCGAAGCGGTAGCCGATCCAGTCCCTGCCCAGTACGGCAAAGACGTTCTCGGCAACCGCTTGCGGCCCGACCCAGGTGCCCGCGCAGGGAAAGCCCGCCATCTCGGTCCAGCGCACCTGCGGCGACACATGGGCCATCATTGCGTGGATGTTTCCCTTCGCCGATGCGGCATAGTGTGCGCGGACGATGTCGATGTTCGACATCATGGCTCAACCCCACTTCATTTCGCCCTTGGCGACCTTGGCGCCGATTTGCAGCGCCACGCCCATGCCGGCGTTCGGGTAGCGCCGGGTCATGGCCGCGATCAGGGCGCCGCTGTCGGCGGCCTTGGCCAGCACTTCCTCGAAAGCCACGAGGTAGTCGCGTGTGTATTGGATCGCGCTTGCGTCCACCGCCGCCGTGACAGCCATGTGGCCGGGGACGACCACGGCGGGTTTGCGCGCGGCCATGGCGTCAAGTGCCTTCACCCATGCGGCGCGGGCCTCCGCGCCCTGCGTGTCGGCGGTCCACACGTGAACGCCGGAGAACAGCAGCACGCCGCCGAAGATGGCATTCAGCGAAGGCACCCAGATATAGCGGCGATTCGCCAGGCCGTCGACGTCGACGATCTCCAGGGCCTGGCCTTCGAGGGTGAGGGTCCGGCCGTCGAAGGCTTCGGGCATCACGATGTCGGCCAGGGCTTGCGGGCCGTTTTCCTTGAGCTGGGGGCCCCAGGTCGCCAGTTTCTTTTCCACATTGCCCTTGATGGCCGCGATCGTGGCCGGTGCGGCAATCACCTTGGCTTCGGGAAACGCCGCCTTGATGGGCGCCAGGCTGAAGTAGTAGTCAGGGTCGCTCTGGCTGATGTAAATGGTCGTGAGCTTTTTGCCGGTGGCCTTGATGGCCTCGGCCAGTGCCTTGCCGTCGGGAAGCGTAAAGCCCCCGTCGATCAAGACGGCCTCACGCTCGCCGGAGATGAGGACCGGGGCGCGGAAGAATCCATGCTCTCCGGCGGGAAAGTGTTTCCAGGTCAGATTGGTATTGGCAGCCATAGCGTCTTTCACTCCTAGGATGGCCGTCGCGACAGCCGCGCCGGCTACAGTTTTGATTGCTTCTCTTCGTGTGGTCATGGTTTTTTCCTTCTTCTTGGACAGTTAACTGAAAGGGATTGCGGGGAAGGCGATGGGGCTCAGGCCGCCTCGAGCGCGCTGGCCAGCGCGCCTGGGTTGGAATAAAAATCGGCGTGATTCACGACCCAGCGCTTGGCGCCCGATTCGGCCACCAGGGTGGGCACGCCGCGCGCACCGAACTCCCGCATCAAGGCCTGTGCGCGGCTGATGCGCGCCCGGTTGGCCAGGAGAAGATCCTCATCGGGTTGCGCCACCCTTGCGGCAGCCTGTTCAAGGCCGAGCCCGCGCAGAAGGCCGGCCAGCGTTGCCAACGAGGTCGTGTCCTTGCCGTCCACGTAGCGCGCACTTTGTATCGCCTTGAGGGCTTCCAGTTCCCGGTCCGGCGCTGTCAATGACACCGCAGTCAGCGCTACCGTGGCCGGGCCGCTGTCAAACAGCCGCTGGCGATTACCGAGAACCCGCTCACAGTACAGCTCGCTGAAGCGCTGCCCCGTCAGGCGCTCAATGCGCTGGTCGTTGGACCAGGCATAGGCGGCGAACTCACTGTTCATGGGCCGTGCGCCCTCGCCGGCGAACAGACCGGTGGGCAGCAATTCGATATGGACAGCGGGGACTTCGCTCAATGCCGAGAGCGCCGGTGTGGCGCCGTAGCACCAGCCGCACAGCGGGTCGAACAGGTAATGCAGGGTCTTGGTCATGGGTTGTTGGCTCACTGGTTGTGATCGTAGGCACTATCAATTGACTGTTAAAGGTATCTCTGATAAACACAATGTATGTTTAAAGCAAACAATCACGACGACAACGGCCTCGCAGGGCTGGGAAACCTGAGACGCCTGGCCTACTTCGCGGCGGTGGTGGAAACCGGCTCCTTCACCGCGGCGGCGGATCGGCTGGGCATCACCAAGGCCGTGGTCAGCCAGCAGGTCGCGCGGCTGGAGCGCGAGTTCCGCACGTCGCTGCTGGTGCGCACCACGCGCAAGGTGCAGCCCACCGAACTGGGCCAGGCCTTTTACCTGCGTTGCGCGTTGATCCTGCGCGAGGCCGGGGATGCCTTCGACGACCTGGCCGAAACTTCGGCGGAGCCCTCCGGCATGCTGCGGCTCACCGCTCCCTTCGACTATGGCGTCGGCGTTGTGGTGCCGGCCATCGCCGCCTTTACCCGGCGCTACCCCGCGTGCAAGGTCGATGCGGTCCTGAGCGACCAGACCATGGACCTGATGTCCGGCAACTTCGAGCTGGCGATCCGTGTCGGCTGGCTCGCGGAAACCAGCTTGCAGGCCCGAAAAATCGGCTCTTTCCGGCAGCTGCTTGTGGCGCCACCGGCCATGAAGGCGCAAGTAGCGCGGCTCACGCGTCCGCAAGACATCGCCGGTCTCCCCTTCGTCGCCAACACCGCCTTGCGCGACCACCTCGCCTGGAATTTTTCACTCAACGAGACAGATCGCGAGGCCGTGAATGTGCAGGCTTCGATTTTTCTCGACGCCACACTGGCCGTGCGCGAGGCCGTATGCCAGGGCGCGGGGCTTTCGGTGCTGCCGGACTATTCGGTTGCAGACGACCTTGCGGCCGGCCGTCTCATCGAGGTCTTGCCGCAGTGGCAGCTGCCTTCGGGCGGCATCCACGCGGTATTTCCGGCCGCGCGCTTTCGTCCCGCCAAGGTCCGCGCCTTTGTAGACCTGCTGGCGGACAGGGAAGCGCAACGGCAAGCCGTCAGCGAGGCCAAGGAAGGCTGAGTTTCAGCAGCGCCGGCCCGGCTCCCGCGCCCTGCCACCTTCCAGCGCGACGAACAAGGCATGGCCGTCACTGATTTCGCCATGACCGCGCGCGCGCCGGGCAGCCGCAGCCGCCTGGCGCGCCAGTGCCGCGAAGCCGCGGGCCGCCACAAAAGCCAGGAAGGCCGCGCCATTCAAGGGCCGGGCCAGCAGGGCGCCGGCCAGGGCCGGGCGGCGGGGCTCCCAGTGCAGGCTCACGCCCCGCGTGCTTTGCGCGGGCTCGATCACCGCGTTCTCATGGTCGCCAAGGCGAACGCGCTGGCCGGCAGAGATGAAGTGGTCGCCGGGATCTTTGTCCCGCGTGAGCCAGAGCCGGCCGCGCAGCACCGTCAATTCGCCACCGCGCCGAGGCAGGCGCAGCGCCTGGCCGGGCAGCAAGCGCCGGGTTCCGCCGTGAAACACGGCTTCTTTGGGTTTCGTATTCATCATCAAGCTCTTGGGGTGTGTCGTCGCCGCTGTCAAAGCCCGGCGAGGGCGTGCAGCGCGGGGTTGTCGATCTGGCCGGCGAGCAAGCCGGCCGCGGCCGTGCTTCCGCCGTCGCCCAGTGCACCGCGGTGCAGGCAGGCGCGCACCGTGAGCTCTCGCATGCCGCTGCGCGCGGCCAGGTCCTGCAACTCGTTAATCCAGGCTGAGGCCTGGGGCATGGCCTCGGCCACCGCGACGCCGCACAGCGCATCGAGCGCATAGCCCTTGCCCCACAGGTAGGCGTCGGGCAGGCGAACGCAGCGCGCCAGCGCGTCGACCAGGATTTCGGCCGCGCGCCGGGGTTCTCCGCGCGCCATGGCCACCCGCCCCAGGCCGCGCCCGGCAATGCCTTCCCAGCAGGGGTCGCCGATCTGGCAGCCGAGCGCAAAGGCATGTTCGAAACGGTTCGCGGCGGCCTCCACGTCGCCGCGCAGCAGGTCGACCTCGGCCCGCAGCGATTGCGGCCAGGGCACAAAAGCGGTCCAGCCCGGCTGGGCCAGGGCCACCGAGCGGTCCAGTGCGTCGGCGGCGGCGTCCAGCTCACCGTGCAGCAGCAGCGCGCGTCCCAGCATGGACAGCGCATAGGCAAGCTGCTTGTGGTCGCCGGCCGCGGCGCCCAGCGCCTCGGCTTCGCGCAGCAGGTTGATGGCGGCCGCGTAATGCGCGGTGTCGCTGAGCGCACTGCCGTGCACGGTGGCGATGCGCGCCTGCTCGGCGCGGTCGCCGCCGGCCAGCGGCGCGGCGCGCTGCAGCCAGGCCAGCGTGCGCTCGTAGCGGCCGCGCAGGAATTCGACATAACCGAGCTCGCGGCAAGCCGCCGCGGCGATTGCCGGCGAGGCGTCCCGGCCCACCTCCAGAGCTTCGTGAAGCGCCGTGGCGCCCTCCTCGTCGCGGCCGCGGGCGGCATGCACCAACGCGCCGCCCAGGGCCACGCGGGCACGCGCGCGCAGCGCCGTGTCGCCGGTGGCGTCGGCCTCGACGATGGCGCGGCGCAGGCATTGCAGGCCGGCGTCGAGCGCGCCTGCGCCTATGGCCGCCTCTCCGGCTTCCAGCTGCGCCAGTGCCGCGGCGCGCCCGGTTGCCGGCCGCGCGGTGGGTGTCGCGGTGGCCGTGCGCAGGGCGGCATCCAGTGTGGCGCCCGGCTGCACGCCGAGTTCGCGCTGGAACAATTCACGGCAGGCGGCGGCCTGGCGCGCCGCGCCCACACCGTCGCCGCAAGCGGCGAGGCTGCGCACCAGCAGCGCCTGGTAGTTTTCGTCCAGCGGGTTATGGCGCACCAGCCGGCCGGCCAGTGTGGCGGCTTCGGCCATGGCGCCCGCCGCCATGCGGGCCAGCGCGGACTCACGCAGCACGGCTTCGGCGGCCGCCTGAAGGTGGCGGCGTTCCGTGGCGAGCCAGACCTCGAAGGCCGGGCTGCCTGAAAAATTCATGCCTTCGAGCAGCTCGCGGTCCAGGCCGGGCACGCACAAGGCTTGCGCCCAGCTTCCCGACAGCACGGCCCCGAGGTCGATGTAGGTCGCGGGCGGCAGCGCAAGCGCCAGCAGGTCGCCGCGCAAATCCACGCTGCCCAGCAGCCGCCGCAGTTCACTGAGGTTCCAGCGCAAGGCGGCCAGCGGGTCTTCGGCATCCTCGAACAGCAGTCCCGCCAGCTGCTTGCGGCTGACCGGCGACTCGCTGCGGACCAGGTAGGCCAGCAGGCCCCAGACCTTGTGGCCGCGCGGCGCCGGCAGGGGCTTGCCGTCCCGTTCCACCCGGGGCGGGCCGAGCAGGTGGATGGCAAGCCCCAAAGGCGGCATCTCGTTCGGGGCTTGCGGGTCCACAGGCGGGCCTCAGGCTTCGGCGGTGGTGGGGTCTATGACGCCGGTGACCCGCGCGACGGAGTCCGCCGGGAAGCCGCCCCTGCGCGCATGTTCCCTCACGAGTTCTTCGCTGGCCGCGTTGTAGACGCAGTACATCTTGCCTCCCGTCAGGTAGCTCTGCACCCACTGCACGTCGGGGCCGAGTTCGCGCAGCACGCCGCACGATTTCTGGGAAATGGAGTGCAGCTCGGCTGGCTTGAGGGCGCCGAGTCCGGGGATGGCACGTTCGATCACGAATTTGGGCATAA
Source organism: Polaromonas sp. CT11-55 (assembly GCF_047303325.1). Lineage (NCBI taxonomy): Bacteria > Pseudomonadati > Pseudomonadota > Betaproteobacteria > Burkholderiales > Comamonadaceae > Polaromonas > Polaromonas sp. CT11-55. The sequence continues at coordinate 249,551 of NZ_JBKBEX010000003.1, read as the reverse complement.
CAGTCTCCGTTGAGTGAATGGAGACCCGACGATAGGCAGTGTACGTGTGAGCCGGCGTGTGAGGATAAAGCCCCGCATGAAGACATCGGCCTATCCGATCTGTGCCTGTTTTCTTACAAATCGGCCGGGGGAAATGCGTTGTTCGTGGATAGCATCGGAGTGTTTGCCGCGCCTGCCTGGGTGCTGCCGTCATCCAATACCGTCAAAAAAATGATAAATCGTTTCCCTTTGCCTTCTTTGCCGCGCGGCACTCTGCGCGGTTTCGCCTTTGTGCTGGGCGGGCTGTGCGCTGCCGCGCCGGCCCTGGCCGGCGGCAATACCGAGCCGATCACCGACATTCTCCCGGCGACGGGCAGCGCCGGGCTCGGCGTTGTGATGCGTGTCGAGCGCTCGCCCTACAAGGACGCGGGCAGCCGCTACGACTTGCTGCCGCTCTATCTTTACGAAGGCGAGCGGCTGTTCCTGCATGCCAACCGCGGCGGCGTGAAGCTGCTCAATGGCGACGAGCGGCGGCTGGACCTTTTTGTGGAGCAGCGCCTGGAAGGCTTTCCCACCGAGCGCCTGCCGGCCAGCCTGGCAGGCATGTCGGCGCGCGACTCCGCCATCGACCTGGGCCTGGCCTACCGCTGGCGCCAGCCCTGGGGCACGCTGCAGGCCGAGCTGGTGCACGACATCGGCAACACCTACAAGGGCAATGAGCTCCGCCTCGGCTATACCTATGACTGGCGCTCCGGCCCCTGGATGCTGCGCCCCAGCCTGACGGTGGCGTTTCGCGACGCCAAGCTCAACAACTATTACTACGGCGTACAGGCCGGCGAGGCCACGGCCAGCCGTCCCGCCTATGCGCCGGGTGCGGGCGTGCAGACTTCCCTGGGCCTTTACGGCTCTTATGACCTGACGGAGCGCTGGCGCCTGCTGGCCGGCGTGTCGGCAACCTTCCTGGGCAACAAGGTCAAGGACAGCCCCATCGTGCAAAAAAGCGTGCTGCCTGCGGTCTATGTGGGTGCGGCCTACGACTTCGGCGGCCACAAGCGCGAATGGGCCGAGAACGACACACCCACCTACTTCAAGGTGCTGTACGGCAAGTCCACCGAGGACGGTTGCCACCTGGCCAAGATCATCACGGCGCAGTGCCTGTCGACGGCCAAGACCAATGCCACCAGCATCACCGGCATCCAGGTCGGCAAGCCTTTTATCAACAACGTGAACGGCTGGCCGCTGGACTTCATCGGCTATGTGGGCCTGACGCAGCACAACGAGCGCGGCCTGCAGGCCAACGGCGTGCAGCTCGATTTGTTCATGAAGGCCGTGTATTCAGGCTTCCCCTGGAGCGACCGCGTGAAGACCCGGCTGGGCCTGGGCGTGGGAGTATCCATGGCGCAGCGCGCCCCTTACATCGAGTCCTCCAGCCTGGCGGCCAACGGCAAGCAGGCCTCGCGCATGCTCAACTTCCTGGACCCGACCCTGGACGTGAGCCTGGGTGATTTGATCGGCTACCGGCCGCTCAAGGAAACCTATATCGGCTTTGGCGTATCGCACCGCTCGGGCATCTTCGGCTCGTCGCGCCTGCTGGGCAATGTCAACGGCGGCTCGAACTACATCTATACCTACGTCGAAACGGCTCTGTGACGCGCCGCACCGGCGGAGGGTGACACGGGGGCCGCGGGCTGGTTCTGCACATTGCTGGCGGTGATCACGCCGCCGCCCAGGCAGACCTCGCCCTGGTAGAGCACGGCCGACTGCCCGGGCGTGACCGCCCATTGCGCATCGGCAAACGCCAGCTCGCAGCTGTCGCTCAAGGCCTGGCGCAGCTCGCAGGCGGCGTCGGCCTGGCGGTAGCGCGTCTTGGCGGCCATGGCGCCAGGCGCGGGCGCATGGCCGGCCACCCAGCTGCAGTCCTGCGCCGTCAGCACCGTCGATTGCAGCCAGGGGTGGTCATGGCCTTGCACCACCCACAGCGTGTTGGTCTCCAGGTCCTTGCGTGCCACAAACCAGGGTTCGTGTTCGCCCACGCCGCGCAGCCCGCGCGCCTGCGCGGCCTTGAGGTCGGCGCCCTTGGCTTTGACGCCGCCTATGCCCAGGCCCTGGCGCTGGCCCAGCGTGTAGAAGGACAGGCCCACGTGTTCGCCGAGCACGCGGCCCTTGTCGTTTTTGATGGGACCGGGCGCCTTGGCGATGTAGCGGTTGAGGAAATCGCGGAAGGGGCGCTCGCCGATAAAGCAGATGCCGGTGGAGTCTTTTTTCTTCGCGTTGGGCAGGCCGATTTCGTCGGCGATGCGGCGCACCTCGGTCTTGTGCAGCTCGCCCACCGGGAACAGCGTCTTTGACAGCTGCGCCTGGTTCAGGCGGTGCAGGAAGTAGCTCTGGTCCTTGGCCGGGTCCAGGCCTTTGAGCAGCTCATGCAGGCCGGTGCTTTCGTTCCTGCGCACCCGTGCATAGTGACCTGTGGCGATTTTTTCGGCGCCCAGGCGCATGGCATGGTCCAGAAAGGCCTTGAACTTGATTTCGGCATTGCACAGGATGTCGGGGTTGGGCGTGCGGCCGGCCTGGTATTCGCGAAGGAATTCGGCGAACACGCGGTCCTTGTAGTCGGCCGCGAAATTGACGTGCTCTATCTCGATGCCGATCACGTCGGCCACCGCGGCGGCGTCCACGAAGTCGATGTTGGACGAGCAGTACTCGCTGTCGTCGTCATCTTCCCAGTTCTTCATGAAGATGCCTATGACCTCGTGGCCCTGCTGCTTGAGCAGGTGCGCCGTCACCGCGGAGTCCACGCCGCCGCTCAGGCCGACGACGATGCGTTGCCGATTGCCGCCGTGGCTGTGTGTGTTGATTTGCGGGTTGCCCATGGCCCCATTGTAAAAAGGCGAAAGCTTTTGCGTCTGTTTCGGGCCTTACGGCCCTGCTGGCCATACGGCTGCAGGCGGGAGGCTGGCGCCCGCCGGGGGCAAACCACCGGCTTCGCTGAGCCATTCGGACTAATGTCGATGGCCGCAGCGCGTCGCCGAGGATGTTTCCAGCACAATGGAAAGCCCCTTCTTGCAGGAGCTGCCACTTTGCAACGACGTCAATTTCTTTCCCGCACCGGACGGGCCGCCGCGGCTGCCGGCATGGTCGCCGGGCTGCCATGGCTTTCGTCGCTGGCCCAGGCCGCAGGCCTCAAACCCGTGGGCAAGGCCCAGGCCTTCGACTACGCGGCGCTCAAGGGCCAGGCGCGCGACCTGGCCGCCAAACCCTACCAGACCCGGGCTGTGGCCTTGCCGTCCGGTATTGCGGACCTGAACTGGGACCAGCACCAGGCCATTCGCTTTCGGGACGACCATGCCTTGTGGGGCGATGACAAGCTGCGCTTTGTGGCCAAATTTTTCCACCTGGGCCTGTATTTCAAGACGCCGGTGCGCATGCACGAAGTGAGCAACGGCCAGGCACAGGAACTGGCTTATGACCCGGCCATGTTCGACTACGGGAAAAGCGGCGTGCGCGGCGACAAACTGCCCGCCGACCTCGGTTTTGCCGGCTTTCGCCTCAATTTCCACACCGATCCGGTGCGTGACGTGGCGGCCTTCCTGGGCGCGAGCTACTTTCGCGCGGTGGGCGGCGAATGGCAGTACGGCCAGTCGGCGCGGGGCCTGGCCATCGACACGGCGCAAACTTTCCCGGAAGAGTTTCCTGATTTCATCAGCTACTGGCTCGAAAAGCCGGACCCGAGAGCGGCTTCACTGACCGTCTACGCCCTGCTGGACTCGCCGAGCGTCAGCGGTGCCTACCGCTTTGTGATCACGCCGGGCGACACGCAGATCATGGACCTGGACGTGGCGCTGTACCCGCGCAAAACCATAGACCGCCTGGGCATCGCGCCGTGCACCAGCATGTTCCAGACCGGCGAAAACGACAGGCGCATGGGCTGGGACTGGCGCGGCGAAATCCATGACACCGACGGCCTGGCCATGCACAGCGGCACGGGCGAATGGCTGTGGCGCCCCTTGACCAACCCGGCGCAGCTGCAGTTCAACGCCTTCCAGGACGACAACCCGCGCGGCTTCGGCCTGATGCAGCGCGACCGGAACTTTGACCACTACCAGGACGACGGCGTGTTCTACGAAAAACGCCCCAGCCTGTGGGTCGAGCCCAAGGCGGGCTGGGGCGCGGGCGCGGTGCAACTGGTGGAGATTCCTACCGTGGACGAAACCTTTGACAACATCGTGGCCTTCTGGAACCCCAAGGACAAGCCGCAGCCCGGGCAGGAGTTGCTGTTTTCCTACCGGCTGCACTGGGGTGGCCAGCCGCCCGCCGCGCAAGGGCCGCTGGCGCGCTGCGTGGCCACACGCACCGGACTGGGCGGCGTGGTGGGGCAAAAGCGCACCGCCTACTCACGGCGTTTTGCGGTCGATTTTGCGGGCGGCGACTTTGCCTTGCTGAACGCCGCAGCCCAGGTCAAGGCCGTGATCACCGCCTCGCGCGGCACGGTTGAATTGACATCAGCCCGGCCGCTCGAGGCCATCAAGGGCTGGCGCGCCATGTTCGACCTGCGCCCCGACGGCGACAGCACGGCACCCATCAACCTGCGCATGCATTTGCAGATCGACGGCCAGCCATTGACGGAAACCTGGCTGTACCAATGGACGCCGCCGCCTGTGGCGCAACGGATTCTTTACTGAGCCCCGCGCTGGCCCGGCGGCGCATGCACGCTGGGGTCCGTTGTCACCAGCTCCAGCGGGTAGCGCTTGCCGGCCAGGTAGTCTTCCAGGCAGGTCAGCAGCAGGGGGCTGCGGTGCATGGGGACGCTGGCGCGGATCTCGTCGGCCGTCAGCCAGACAGTGCGCACAATGCCTTCGTCCAGCGCCTGGCCGGGGACGTGGTCGCCCAGTTCGCCGCAAAACGCGAAGCGCAAATAGGTGATGTCCATGGGCTCGTCCTGGCCGGGCACGGCCCGCTCGAAGCGCGACAAGTAGACGCCGACGATGGCCATCGGCTTGAAGTGGAAGGCGGTTTCTTCCAGCGTCTCACGGGCGCAGCCTTGCACCGGGCTTTCACCCGGGTCCAGGTGGCCGGCGGGATTGTTGAGCTTGAGGCCGTCGCGGGTTTCCTCTTCCACCAGCAGGAATCTGGGGACGCCGTCGATTATTTTTTCTATGACCGCAGCGACCGTAACGCTGGGCTTCCATCGATTGTTCATGGCGGTGATTATCCGTGGCGCGCGTGACGGTTCTCCCGGGTGTTTTTCCCCGTCCGGGTTGTCACGGCGCCGGGGCCGGCTGCGCGGCGCCTAAGCCGCGGGCAAAACTCTCGCGCAGGTGCTCGACAAAACACTGCACGGCCTTGGGCACCTGGGCCGACCAGGGCCTGAGGGCATAGATGCGCTCGCCGAAGAAGCCCTGCACCTGCCAGTCGGGCAGCACATGGACCAGGGGCGGTTGCGGGCCGCCGCCCGGGGGCACGCTGAAGTCCGGCAGCAGTCCTATGCCCAGGCCGGCCACCAGCGCCTCGCGCAGCACCTCGCTGTTGTTGGCCTTGAGCGAGCCGCTGATGTTGACGCCGACCTGCTCGCGCGACTTGCGTTTGCCGTTGCGCATAAAGGTCCAGCTGGCCGTGTTGTGGTTGCCCAGGTAGAGCAGGCAGTCGTGACCGGCGAGTTCCGCGGGCTGGGTGGGCACGCCGCGCCGCGCCAGGTAATCGGGGCTGGCCAGCAGGATGGAGCGCGTTTCGCACAGCACCCAGGCCACATGGGTGTCGGGCGGCGTGTTGGTGTGGCGTATCGCGAGGTCGAAGCCTTCGTTGGCCAGATTCACAAAGCGGTCGGTCAGCTCGAGCTCGATGTGGATCTCGGGAAAGCGCTTGAGGAAGGCCGCCACGCAGGGCGCCAGGTGCTGGCGCCCCAGCGCCACCGGCGCCGTCACGCGTATCAGCCCGCGCGGCGTGCCCACCAGGTCCTTCACGGCCGAATAACTTTCGCTGATGCGGGCAAAGGCCGGCTGCATGCCGTTGACCAACTGCTGGCCGGCTTCCGTCAGGCCCACCGAGCGCGTGGTGCGCCGCACCAGCATCACGCCGGCGGCGCGCTCCAGCTCGCTGATGCGCATGCTGGCCGAGGCCTTGGAGACGCCCAGGCGGCGCGCCGTCTCGGTGAAGCTGCGGGTGGCCGCCAGCACGGTGAGCAGGTGCAGGTCGGCCACAAGAGGGGAGAGCTGGTCGGAGGACATGTTGCAGGGGTATCGGCGCCGGGTCGCCCCGGCTTTCAATTGTTCAAAAATATGAACAATGTAATCACAAACAAGGGAGTTATCAATCCGGCCCTGCAGGCCTAGACTGCCAGCAAGCCGCCCCTTTCGGGCTCCTGCCGGCCGCCAGGCCACCTCCAGAGGATCTCCCCATGTCTTTATCCCCCTCCGCCACCGCCCCTCAGGCCACTATTGGCCACTACCTCAACGGCCGTGTCGCCGCACCGACCTCTGGCCGCAGCCAGGAGGTCTTCAACCCCGCGACCGGCGCGGTGTCGGGCCACGTCGCACTGGCCAGCACGGCCGAGGTCGACGCCGCCGTGGCGTCCGCGCAGGCGGCCTTCCCGGCCTGGGCCGACACGCCGCCGCTGCGCCGCGCGCGCGTGCTGTTCAAGTTCCTGGAGCTGCTCAACCAGAACAAGGACAAGCTGGCCCACATGATCACCGCCGAGCACGGCAAAGTCTTCACCGACGCGCAGGGCGAGGTCTCGCGCGGCATCGACATCGTGGAATTCGCCTGCGGCATCCCGCAGCTGCTCAAGGGCGGCTTCACCGACCAGGTCTCCACCGGCATCGACAACTGGACGCTGCGCCAACCCCTGGGCGTGGTGGCCGGCATCACGCCTTTCAACTTCCCGGTGATGGTGCCGATGTGGATGTTCCCGGTGGCGATTGCCGCCGGCAACTGTTTTGTGCTCAAGCCCAGCCCCATAGATCCCAGCCCCAGCCTGTTCATGGCCGACCTGCTCAAGCAGGCGGGCCTGCCCGACGGCGTCTTCAACGTGGTGCAGGGCGACAAGGAGGCGGTCGACGCGCTGCTGGTGCACCCCGACGTCAAGGCCGTGTCCTTTGTCGGCTCCACGCCGATCGCCAACTACATCTACGAAACCGGCGCCCGCCACGGCAAGCGTGTGCAGGCCCTGGGCGGCGCGAAGAACCACATGGTGGTCATGCCCGACGCCGACCTCGAGCAGGCGGTGGACGCGCTGGTAGGCGCGGGCTACGGCTCGGCCGGCGAGCGCTGCATGGCGATCTCGGTGGCGGTGCTGGTCGGCAATGTGGCCGACAAGCTGGTGCCCATGCTGGAGGCGCGCGCCAAAACGCTGGTGGTCAAGAACGGCGTGGAGCTCGACGCCGAGATGGGCCCCATCGTCACCGCGGCCGCGCACCAGCGCATCACCGGCTATATCGACACCGGCGTGAAGGAAGGCGCGAAACTGCTGGTCGACGGCCGCGGCTTCAAGGGCGCCCAGGCCGGTGCCGGCTGCGACAAGGGCTTCTGGATGGGCGGCACGCTGTTCGACCACGTCACGCCCGGTATGCGTATCTACAAGGAAGAAATCTTCGGCCCGGTGCTGGGCTGCGTGCGCGTGAAGGACTTCGCCGAGGCGGTGGAGCTCATCAATGCGCATGAGTTCGGCAACGGCGTGAGCTGCTTCACCCGCGACGGCCATGTGGCGCGCGAATTCAGCCGCCGAATCCAGGTCGGCATGGTCGGCATTAACGTGCCTATTCCCGTGCCCATGGCCTGGCACGGCTTCGGCGGCTGGAAAAAGAGCCTCTTTGGCGATATGCACGCCTATGGCGAAGAGGGCGTGCGCTTTTACACCAAGCAGAAATCCATCATGCAGCGCTGGCCCGAAAGCATAGGCAAAGGCGCCGAGTTCGTGATGCCGACGGCCAAGTAGCACAGGGTACGAAGGGCTGCGAAAGCCCCGTCGGCCGCATGGCGGCTGGCGGGGCTTTTCTTATGGGCGGCCGCGGGTCACGCAAAAACTATAGACTGCCCTGACAAAAAATCGCAAAAATCTCATGTAAGCTTCATGACAGGTACAAATACAGACACGCAGAAGACAGATCACGCACAAGCCCACCCACGGGCTGACGTCCACCAAGCCCATACCAACGTACTGAGGAGAGACCCATGCTGATTGGGGTACCCGCCGAAATCACGGCCGGAGAAACACGCGTCGCCATCACGCCCGAGACGGCCAAAAAACTCAAAGCCCAGGGGCACACCATCCGTGTGCAATCGGGCGCCGGCGTCGCCGCCAGCGTTCCCGACGAGGCCTACACGGCCGTCGGCGCCGAGATCACCGACGCGGCAGGCGCCTACAGCGCCGACATCGTGCTCAAGGTGCGTTGCCCGCTGGACAGCGAAATGGGACTGGTCAAAGCCGGCGGCGTGCTGGTCGGCATGCTCAATCCTTTTGACGCCGCCGGCCTGCAGCGCCTGGCCGCCGGCAAGCTGACCTCTTTTGCCCTCGAAGCCGCGCCGCGCACCAGCCGCGCGCAAAGCATGGACGTGCTGTCCTCGCAGGCCAACATCGCCGGCTACAAGGCCGTCATGATGGCCGCCGACCGTTACCAGCGCTTTTTCCCCATGCTGATGACGGCGGCCGGCACGGTCAAGGCCGCGCGCGTGGTGATCCTGGGCGTCGGCGTCGCCGGCCTGCAGGCCATCGCCACGGCCAAGCGCCTGGGCGCGGTCATCGAGGCCAGCGACGTGCGCCCCAGCGTGAAGGAGCAAGTCGAGTCGCTGGGCGGCAAATTCATCGACGTGCCCTATGAAACCGACGAAGAGCGCGAAGCCGCCGTCGGCGTGGGCGGTTATGCCAAGCCCATGCCGCCCAGCTGGCTGGAGCGGCAAAAGGCCGAGGTCGCCAAACGCGTGGCGCAGGCCGACGTGGTCATCACCACGGCACTGATCCCGGGCCGCGCGGCTCCGGTGCTGGTCACCGAAGAGATGGTCAAGGCCATGAAGCCCGGCAGCGTGATCGTTGACCTGGCCGCGCCGCAAGGCGGCAACTGCCCGCTGACCGAAGCCGGCAAGACCGTGGTCAAGCACGGCGTGACGCTGATCGGCGAAACCAATGTGCCGGCCCTGGTCGCGGCCGACGCCAGCGCGCTCTATGCGCGCAACCTGCTCGACTTCCTCAAGCTCATCATCACCAAGGAGGGTGAGCTCAAGATCGACCTGGAAGACGACATCGTCGCGGCCTGCCTGATGACGCAAGGCGGCGAGGTCAGGAAAAAATGATCCGCAAGCTGCTTTCGCTGGCGGTTTTGACAGCCGCAACGGCAGTTTTTCCCGCGCATGCCGAAACCGTAAAGGTGGGCAGGGCCAGCATCGAACTGCCGGAAGGAAACTGGAAGGCGCTGACGAACAGCGATAGCCAGAATCCGGTGAACGGCATTAACACTGGTGCGCTACCTGTCGAAACCCGCACTTTTGTTTTGGTGTCGGATGGTCGACCCATGGCTATTCTGAAGGTGAATTCATCAAAAGGCGGTGGGTTGCGCATCAATTGGACCAATACGTGCACGAGTAACTCGCTGTCCCATGCCATAAACCTGACGCAAGACCCTAATGCACTCGAATGCATCCAGGCGTCCGTCCCCGTGGTAGCGGAACCTTATCTCAAGCGCACTATGCCCGACGTATTGACCGCCCTGGAAAGCAACGGCCTTGTTGTGCCTTCGGCAATGCAAACCATCAGTGCGGCGGTAGGCAGCTCCAGTGGTACGAGCTTGAGCGTCAATTTGGTTGTGGTGCCAAGCTTTATCGGCTTGCAAGGCGAGGAAGCTTCAACGCTTCCCGCGCGCCTCAAACCCGGCCAGGTTGCATGGGCGCGTCAGCTGGCGACAGCGGTCAAGGGCAGTGTCTACTCCATGAGCGGCAACATGACGCTCCCTCCAGTGGCCTTTGCCACCCCCCGCGTTACTTCATCAACTCCTCAATAGGCGATCATGGAAGCAGTGTCACCCACCCTCATCAACCTGATTATTTTTGTACTGGCCATCTACGTGGGCTACCACGTGGTGTGGACCGTCACGCCGGCCCTGCACACGCCGCTGATGGCGGTGACCAACGCGATTTCGGCCATCGTGATCGTGGGCGCCATGCTCGCGGCCGCGCTGACCGAAACGCCGCTGGGCAAGACCATGGGCGTGCTGGCCGTGGCACTGGCGGCCGTCAACATCTTCGGCGGCTTCCTGGTGACGCGCCGCATGCTGGAGATGTTCCGCAAGAAAGAAAAGAAAGCCGCCGCGCCCGCTGAAGGAGCCGCCAAATGAGCATGAACCTCGTCACGCTGCTGTACCTGGTGGCCTCCGTTTGTTTCATTCAGGCGCTCAAGGGACTGTCGCATCCCACCAGCTCGATACGCGGCAACCTGTTCGGCATGGTGGGCATGGCCATTGCCATGCTGACCACGGCCGCGCTGATCGTCGAAATTTCGGGCGGAAAGGCCCTGGGCATGGTCTATGTCCTGGTGGGCCTGGTGGTCGGCGGGGGCTATGGCGCCTGGCGCGCCAAGACCGTCGAGATGACCAAGATGCCCGAGCTGGTGGCCTTCTTCCACAGCATGATCGGCCTGGCCGCGGTCTTTATCGCCGTGGCCGCCGTGGCAGAGCCCTATGCCTTTGGCATCGCGGCCAAAGGCAGCGCCATTCCCACAGGCAACCGGCTGGAGCTCTTCCTCGGCGCCGCCATCGGCGCCATCACCTTCAGCGGCTCGGTGATCGCCTTCGGCAAGCTGTCGGGCACCTACAAGTTCCGCCTGTTCCAGGGCGCGCCGGTGCAGTTTGCCGGCCAGCACAAACTGAACCTGGTGCTGGGACTGCTGACCATTGGCCTGGGGCTGGTGTTCATGTTCACGGGCAGCTGGCCAGCGTTTTTCGCGATGCTGGCGCTGAGCTTCGTGATGGGCGTGCTGATCATCATCCCAATCGGCGGTGCCGACATGCCGGTGGTGGTCTCCATGCTTAACAGCTACTCGGGCTGGGCCGCGGCCGGTATCGGTTTTTCGCTGAACAATTCCATGCTGATCATTGCCGGCTCGCTGGTCGGCTCATCCGGCGCCATCCTCTCGTACATCATGTGCAAGGCGATGAACCGCTCCTTCTTCAACGTGATCCTGGGCGGTTTCGGCGGCGAGGCCGGCGCGGCCGCCGCGGGCGCCAAGGAGCAGCGTCCCGTCAAGTCGGGCTCTGCCGACGATGCGGCCTTCATCCTGGGCAACGCAGAAACCGTCATCATCGTGCCGGGCTACGGCCTGGCGGTGGCGCGCGCGCAGCACTCGGTCAAGGAACTGGCGCAAAAGCTCATCGACAAGGGCGTCAACGTCAAGTACGCCATCCATCCGGTGGCCGGCCGCATGCCGGGCCACATGAACGTGTTGCTGGCCGAGGCCGAAGTGCCCTACGACCAGGTGCATGAAATGGAAGACATCAATGCCGAGTTCGGCCAGGCCGACGTGGCCATCATCCTGGGTGCCAACGACGTGGTGAACCCTGCGGCGCACGTCAAGGGCAGCCCCATTTACGGCATGCCCATCCTGGAGGCCTACAAGGCCAAGACGGTCATCGTCAACAAGCGCTCCATGGCAGCCGGCTACGCGGGCCTGGACAACGAACTCTTCTACATGGACAAAACCATGATGGTGTTCGGCGATGCCAAGAAGGTGATCGAAGACATGGGCAAGGCCGTCGAGTAAAACGCGGGATGCCGGGGCTTTTCCGCGGCCGGGTGCCGCGGGCCCTTTCACTTTAGAGGGACTCCCCTTCTGATTTCCCGGAATTCCTAGGGAAAACGCAATAGCCACGAAGAGGGCGCGCCGTGAGAATTCATGGCTGTAAGCAAAACGTAATGGAGAAGACAAACATGAATGCAGCGACCATTGACCGCCCGTGGCTCAAGGCCTACCCGCCGGGCGTTCCCACCGACATCGACGCGTCGCAGTACCCGTCGCTGGTGGCCTTGATGGAGGAAAGCTTCAAAAAGCACGGCAGCCGCGTCGCCTACAGCTTCATGGGCAAGGACATCACCTTCGGCCAGACCGACAGCCTCTCGCAGGCCTTCGGCGCCTACCTGCAAAGCCTGGGCCTGGCCAAGGGCGACCGCGTCGCCATCATGATGCCCAACGTGCCGCAATACCCGGTGGCCGTGGCGGCCATCCTGCGCGCAGGCTACGTCGTGGTCAACGTCAATCCGCTGTACACCCCGCGCGAGCTTGAGCATCAGCTCAAGGATTCGGGCTCCAAGGCCATCGTCATCATCGAGAACTTCGCCAACACCCTGGAGCAATGCATCGCAGCCACCCCGGTCAAGCACGTGGTGCTGTGCGCCATGGGCGACCAGCTCGGCATGCTCAAGGGCGCGCTGGTCAACTACGTGGTGCGCAACGTCAAAAAAATGGTGCCGGCATTCAACCTGCCGGGCGCCGTGCGCTTCAACGACGCGGTGGCACAGGGCACGCGCCTGACACTCAAGCGCCCCGACATCAAGCCCGACGACGTGGCCGTGCTGCAATACACCGGCGGCACCACCGGCGTGTCCAAGGGCGCGGTGCTGCTGCACCGCAACGTGATCGCCAACGTGCTGCAGTCCGAAGCCTGGAACGGCCCGGCCATGGCCAGCATGCAGGCCGGCAACCAGCCTACCTATGTCTGCGCACTGCCGCTGTACCACATCTTCGCCTTCACCGTGAACATGATGCTGGGCATGCGCACCGGCGGCAAGAACATCCTGATCCCCAATCCGCGCGACCTGCCCGCGGTACTCAAGGAACTCTCCAAACACAAGGTCAACAGCTTTCCGGCCGTCAACACGCTGTTCAATGGCCTGGCCAACCACCCGGACTTCAATACGGTGGACTGGTCGCACCTGAAGATCTCGCTGGGCGGTGGCATGGCCGTGCAAAGCGCGGTCGCCAAGCTCTGGCTCGAGAAGACCGGCTGCCCGATCTGCGAGGGTTATGGCCTTTCGGAAACCTCGCCGTCGGCCAGTTGCAACCCGACCAACAGCAAGGCCTTCACCGGCACCATAGGCGTGCCGATTCCCGGCACCTGGTTCAAGCTGCTTGACGATGACGGCAACGAAGTGCCGCAGGGCCAGCCCGGCGAGATCGCCATCAAGGGCCCGCAGGTCATGGCCGGCTACTGGCAGCGCCCCGACGAAACCGCCAAGGTCATGACGCCGGACGGCTACTTCAAGTCGGGCGACATCGGTGTGCTTGATGAAAACGGCTTCTTCAGGATCGTCGACCGCAAGAAGGACATGATCCTGGTGAGCGGCTTCAACGTCTACCCGAATGAGATCGAGGACGTGGTGGCCAAGCTGGCCGGCGTGATGGAGTGCGCCTGCGTGGGCGTGGCCGACGAAAAATCCGGCGAAGCCGTCAAGCTGGTGATCGTCAAGAAAAACCCGGACCTCACCGAAGCCCAGGTGCGCGAATACTGCAAGACCAACCTGACCGGCTACAAGCAGCCCAAGGTGGTGGAATTCCGCACCGAGCTGCCCAAGACACCGGTCGGCAAGATTCTGCGCCGCGAGCTGCGGGACAAGAAATGAAGCACGGCTTCATTTCTTTCAGCGAAGGCTTACAACTGCCCTGCTTGCAGGGCTTGTTATGCCGGAGCTACAAGAAGTAGCCAACCAGCAAATTTTTTTAGAGCCTGCAAAGGTTTTCTAAGGGCGGCGCAAGTCGCCCTTTTTTGCGTCCGGGTTTTGTGGGCACAATCCTGCCATGCCAACGTCCACGACCGCCTCAAACTCCCCAACCCCCATCGCCATCCTCAGCGCCCTGCTGCAGGAGCAGCAAGGGCTGATGGAGTTGTTGCACCGGCCGCGCAAGGTGACGCACGCCGGTCGCGACTTCTGGCTGGGCGAGCTGCACGGCCGGCCCGTGGTGCTGGCCTTGTCGAAAATCGGCAAGGTGGCGGCCGCCACCACGGCGACCGCGCTGATCGAGCGCTTCGGCGTGCGCCGCATGGTGTTCACCGGTGTGGCCGGCGGCCTGGGCGCGGGCGTGAATGTGGGCGACGTCGTGGTGGCCAGCGATTTTGTGCAGCACGACCTCGATGCCTCCCCGCTGTTTCCGCGCTACGAGGTGCCGCTGTACGGCCGTAGCCGCTTCGAGGGCGACGCGGCCCTCACGGCCTTGCTGTTCAGCGCGGCGTCCGCGGCGCTCGGTGATGGTGGCATTGGCGGGGCCGGCGCGGCATTTGCGGGCTCGCGCGCGCACCTTGGACTGATTGCCAGCGGCGACCGGTTTGTCTCAGGCGCCGGCGAGTCGCGCGACCTGCATGCCGCGCTCACGGGCGCGGGCCATGAGGTGCTCGCGGTCGAGATGGAGGGCGCGGCCGTGGCGCAGGTCTGCCACGACTACGGTGTGCCCTTTGCCGCCGTGCGCACCATCTCGGACCGCGCGGACGACAGCGCGCATGTGGACTTCCCGCGCTTCATCGAGGAAGTGGCAAGCCGCTATGCGCATGCGATTGTGGAGAAGCTGCTGCTATCGCTGCAGCCTTGACCGCGGCGGGGAAGCCTCAGCCCGCGCCGTGGCACTTCTTGTATTTTTTCCCGCTGCCGCAATGGCACAGGTCGTTGCGTCCCGGCGTAGCCTCGGCGCGCACGGTCTCCACTTTCGGTCCCAGCGTCTTCCACAGCTCGCGCAGGTCGTACACCGCCCAGATGGCCTCGCCAAAAGCATTGAGGCGGGCGATGCTGGTGCTGGGCGCGCCGTCTTCGCTCAGCGGTGAGACTTCGGGCGCGGCCGTGTCGTCTTCGGTCATGGCCACCACGGCCTGCAGCGCGCCGTCCAGCCATTTGGCAGCGTCCTTGTCGCGCGGGGCCATCCATTCGTCGGGCCAGCTTTCGACCGCGAACATAAAGCCCAGCGCCCAGACCTGGGCAAAAGCCGGCAGGTCCTCGCCCTTGAAGGCGGCGCGTTCCTCGGGCGCCATCTCGACCACGGCGCCGCGTATGTCCATCACCTCGGGGTGGTAGCAGTTGTCGTCTTCCAGCGAGTCGACTTCCGAGTCCAGCGCGACGACAACTTCCTGCCAGCGCCGGTTCCACAGCGTGAGGAAGCGCTCACGTTGGCCATCGTCCGCGAAGGAGCCGCCTTCCGGGTCCGGCGCCTCGCCGTTGGCGGGCACGGCCAGCAGCACGGGCAGGTATTCGTCGGCGGCGATGGGCCGGCGCGAGCAGATCACGGCGGCCATAAAACCTTCGCAAAACTCCCACTGCGGCGTTTCGTCGTAGCGGGTGCGCAAGTCGTCGAGGATGGCATCGAGTTCGTCGAAGTCTTCCGCTTCGAGGAAAGCCGTTGAAGGGGTGGCGGATTTGGGGGTGGGCTTCATGAAAAACAGTCCTGAGCCTCACGCGAGGCTCTTATGATGCAAAGTGTATCTGCCGCATCGCGGTTATTCTGCCCTCCCCCACGGAAGCGCCACCATGTTCCTCCAGCGTCTGGATGCCCGGTTCCCGGTTCGTTACTCCTTCATGGCCTTGTGCGCGCTGGGCGTGCTGCTGGCGCTGCTCAGCCTGGCGCTCTTCGGCGTGGGCCGGCTGACCCTGCTGGCCCTGCTGGCCTGCATCGCGCTGGTTGGCGTGGGCGTGCATGACCTGCGGCAAACCCGGCACGCGGTGCTGCGCAACTACCCGGTCATAGGCCATATGCGCTTTCTGTTCGAGTTCATACGGCCCGAGATGCGCCAGTACTTCATTGAAAGCGACAGCGAGGCCACACCGTTTTCGCGCGCCCAGCGTTCGCTGGTCTACCAGCGCGCCAAGGGCGAGCCCGACAACCGGCCCTTCGGCACGCAGCTCGACGTGGGCGCGCAAGGTTATGAATGGGTCAACCATTCGATGTCGCCGACCAAACTGGCCTCGCACGACTTCCGCGTCTGGATAGGTGGCTCGCCCGGCCAC
Organism: Polaromonas sp. CT11-55; assembly: GCF_047303325.1. Classification (NCBI taxonomy): domain Bacteria; kingdom Pseudomonadati; phylum Pseudomonadota; class Betaproteobacteria; order Burkholderiales; family Comamonadaceae; genus Polaromonas; species Polaromonas sp. CT11-55. The sequence continues at coordinate 233,615 of NZ_JBKBEX010000003.1, read as the reverse complement.
CCCTCGCCTTCGGTCGAGCCCTGCACCCAGCCCTACCATGCCAGCGTCTTCAACATCTCGGCGCTGAGCTTCGGCTCGCTTTCGGCCAACGCCATCATGGCGCTCAACAAGGGCGCCAAGCTGGGTGGCTTCGCGCACGACACGGGTGAGGGCTCGATCTCGCAGCACCACCGGCTGCACGGCGGCGACCTGATCTGGGAAATCGGCTCGGGCTACTTCGGCTGCCGCAACGAGGACGGCAGCTTCAGCGAAGAGCGTTTCGCCGCCAACGCGCGCGACCCGCAGGTCAAGCTGGTTGAGCTCAAGATGAGCCAGGGCGCCAAGCCCGGCCACGGCGGCATACTGCCCGGCCCCAAGGTCACCGCGGAGATCGCCGCGGCGCGCGGCGTGCCGCAAGGCAAGGACTGCATCTCGCCCTCCAGCCACAGCGCGTTTTCCACGCCGGTGGAGATGATGCATTTCATCGCCAGGCTGCGAAAGCTCTCGGGTGGCAAGCCCACAGGTTTCAAATTCTGCATAGGCCATCCCTGGGAATGGTTTGCCATCGTCAAGGCCATGCTGGAGACCGGCATCACGCCCGACTTCATCGTGGTAGACGGCGCCGAGGGTGGCACGGGCGCCGCGCCGGTGGAGTTCACCGACCACGTGGGCGCACCGCTGCAGGAAGGCCTGCTGCTGGTGCACAACACGCTGATCGGCGTGAACCTGCGCAGCCGCATCTCCATAGGCGCGGCCGGCAAGGTCGTCAGCGCCTTCGACATGGTGCGCCTCATGGCGCTGGGCGCCGACTGGTGCAACGCCGGGCGCGGCTTCATGATGGCGCTGGGCTGCATCCAGGCGCAGAGCTGCCACACCGGCAAATGTCCGACGGGCGTCACCACGCAGGACCCGGTGCGCCAGCAGGCCCTGGTGGTGCCCGACAAGGCCGAGCGCGTGCGCAACTTCCACCGCAGCACGCTGCATGCGCTGCAGGAGCTGGTGCAGGCCGCGGGCCTGTGCCATCCGCGCGAAGTCAACGCCCATCACATCGTGCGCCGCCTGACCGACACCGAGGTGCGTCTGCTCAGCAACCTCATCATGCAGGTGGAGCCCGGCGCGCTGCTGGGCTCGCTGGAAAAACAGAATACCGTGTTCAGCTACTACTGGCCGCTGGCCAGCGCGCACAGCTTTCGCGCCAACGGCGCCGCCATGCAGGCGCCGGCCGGGCCGGATGGCGCCGTGGCCGCGGTGCCGTCACACGCGTAGCCTGCGCGCCATACGCACCGCCGTTACCATTAGCCGAGTCGCATGGCCAGGGCTTCTCCTCCAATCGAAGTACAGAGGCGCAAATTCACCCGAGTGTTTCAGGCGGCCGAGGTGAAAATACCGACTGGCAGAGCAGGCTGCACGCACATCCTCCATTCATCATTGCAAGATCTTTCATGTCTTTCAACAAATTTTGGGTTGTATTGCTCCTGGCAGTGCTGGCCGGCGCCGGTGCGCATGCGGCTGAGCCGCGCCTGGCCTTGCTGATCGGTAACGCCGCTTATAAGTCTTCCCCTTTGCGCAATCCGGTCAATGATGTCCGGCTGATGGAGTCCGTGCTCAAGGAGTCCGGCTTCACGGTGATGAAGGCGGAAAACGCGTCCATGCGGGAGATGCGGCGCCTGGTGCGCGAGTTCGGCGACAAGCTCAAGGCCGAAGGCGGCGTCGGTTTGTTCTACTTTGCGGGCCATGGCGTGCAAGTGCGTGGCGAGAATTTCCTGGTCTCCACCGACTCCGACATACGCAATGAAGACGAGGTCGCTGACGACTCGCTGAACGCCAACATCGTCCTGGAAAAGATGCAGACCGCGGGCAACCGCGTCAACTTCGTTATTCTGGATGCCTGCCGCAACAATCCCTTCGCATCGAAGTCGCGCTCGGCGCTCGATGGGTTGGCCGGCATGCGTGCGCCCGGCGGCTCGCTGGTGGCGTATGCCACCGCCCCCGGCTCGGTCGCCTCGGACGGCACGAGCCGCAACGGGCTCTACACCGAGAACCTGGCCAGGGCGATCCGCCAGCCGGGCCTGCCGGTCGAGGAGGTCTTCAAGCAGGTGCGCACCGCGGTTCGCAAGCAAAGCAACAACCAGCAGATTCCCTGGGAAAACACGGCGCTCGAAGGCGAATTCTTCTTCAGGGGACAGTCCGTGGGCAGCAAGCCGGATCCGGCGGCCCTTGACCTGGCCTTCTGGGATAACGTCAAAAACAGCAACAACGCGGCGGAAGTGCAGGCCTACCTGACGCAATTTCCCGATGGAACATTTGCCGGACTGGCCAGGGCCCGCTTCGAACAACTGAAGTCTGTGGGCGCAGTGGCGGCGCAGGGCAATATCCTCGGCATTCTGGAGCTGACGGATACGCGCACCGGTGCCAAGCACAGCTCGCCGATTGTGGCCACCCAACCCGACCCCAACCAGATCGCATTCTCATCGGGCGACCTGATCACCCGAACCGGCGAGGTTCGCCAGATTCGCGTAGGTGAACATGTTTTGCGGGTTACCGCGGGCGCGCTGTGGACCGTGCCGCTGAAGGGGCAAGGCTCGGGCAGCGCCACGGTGGAGCAGGTGGATACCGGCTTCAGCGCCCCCGGCGTATTGAACTGGGTCGCTACGCCGCTACCGCAGGGGAAAATCAGGATAGATGCGAAGGTGGGCTACATGACACCCAATCCGGTATCCGGCAGGCGTACTGATCTTTACGGCAGCTGGACGGCCACCTACAGCGCCGGACGGGAGTTGCCGGATTCCTCTGCCGCCGAGCTCAAGGGGCAATTTCTTTATAACAACAATATCATGTCGGCCGAATTCAAGTTGCGCTAGGAATGGGCGCGACGACAGGCAGGCATGTAGGTATGGCGCTTGAAGCCGGTCAGGCCTCCTCCAATCAGAGGAGGCTGATTCTCAGAGATGGCGCCAACCCGACAAAGCCCCCGCCAAAAACAAAAGAGCTGTGTGAAAATGCAGGAGACCCGGCCTGCGGCCCGAAAGTTTTCACTCCACGCCTTTCACATGACCCCACGCCTCTTCCTGCTCCTGGTTGCGATGTTTTTTTGGGGCCAGGCCGCCATGGCACAAGGCACTCCCGAGCCGCGCCTGGCCTTGCTGATCGGTAACGCCGCTTATAAATCTTCCCCTTTGCGCAATCCGGTCAACGATGTCCGGTTGATGGAGTCCGTGCTCAAGGAGTCCGGCTTCACCGTAATGAAGGCGGAAAACGCGTCCATGCGCGACATGCGCCGGCTGGTGCGCGAGTTCGGCGACAGGCTCAAGGAAAGCGGCGGCGTCGGCCTGTTTTACTTTGCGGGCCATGGCGTGCAGGTGCGCGGCGAAAACTTCCTGATCTCCACCGACTCCGACATCCGCAACGAAGACGAGGTTGCCGACGACGGGCTCAACGCGAGCATGGTCCTGGAAAAAATGCAGACAGCAGGCAACCGCGTCAACCTCGTGATCCTGGACGCTTGCCGCAACAACCCTTTCCCGTCGAAGTCACGCGCAGCTCCCGATGGGCTGGCCGGCATGCGCGCGCCCGGCGGCTCGCTGGTGGCATATGCCACCGCGCCCGGCTCGGTCGCCTCGGACGGCCCTGGCCGCAACGGCCTGTACACCGAAAACCTGGCCAGGGCGATACGCCAGCCCGGCCTGCCGGTCGAAGAGGTCTTCAAGCAGGTGCGCACCGCGGTGCGCAAACAGAGCAACAACCAGCAGACCCCCTGGGAGAACACGGCCCTGGAAGGGCAATTCGCCTTCAACGGCCAGCCTGCGTCGTCGAGCCGTCCTGACATCGCGACGCTGGACCTGGCTTTCTGGGAAAGCATCAAAACCAGCAATTACCCGGCCGACTTCCAGGCCTACCTGTCGCAGTACCCCAACGGCCTGTTCGCCAACCTGGCAAAAGGCCGGCTCGTACAGCTGAAGACGGCCGGCCCGCTCACCGCATCGGCATCGGGCAGCAACCTGCTGGGCACGCTGGACCTGACCGACAGCTTCAGCGGGTTGAAGCGCAAGCTGGATGTGACTGCCACCGGGGCCAGTGGCGCCAAAAGGGTGTACTCAACAGGTGACGTGATCTCTGACAAGGGGGAAGTTCTCCAGGTGCGTGTTGGCGAACACGTGTTGCGCGTGACAAGCGGCGCCTTGTGGACAGTGCCGCTCAAGGACCAAGCCTCCTCCGGGCAGGCATCGGTGGAACAGATCGACATCGGCTATAGCGCCTACGGGACATTCAGTTGGACGGCCACACCCGTCGGCCAGGGGAGGGTCCGCGTGGACGCAACGGTGTGGTATTCCTCGCCAAGCCCCCACAATGCGGCGCGCGTCTATATGTATGGAAAGTGGTCATCCACCTATAGCGCCGGGCGCGAACTGGCGGACTCCTCGGTCTCACAGCTGCGAAGCGAGTATCCGATTTTCACCAACATCATGACCACGGAACTCAAGTTTCGTTAGGGCTCGCTTAGGCCCCGGCCACCACCCGCAGGTTCTCACTTCAAGCTTTTTCGCCATGATCTTGCGTCTGTTCCTATCCCTGGCGGCCATGCTCCTTTGTGGCCAAACCGCGATCGCGCAGGCCGCAGCCGAGCCGCGCCTGGCCCTGCTGATCGGCAATGCGACCTACAAAGCCTCCCCCCTGCGCAACCCGGTCAACGACGTCCGGTTGATGGAGTCGGTGCTCAAGGAGTCGGGCTTTACCGTGATCAAGGCGGAGAACGCTTCCATGCGCGAGATGCGCCGCCTGGTACGAGAATTCGGTGACCGGCTCAAGGCCGAAGGCGGGATCGGCCTGTTCTATTTCTCCGGCCATGGCGTGCAGGTGCGCGGCGACAACTACCTGGTCTCCATCGACTCGGACATCCGCAATGAAGACGAAGTGCCGGACGATGCGCTCAACGGCAACCTGGTGCTTGAGAAGATGCAAAGCGCCGGCAATCGGGTCAACATCCTGATCCTGGACGCCTGCCGCAACAACCCTTTCCCCGTCAAGTCGCGAGCCTCCTCTTCGGGGTTGGCCGGCATGCAGGCGCCCAGCGGTTCGCTGGTGGCCTATGCGACCGCACCGGGGGCGGTCGCGGCGGACGGCAGCGGCCGCAACAGCCCCTACACCGCAAACCTGGCCAGAGTCATCCGCCAGCCCGGTTTGCCCATCGAGGAAGTCTTCAAGCAGGTGCGCACCGCAGTGCGCAAGGAGACCGGCAACAAGCAGACGCCCTGGGAGAACACCGCGCTTGAAGGCGAGTTCTTCTTCAGGGGACAGTCCCCGGGCGGCAAACCGGACCCGGCCGCCATTGACCTGGCTTTCTGGGAAAGCGTCAAGTCCAGCAATTCCCCGGCCGACCTGCAGGCCTACCTGTCACAACACCCTGCGGGCTTGTTTGCCAGCCTGGCACAAGCCCGGCTTGCACAGCTAAAGGCGGCCGGTCCGGGCACGGCGGGCGGCAATGTGCTGGGCACGCTGGACCTGATCGACAGCTTTTCCGGGCTGAAGCGCAAGCTGGACGTGACAACCACTGCCGTCGAGGCCAACGGCACCAAAACTTACTCCACCGGTGACGTGATCTCCGCCAAGGGCGAGGTGCTTCAGTTGCGTGTTGGCGAACATGTGCTGCGCGTGACTGGTGGCGCCTTGTGGACCGTGCCGCTCAAGGACCAGGCAGCCTCCGGCCAGGCGTCGGTGGAACAAGTCGATGTCGGTTACAGCGTCAAGGGGGCATTCCACTGGACGGCCGCGCCCCTTGGCCAGGGAAAGGTTCGCGTGGATGCGACGGTGTGGTATACCTCGCCGTCTCCCCTCAACGCCACTCCAGTCAATATCTATGGCAAATGGACGTCCACCTACAGCGCAGGTCGGGAACTGGCGGACTCTTCGACCGCGCAACTGCGAAACTTCAGTCCCACGTCCTCGACCAAAAATGTGGCCGCAACGGAGCTTAGGTTTCGGTAACTGGACGCAGCCCGCAAGTCTTCACTTCACACTTTTTCATCATGACCCCACGCCTGCTCTTGCTCCTGATGGCGATGCTTCTTTGGGGCCAGGCCGCGACGGCACAAGGAGCTCCCGAGCCGAAACTGGCCCTGCTGATCGGCAACGCGGCTTACAAAGCCTCTCCTTTGCGCAACCCGGTCAACGATGTCCGGTTGATGGAGTCCGTGCTCAAGGAGTCCGGCTTCACCGTCATCAAGGCAGAGAACGCGTCCATGCGGGAAATGCGGCGCCTGGTGCGCGAGTTCGGCGACAAGCTCAAGGCCGAAGGCGGCGTTGGTTTGTTTTACTTCGCGGGCCATGGCGTGCAGGTGCGCGGTGAAAACTTCCTGATCTCGATCGACTCGGACATACGAAACGAAGACGAGGTCGCAGATGACGGCCTGAACGCCAGCACGGTACTGGAGAAAATGCAGACCGCCGGCAACCGCGTCAATCTCGTGATCCTGGATGCCTGCCGCAACAACCCTTTCCCGTCGAAGTCACGCTCGGCCCTCGATGGGCTGGCCGGCATGCGCGCGCCTGGCGGTTCGCTGGTGGCGTATGCCACCGCCCCCGGCTCGGTCGCCTCGGACGGCCCGGGCCGCAACGGGCTTTACACCGAAAACCTGGCCAGGGTGATACGCCAGCCGGGCCTGCCGGTCGAGGAGGTCTTCAAGCAGGTGCGCACCGCAGTGCGCAAACAAAGCAACAACCAGCAGATTCCCTGGGAAAACACCGCACTCGAAGGCGAGTTCTTCTTTCGAGGCCGGCCAGCGCCGGTGCGTCCTGATACCGCCGCGATGGAGCTGGCTTACTGGGAAAGCGTCAAGTCCAGCAATTCCCCGGCCGACCTGCAGGCCTACCTCACGCAATTCCCCGACGGTGTGTTTGCCAGCCTGGCAAAAAGCCGGCTTTTGCAGCTGAAGACGGCCCGCCCGGTCACCGAATCGGCCAAGGTGCCGTCGCCCGGCGTGCCTGAACTTGTCGGCACGCTGGTGAGCACCGACCTGGCTTATGGCCAGAAGAACTCGGTTGCCGTCACGGTCAGCCAGCGCAGCGGTGAGCGCACCGTGTATTCATCGGGTGACATCGTTGCCAGCGGTGGCCGTATCGAGCAATTGCGGGTTGGCGATGTGGTGGTGAAAGTCATATCGGGCTCACTCTGGACGCTGCCCGTCAAAGCCGGAGCCAGAGGAGAGGCCCGCATCGAGCGGCTGGACGCAGGATGGCCCTCGCCCGGCGAGATCACATGGAGTTCGGTCGATGTCGGCGGCGGCAAGGTCCGCATCGATGCCAGCGTGGCATATCACTACCGCTACCTGGGCGTTTACGACGAGCGGGTATATGGCAAGTGGACGGCAACTTACAGCGGCCAGCGGGACTTGCCGGATTCGACCTCGGCACAACTGGAAAGCCTGATGGGCGGGCGCAATGTGGTTTCAGCCGAGTTCACGCCGCGTTAAGCCGGCAGCACCAGGCCACGTTCGCGTGGATGCTATCTGCCAGCCAGCCCTCCCATGTGGCACAACACCGTTTACATCACGCGTTGAGCTCGAGCCCCGCAGGCAAGAATCCGTTTTCTCATCGACAGGATGTGTTTGTCCTTGCTTAGCAGCAGGGCCTGGTGTGCGATCGCAAGATCGATGAACTTCTGGTCGTCCGCGTCGCGGCACGTCAAGACTGATTTTCCGGGCGCATCGCAAAGGCGGACTGTCGCATCGAAGACCGCGAGAACCTTATCCACGGTGAGCCGATAGAACGCAAGACGTGAAACGATTTGCGGATAGGCGAGCACGCGTTCAAGTTCGTCACGCATGGCCTGTGTTGCCAGCCAATAAAGCTCGCCGTCCGCCAATGCTTGTCGCAATGGGGCCACGGCCGCATCGGCAAACACAAGAATATCCAGCGCGATATTGGTGTCGATGACTACCGGCTCCCCACAAGCAGGCAGGGCTTCGGCAGGCCGGAGCAGCGCACTCACGGCTTGTGTGGCGAAGCAGCCGGCAAGTCAGCACCCGCTGCGCTGGCCGGCTTGCCGCGCGCGGAGCCGGCCACCATGTCGAAGCGGAACAGCCGGCATTCAATCGGACCGTTCCACATGGGCACGCGGCGCGATTCCTTCAGGCGCATCTTGCCGGGCAGCTTGAGGTCGGGCGTGAGCACGTGGGCCGTCCAGCCCGCGTAATTCTTCTTCCAGTGCGCGGCCAGCTGCGGAAAGAAGTCGGCGGCTTCCTCGCCCCAGGCGTTTTGCGCCTGTTCGCGGCCCGGGTTTGCCGAGCGGTCGCGCGAGGTTTCGAAGGCGGGCTCTTCGCGGGTGTCGCCGCTGTCCTGATTCAGAGGCTGGCCGAATTCGTCGATGGGCTGGTTGCGGTGGTCGTGTTGGACTTCCCGGCCCTGCTGGCGGCGCTGGTCGCGGCCCTGCACGCCGGTAATGCCGGCCACACCGGCGACGTCGATGCGCTCGCCATAGGGCGGGTTCACCAGCATCACACCCGACGGCGCGGGCGGCATGCGCTGCAGCGCGTCGCCGCCGCGGAACTCTACCGCGTTGGCGACACCGGCACGCTCGGCATTGCGCTCGGCGAAGTCGACCATGCGGAAGGACACGTCGCTACCGAACACCGGCGCCGTGGGCTCGGTGATGGCGGCTTCGGCCTGGTCCAGCAGTCCGTCCCAGACATGGCCCTGGAAGGGCAAATACTTCTGGAAGGCGAAGCGCCGGTTGATGCCGGGCGCGATGTTGCAGGCGATCTGCGCCGCCTCGATGGCGATGGTCCCCGAGCCGCAGCAGGGGTCGTAAAGCGGCACCCCGTTTTTGCACAGCTGGTCCCAGCCGCTGGCGGCGATCATCGCGGCGGCCAGGGTTTCTTTCAGCGGCGCGTCGCCCTTGTCCTCGCGCCAGCCGCGCTTGAAGAGAGGCTCGCCCGAGGTGTCGATGTAAATCGTGACGGTGTCCGTCGTCAGGTGCACGTAGACACGCACGTCGGGCCAGCGCGTGTCCACACTGGGCCGCACGTCATCAAACTTGGCGCGAAAACGGTCGGCGATGGCGTCCTTGATCTTCAGCGCCGCGAAGTTCAGGCTGGTCAGCGGGCTGTGCTGGGCGGTGATCTCCACCTTGAAGGTCTGCTTGGGCGTGAACCAGATCTCCCAGGCCACATTGGCGGCGGCGTTGTAGAGGTCCTGCTCGCCGCGGTACTGGTTGTGCTGCAGCTCGATGAGCACGCGCTGCGCCAGACGGCTGTGCAGGTTGAGCTGCAGCGCGTCGCGCCAGGAAGCCTGCAATTGCACGCCGGCGCGCCAGGCCTTGCCCTGGATGCCCGTGATGCGCTGCACTTCGGTGGCCAGCAGGGCTTCGACGCCCGCGGCGCAGGGTAAAAAGAGTTGAAGTTGGTTCATGACTGACTTTGAGGGACGGGGCAGCGCTGCCTGATCGCGGCTAGAGTGATTTGCGTAAATTAGCCGGCGCGATGCGCAGGGCCTCGCGGTACTTGGCCACGGTGCGTCGCGCGCATTCAATGCCCTGCTCCTTGAGCATTTCGGAAATCTGGTTGTCGCTGAGCGGCTTTTTCGCGCTTTCGGATGAGACGAACTGCTTGATCAGCGCGCGCACCGCCGTGCTCGAGGCGTTGCCGCCGGTCTCGGTGCCCAGCGCGGAGCCGAAGAAATACTTCAGCTCAAAGGTGCCGAAGGGCGTGCCCATGTATTTGGCGGTGGTCACGCGTGAAATCGTGGATTCGTGCAGGCCCAGTTCGTCGGCGATTTCGCGCAGGACCAGCGGGCGCATCGCGAGCTCGCCGTGCGTGAAGAAACTCTTTTGCCGCTCGACGATGGCGCTGCTCACGCGCAGTATGGTGTCAAAGCGCTGCTGGATGTTCTTGATGAACCAGCGTGCCTCCTGCAGGCGCTGCTGCAGTGCCTGGCCGTCCTGGCCCTTGTGCTGCTTGAGGGCGTTGGCGTAGATGTCGTGCACGCGCAGGCGCGGCATCACGTCGCCGTTGAGCGTGACCTTGAAACCCCGGCCCGACTTCACGACGATGACGTCGGGCACGATCAGGTTGCGTTCCACGTTGACGAAGCGGCGCCCGGGTTTGGGGTCGAGCCGGCCTATCACGGCGATCGCGCCCTTGATGGCCGCCTCGGTGAATCCGCACAGGTAGGACAGGCGCTTGACGTCGCGTTTGGCCAGCAGCTCCATGGGATGCTTGCACACGGCGATGGCTGCGCGGGTCTCCTCGCAGTCCTTGCAGTCGAGCAACTGCAGGCTCAGGCACTCGGCCAGGTTGCGCGCGCCCACGCCGGCCGGCTCCATGTGGTGCAGCAGCCTGAGCGCCATGGCAAAGCGCTGCTCGATCTCCTCGGCCTGTTCCATGTCGCCGCCGGCCAGGCCGGCCGCGAGCGAGGCCAGGCTGTCCTCGAGGTAGCCGTCGTCGTTGAGCGATTCGATCAGGAAATGCAGGGCCGCGCGGTCTTCCTCGGACAGGCGCAGGCCCAGCGACTGGCGGTGCAGGTGGTCCTGTAGCGACTCATGGCCGCCCGTGAGGTCCGAGGCCTCGGCCTCGCCTTCCTCGTTGTTGTTCTTGCGCGCCGGCGCATCGCTGCCCCATTCGCTGTCGTCGGGGGTGGTCTCCACCGTGCCGTCGCCTTCCCAGCTTTCCTCGAGCTTGGGCTCCGCGCTGACCTCGGCTTCGCCGGCCGCGGAAATGCCCGCGTCTTCCGCGCCGCCGGCCGTTGCATCGGCGGCGGATTCAAACTCACGGCTGTCCTGGCTGACCGGCGTGTTGACATGCTCAAGGCCGAACTCCTCGCGCACTGCGGTTTCGTCCGACACCTCGAGAAACGGGTTTTCGTCGAGCATCTGCTCGACCTCCTGGCTCAGCTCGAGCGTGGACAGCTGCAGCAGCCGAATCGACTGCTGCAGCTGGGGCGTCAGCGCAAGATGCTGCGAGACGCGGAGCGAAAGGCCTTGTTTCAAGGACTCCCCCCCGTTGGATGCTCACCTCGTGTAGCACCCTCCCCCCTACAGGGGGCGGCGCCTGTGGCCTGGCAAAGCCAGTTCCACGGCCCCCGCTTGAAAGACGATGGCAGGCGTGTCAATGTGGCGACGGCACTCTCGGAAGCCCGCACGTTAAGCGCGATGAACAACAAGGGGGAAACCATCTCTACATCTTGAAGTGCTCGCCCAAGTACACGCGGCGCACATCGGCGTTGTTCACGATCTCGGACGGCGTGCCCTGGGCCAGCACATGGCCGTCGCTGATGATGTAGGCGTGGTCGCAGATGCCCAGCGTCTCGCGCACATTGTGGTCGGTGATCAGCACGCCGATGCCGCGCGACTTCAGGAACCCGATGATGCGCTGGATTTCGATCACCGCGATGGGGTCGATGCCGGCAAAGGGCTCGTCAAGCAGGATGAAGCGTGGCTGGGTCGCCAGGGCGCGGGCGATCTCGACGCGGCGGCGCTCGCCGCCCGACAGCGCCGGCGCCGGGGAATTGCGCAAATGATCCACCCGCAGGTCCTGCAGCAGGGCATCCAACCGCGACTCGATGTCGGCGCGGCCCAGCGGCTTGCCGTTCGCGTCCAGCTGCAGTTCGAGCACGGCGCGCACGTTCTCTTCCACCGTGAGCTTGCGGAAAATCGAGGCCTCCTGCGGCAGGTAGCTCAGGCCCAGGCGGGCGCGCAGGTGAATCGGCATGTGCTCGACCGACTGGCCGTCGATGGAAATCTCGCCGGCATCGGCGCGCACCAGGCCCACGATCATGTAGAAGGAGGTCGTCTTGCCGGCGCCGTTGGGGCCCAGCAGGCCCACGACCTCGCCTTTTTGCACGGCCACTGAAACGTCCTGTACGACCTTGCGGCTGCCGTAGGATTTTTGCAGCCCCTGCGCCACCAGGCGGCTGGGGGTCGCGGCCTCGGCCGCCGAAGTGTCAGTCACCACATCCATCTGTGCAGGTTCTTTCTAGTTCTTTTCGTTGCCCAGCGTGGTGCTGGGGCGCAAGGTGGCGGCTGGGGCTGCGGGGGCGGACGTGGCGGCCGGGGCCGATGCGGCGGCGCGCGGCGACAGCATGGCGCGTACGCGCCCGCTCGGGTTGGCGGCAGTTTTATTTTGCGCGCCGCCGTCCACGGTGAAAACGTCGGTATTGTTGTCGTAGACGATCACGGCGCCCGTGGTTTCGTCCACCAGGGTGGCGCCGTTATAGCGGCGCACCACGGCACGCTTGATGAATTTGACGAGGTCGGCGCGGCTGTCGTATTCGATGCGCTCGCCTTCGCCTTCGATGTATTCGTCCACGCCGTCGCGTTTCTTGCGGTAGAAGGCCAGCTTGCCGGGCGCGGCGATGGCCACCGCCTGCTGGTAGCCCTCGGGATCCTGGCTCACGTCGACCTGCGCGCCGCGCACGATGGTCGTGCCTTTGGTAATCACCACGTTGCCGGTGAACACGCTGGTCTGCTTCAGGTCGTCATAACGCAGGGCGTCGGCCTCCGCGTTCATGGGCTTGTCCCGGTCGGCTTTTTCGGCCCAGGCCGGAAACGCCGCCCCCAGCGCCAAAGCGGCCGGCAGGACGAGGGAATAAAGGGGGTGTTTCATAAGGCACGAATCTTGCTGCTTTGGGTTGGGCCATTGTAGCCATGCAAGCTGTGGGAATGGCTTGCACGGGTGAATATTAGGGGCATAAAAAAAACCCGCCTGGAACGAGGCGGGTTTTTCAGCGTGGGCCGCTGCGGCCCTGAACGGCAGCCTTATGGCCTTACTTCTTGGTGCGCGACTGCGTGATCAGGTAATCCGTGACCTGCAGCGCGCGAGCCATGTTTTGCGACAGGGTGGCCGAGGTGTAGTAACGCCCCGCAATGCCCAGCGCCGGCACGCCGTCGACCTTGTAGATGTCTTGCAGCTGCGTGGCCTTGCGGGCCTTGGTGGTGACGGTGAAGGAGTTGTACATCTCGACGAACTTGGCCTTGTCCAGGCCCTGTTTTTCGGCCCAAGCCGCGACGGAGTCGGCCGTGTTGAGCGCCAGTTTTTCCACGTGGATGGCGTAAAACACCTTTTTGTGGAGCTCCTCGACCTTGCCCATGGCCTCGAGCACGTAAAAAAGGCGTTGTTGTGGTTCGAAATCAGGGCGGAAGGCCACCGGCACACGCCGCACCGTCACATCCTTGGGCGCCTGCTTAATCCAGGCCTCGAGCGTCGGCTCAAAGGCATTGCAATGCGGGCAGCTGTACCAGAAGAACTCCACCACTTCGACCTGGCCCGCGGGGACTTCGGTAGGCGCCGGCTTGTCCAGCGTCAGGTAGTCGGCACCGTCTTTGAAGGCCCTGGCCTGAGCTTGAGCCAGCGTGGGAAGGGCGATGCCGCCCAGGCTGGCGACGGCTGCCGAGGCGGCTGAAAACGAAAACTCACGGCGTTGCATCAGATTCTTCTCCTGGTATGACAGAAATGGTGGGTAAGCCGCCCCTGCGGACGGCGGCCTCGTGGGGCGGGGCACAGGGGTTTGTACACCGGCCCCGTGAAAAGTTCAGTATCGGCAACAGAGCGGTCAGCGCTGCACGCGGACCAGCGCCGTCTCAATGGAGTTGTTGTCCAGCCGCTCTTTGGCCTTGTCGGCGTCTTCCTTTTTGTCGAAAGGCCCGAGACGCACGCGGTACACGGTGCGGCCGGCTTGTTCGCGCTCGCTGACCTTGGCCTGCATGCCCAGCAACAGCAGCTTGGCGCGCTGCTGCTCGGCGTCTTCGGGCGTGCGGAAGGCGCCGGCCTGGATGAAGTAGCTGAAAGGGTCCACGCTGGGGCCGGACGACAGGCCTTCGACCTTGGCCTTGGCCAGATCGCCCAGCGGGTCGGCCGCGGGGGCGGGCTTGGCGGCGGCAGTTTTGGCGGGCGCCGAGGCGGCGGCCTTGGGCACGGCAGGGTCGGGAACGGCGACGCCGCTCGCTTCAGGGGTGGCGGCGGCTGGCGGCGGCTTGGGCTGGTTTTTGCCGGCCAGCGGCGCGTTCGGGTTCCAGTCCTTGTTCTTCTTGGCTTCCGCGGCGTCGCTGTCGGGATTGCGCGCCTGGCTCTTGTTCATGAAAGGCACGGGCACCTTGGTGATATAGACCGCCACGGCCAGCGCGGCGCCAAGGCCTATCAGCGCGCCAATGATCAAGCCCAGCAGCGTCCCGCCTCGTTGTGTATTCATACCCTTGCCCACGTTCATTGCCTTGTCCTGAAAATCCGGGTGCTACCGGCGTTCTTACATCTTGCGCGGAGCGCTCACGCCCAGCACCGCCAGGCCATTGTGCAACACCTGCGCGGTCGCCGCGACCAGCGCCAGCCGGGCGCGCTTGACGGCCTCGTCATCGACCAGGATGCGCTCCGCATCGTAATAGCTGTGGTAGCAGGCGGCCAGCTCGCGCAGGTAAAACGCCACGTCGTGCGGCGCCAGGCCGGCGGCCGCGTTGGCCAGCATCTCGGGGTATTTGGCCAGCAGCAGCATCAGCGCCTGGGCCTGAGGGCTGTCCAGCGCCGAGAGGTCGGCAGACTTCAGGCTGGCTTCGTCGCCGCCCTGCTCGGCCCAGGTGGTGAGGATGGAGCAGATGCGCGCGTGCGCGTACTGCACGTAGTACACCGGGTTCTCGTTGTTCTTGGCCAAGGCCAGGTCGATGTCGAAGATGTACTCGGTGTCGGGCTTGCGGCTAAGCAGGAAGAAACGCACGGCATCGGCGCTGGTCCATTCGATCAGGTCGCGCAGCGTGACGTAGCTGCCGGCACGCTTGGAGATCTTGACCTCCTCGCCATTGCGCATGACGCGCACCATGGTGTGCAGCACGTAGTCGGGATAGCCCTGGGGAATATCCTCGCCGGCGGCCTGCAGCCCCGCGCGCACGCGGGCGATGGTGCCGTGGTGGTCCATGCCCTGGATGTTGATCGCCTTGCCGAAGCCGCGCTCCCACTTGGCCAGGTGGTAGGCCACGTCGGGCACGAAGTAGGTGTAGCTGCCGTCGCTCTTTTTCATCACGCGGTCTTTGTCGTCGCCGTAATCGGTCGACTTCAGCCACAGCGCGCCGTCCTGTTCATAGGTCTTGCCGGCGTCTTTCAATTTCGCCACCGTGGCGTCGACGCGGCCCGAGCTGTACAGGCTGGACTCGAGGTAATAGTTGTCGAACTTGACGGAGAAGGCCTTGAGGTCCAGGTCCTGTTCGTGGCGCAGGTAGGCCACGGCGAACTGGCGTATCGAGTCCATGTCTTCCACATCGCCCGAGGCGGTGAACTCGCGGTCGTCCGACTTGACCGTCTTTTTCGCCAGGAAGTCCGCCGCGATGTCGGCAATGTAGTCGCCGTTATAGGCCGACTCGGGCCAGCCGGCGTCGCCGGGCTTGAGGCCCTTGGCGCGCGCCTGCGTGCTGGCGGCCAGGGTCTGGATCTGCACGCCCGCGTCGTTGTAATAGAACTCGCGCCAGACCTGCGCACCCTGGGTGGCGAAGAGATTGCAGATCGCGTCGCCCAGCGCGGCCTGCCGGCCGTGGCCCACATGCAGCGGCCCGGTCGGGTTGGCGGAGACGAATTCGACGATCATGCGCTGCCCGCTGCCTGCAGCCTGCGTGCCGTAAGCAGCACCGGCCTGCAGCACCTCGCGCACAGTTTCCTGCTTGGCGGCGGGCTTGAGGCGGATGTTGATGAAACCGGGGCCGGCGATCTCGATGGCGTCCACCCAGCGCTCGAAGGCCGGAGCCTTGAGCAAAATGGCGCGCAGGTTTTCGGCGAGCTGGCGCGGATTGAGCTTGAGCGGCTTGGCCAGCTGCATCGCGGCGGTGCAGGCGAAGTCGCCGTGGGCCGCCACCTTGGGGGATTCAAACGCGGCTTTGTCGCCCGCGCCGGGGGAAAGTTCTTCCAGGCCCGCGGCCAGGGCCGCGAGCAGGTCTTTTTTAATCGAGAGCATGGGCTGATTTTACGGTTAAGCCATGCACCGTCCGTGGGGCGCGAATGCCCGGCCGTCGAATTTGACGTAGCCAAGCCCGGCCTTCTGTGTTTGAATTCCACGGGGAATTCGATTCCGGTTTCCCGCGTTTACATCTGGGATGCATCTATGAAAAAACTATTGACCCTGGTCGCTATGACCTTTGCCATGTCCATGGGCTTGTCGGCCACAGCCCATGCGGCGGGCGCCGAAGCTGACTGCGCGGCCAAGTCCGCCGAGAAAAAACTGGCGGGCGCCGCCAAGGCCAGCTTCGAGAAGAAGTGCATCCGCGACGCCGCCGCCGCGCCCAGCCCCGCCTGCGAGAAATCCGCCGCCGACAAGAAGCTTGCCGGCGCCGCCAAAAACTCGCATATCAAGAAATGCATGGCCGACGAGAAGAAGGCCACGGCCCCCGCTGCCGCCAAGCCGGCTGCGGCAGCTTCGGCCAAGAAGTAAGCGGCCAGGGGCGGCATCGCCGCCCTAGTCCTGCAGCAAGCGCTCCCTGGCCGCCTGTTTGACGGCCTGGGTGAGCCGCTGCGCCGCCAGCGGTTCGCGCGTCCAGTGCTGCCAATAAAGCCGCACGTCAACCGCGCAACCCGGTAACACCTCCTGCACGGGCGGGCGATGCGCGCGCGCCGCCAGCAGGATATCGGGCACCATGCCCCAGCCCATGCCCAGCTCCAGCGCGAGCTCGAAGGCATCCACGGCCGGCACAAAGTGGCGCGGGTAAAGCGCGCCCTTGAGCTTGAAATGCTGGGCCAGGAAAGTGTCCTGCAGTGCGTCCTTGCGGTTGAAGATCACGGCCGGGCTGGCCAGCAGGCGATGGGCCAGGCGGTTAGGCCCCTGCGCCTTGCCTTCCAACGAAGGCTCGTTCCACTGCGCGAGCAGCGCCGGCGAGGCCATGCAGCGGTAACGCATCACACCCAGGGGTTCGGCCACGCAGCCGCGCATGGCCTGGGCCAGCGTGGTCACGCAGCCGGTGACGTCGCCGCTCTTGAGCGCGTCGTGGGTGTGGTCCTGGTCGTCGACCACCACGTCCAGCAGCAAGCCGTGGGCCTGCAGCACCGGCGCAACGCCCGGTAAAAACCAGCTGCTCAGGGAGTCGGCATTCACCGCCACGCTCAGGCTTTGCAGGCGCCCGGCCTTGCCGCCGCCCTGCAGGCCCGCGAGCAGGTCGGACTCCATCAGGCGTAACTGCCGCACATGGCCCAGCAAGGCCTGGCCGGCCGGCGTGGCGCGCACCTGCTTGCCCCGTACCAGCAGGCGCTGGCCCAGCTCGCCTTCCAGCGACTTGATGCGCAGCGATACGGCCGCCAGCGTCAGACTCAGGGCTTTGGCGGCCTCGCCGAAGCTGCCGTGCTCAATCACGGCGGCCAGGGCATCGAGTTGTCGGGCGTCGAGCATGGTGGGGTTTGAATCAAGTATTAATTGATCAATCAGAGTTTTAGTTAACTTTGTTTAAGCATTATGGGCTTTGCCCGACACTGCGTGCAAGCCGCACTCTCCTGAACCTTGAAGAAACACCATGAACCCGCTTGCCGCCCCCGCCTTCCTGACCGGCATGGTCCTGAGCCTCTCGCTGATCATGGCCATAGGCCCGCAGAACGCCCATGTCATACGCATGGGCCTGCTGCGCCAGCACCTGTGGCTTACGGTCGCCCTTTGCGTGTTAACCGACGTGGCGCTGATCGCCCTGGGTGTGATGGGGCTGGCCCAGCTGGGCGGCCTGTCCGACAAGCTGCTGGGCGCGATGACCGGTGCGGGCGCGCTGGTGCTGCTGGTCTATGGTGCCCAGGCGATGCGGCGTTTTTTGCAGCCGGCGCCGCAGTCGGCTGACGGTGCGCCGGTCGCCACCGAGGCGATTTCACGTCGCAAGGCGATCGGCCTGGCGCTGGCGCTGTCCTGGCTCAATCCCCATGCCTGGCTGGACACGGCGGTGGTCATAGGCACGGCCTCGCTGGCCTATGCGCAACCCGACAACGCGGTGTTCGGCCTGGGGGCCATCACCGGCTCGCTGCTGTGGTTCACCGGCCTGGGTGCGGCGCTGTGGTGCGTGGGGCGCAGGCTCAATTCACCAGCCGTCTGGCGCGCCATGGACTTGCTGGTGGCGCTGATGATGTGGGGCACAGCCTTCTGGCTGGTGCGCGGTCTTCTTTAGCCGAAGCCTCGCGCCAGGAAAACCGCCACCAGCGGAATGAAAGGCAGGATGTGCGCCTGCACCATCACCAGCCGGCGCGCCTTCTTGACCTCCACCGCGTCGGGCAGGGCACCGTTGGCGCGCAGCGCGCGCCGCCAGCGCACAAACATCAGGGTCGGCTTGATGGAGATCAGCCCTATCACCAGGAACATGGCCAGCTTCAGATAGAGCAGGGGGTTGTGCGCATACCAGGCTGCGCCCTTGCTGCCCAGGAACACGCGCGCCAGGCCAGTCAGCAAGACCAGCCCCGCGGAGATGCCGTAGACCATGTCTATCTTGCCCAGCCGCTCGACCACGGCGGCATTCAGCCATTCGACGCGGCACAGCGCCGCCTCGCTCGCGAGAAAAACCACCATGGTGAGAATCGCCAGCAGGTGGGCATAGGCCAGCAGGGCTTCGAGCGTCATCGCGGGGTCCTTTTTTCCTTGTTGGGGTTGTCAGGGCTTGAGGGCGGCGGTAGCCGCCGGGCTGCGCCAGAACTCGGGCTGGCTGTAGTGGTGCTTGAGGAAGTCTACCCACAGCCGCACCCGCAGCGGCAAATGTTTGCGCTGCGGGAACACGGCGTAAATACCGTTGGGCGGCGCGGCAAAGTCTTCGAGCACCGCCGTCAGCCGCCCGGCGGCGATCTCCGATTCAACCTCCCAGGTGCTGCGCCAGGCGATGCCGCAGTCGGCCAGGCACCAGTCGTGCAGGACCTGGCCGTCGGAGCAGTCGAGCGGCCCGCCCGGCTTGAGGTGCACCAGCTCGCCGCCCACCTGGAAGGCCCAGCCCCGCGTCTGCGAGGCATCGCTGGACAGCGTGAGGCAGTCAAAACGCGCCAGCTCACTGGGGTGCTGCGGCGTGCCGTGGGTCTTCAGGTAGCGCGGCGTGGCCACGCACAGGCGCCGGTTGTCGGCCATGCGCACGCTGACCAGCGAGGAATCGGGCAGGTCGCCGACGCGCACGGCGCAGTCAAAACCCTCGCCCGCCAGGTCGACCACACGGTCGCTCAGGTTCAGCGAAATCGTCACGTCGGCATGCTGTTCGCGAAAGCGGGTCACCAGCGGCGCGACGTGTCGGCGCCCGAAGCCCGCCGGCGCCGTGATGCGCAAATGGCCACTGGCCTTGACGCCGCCGGCCGACACGCTGGCCTCCGCATTGGCCAGGTCGGCCAGCAGGCGCTGGCAGTCTTCGAGGAAAGCGCTGCCTTCATGCGTGAGCGCGATGCGCCGCGTGGTGCGCACCAGCAGCTTCACGCCCAGCCGCTCTTCCAGCGCGTCCAGCCGACGGCCCATGATGGCGGGCGCCACCCCCTCGGATTTGGCGGCCGCCGTCAGGCTGCCGCGCGCCACCACCGAGACAAAGGATTCCAGCTGTTTGAGTTTGTCCATGCGCCTTCATTATGCGCATGAATGTCAGCAATCAACAGAGAATCTCTGCTTATTCCGCTGTTCACCCTGGAGTGTCGTGTGAATACAAAAGCTGGCCTGGCGCGGGCAGCTCCGCCGTCAGCACGCTGCCGGTCTGCGATTCCGTCATGAGCAGTTCGCGCGTGCCCGGCCGGAAGGCGACATTGGTGACCGTGGCGCCCACGGGGCTGCGCACGAAATGCGTGACTTCGCCGCGCGCATTGAGCACAAAAGCGCCGCCCAGGCTCGCATGCGCGACCACCAGCCGGCCCTCGGCGTCCAGCGCCATGCCGTCGGGGCCGCTGGCGCCGAAGAAAGTCTGGAAGGCGCCCATCTTGGAGATGGAGCCGTCGGGCAGCAGCGGCGCGCGCCACACCGCGTTGCCGCGCGTCACGGCGACAAACAGCAGCTTGCCGTCGGCGCTCAGCGCGAGGCCGTTGGGGCTGGGCGCGTTGCCCAGCAGCAGGTCGAG
Organism: Polaromonas sp. CT11-55; assembly: GCF_047303325.1. Lineage (NCBI taxonomy): Bacteria > Pseudomonadati > Pseudomonadota > Betaproteobacteria > Burkholderiales > Comamonadaceae > Polaromonas > Polaromonas sp. CT11-55. Next base: position 213,646 of record NZ_JBKBEX010000003.1, on the reverse strand, counting down.
CTGGCCGTTTTCGCGCAGCCGGTAGACGCGGCCCGTGGGGTCGTGCAGGCCGGTCTGCCCCTGGTCGGTGAAATAGCACTGGCCCTGCGCGTCGAAAGCAAGGTCGTTCACTCCCTTGAAGGACTCGCTGTTGCGATGGCCCAGCAGCGTGTCCACGCGGCCCGGGGCCGCGTCCAGCCTGAGGATGCCGCGCCGGTAGTCCGCGATCCAGACGCTGCCGTCGCGGTGCACGGCCAGGCCGTTCGGCCAGCCCTCGTACTGTGCGACCTGCGTCCATTGCAGCTCGGGGCTCACGCGGAAGATGCGGCCGTAGGGAATGTCGGCCAGGTACAGGTTGCCGGCGCGGTCGAAGGCCGGGCCCTCGAGAAAGCTGTCCATGACGTAGCCGGGCTTGTTGGCATCCACCCAGGCCGTGGGCCGGGGCTGGCGCAGGCTGTCCGGCAGGCGGGTCAGCACCCGGGCTTCAATGACTTGCGGCGGCGTGAAGGACAGGTTCCACATGCTGCGCGGCCTTATTCGGGCTTCACGCCGGCGAGTTTGGCCACCGTGCCCCAAATCAGGGTTTCCTGCTTGATGAAACCGGCAAAGTCGGCCGGCGCCATGCCGCCGGGCTGCGCGCCCTGCTGCGCCAGGCGTTCGCGCAGGGCCGGGTCGGCCAGCGCTTTTTTGACTTCCGCCTGCAGCTTGCCGACCAGCTCGGGCGGTGTGCCCTTGGGGGCTACCAGGCCGAACCAGTTGGTGACCGTGTAGCCGCGCAGGCCCGCTTCCCGGAAGGTGGGCACATCGGGCAGGCTGGACAGGCGCTTGTCGCCGGTGACGGCCAGCGCGCGCAGCTTGCCGCCCTTGACCTGCGGGATCGCCGTGGGGCTGGCGGTGACCAGCACGTCGACCTGGCCCGATACCACCGCCAGCATGGCCTCGCCGGCGCCCTTGTAGGGGATGTGGGTCATGAAGAACTTGCCCTCCTTCTTCAGTAGTTCGGCCGACAGGTGGGTGGAACTGCCGGGGCCGCCCGAGCCGAAATTGAGTTTGCCCGGGTTCTTCTGCGCGAAGGCCAGCAGCTCGGCCAGTGTCTTGTAGGGCGAGTTGACGCCCACCACCAGCACCACCGGCGTCAGCGCGATGGTCGTCACCGGCACCAGGCCGTTGGCATGGTCCCAGGGCAGCTTGTTGAACAGCGAAGGCAGCATCGCATAGGTGGTGTCGTTGGTCAGCAAGGTGTAGCCGTCGGGCGCGGCCTTGGCCACCAGGTCCGTGCCTATGGTGCCGCTGGCGCCGGCCTTGTTCTCGACATAAAAAGATTGTTTGGTCTGTTCGGTGAGTTTTTGCGCGATCTGCCGCGCCGCATAGTCAGTGGTGCCGCCGGGCGCGTAGGGCACGATGATGCGCACCGGTTTTTCGGGCCAGGCGGTTTGCGCCCCCGCCGTGAGCTGGGCCAGGCCCAGGCCCGCGGCGATAAAAATGGTTTTCAGGTTTTTGTTCATGCGTGTCTCCGTTGATGTGGATGTCGTGCGGCGGTGCCCGCCCGGCCGGGGGGGCGCTCAAGAGGCCCGTTCAGTCCGGCTTGACATGGGCAAGCTGGATCACCTTGCCCCATTTGTCCTGCTCCATGCGCTGGAACGCGGCCAGTTTCTCCGGCGTGCCTCCGGCGGGTATGGCACCCAGGTCCGTCAGGCGTTTGGCCACCGCCGGCTGTTTGAGCGCCGCGTCCACCTCGGCGGACAGGCGCTTGACGATGTCGGGCGGCGTGCCGGCGGGTGCATAGAGCGCATACCAGGACGAGGCCTCGAAGTCCTTCATGTTCAGCGCCTCCGCGACCGTGGGCACGTCGGGGTACTGCGGCAGGCGTTGCGCGGTGGTGACGCCCAGCATCCTGAGCTTGCCGCTTTTCACAAAGGGTGTGCTGGTCAGCAGGGTATCAAACATCAGTTGCACCTGGCCGGCCACCACGTCGCCGATGGCGGGACCCGAGCCCTTGTAGGGAATGTGCGTCATGAAAGTGCCCGTGCGGTACTTGAAGTACTCCGGCACCAGGTGTGAGGAGCCGCCGTTGCCGGCCGATGCAAAGTTGATCTTGCCGGGGTTGGCCTTGAGCCGCTCGACGAGTTCCGGCAAGGTCGCCACCGGCAGCACCCGCGGATTTGCCACCACCACGATAGGCACGGTCACCACCAGGGATACGGGCGCGAAATCCTTGTTGGCATCGTAGGGGATCTTCTCGTGCAGCCTTGGGTTGATGGCCATGGTGCCTATGCTGGCCATCATCAGGGTGTAGCCGTCCGCCGGTGCTTTGGCCGCCTCGCCCACGCCAATGAAACCGTGGCCGCCCGCCTTGTTTTCCACAATCACCGGCGTCTTGAGCGACTCGCCGATGGCCTGCCCCAGGACGCGCGCCGTGATGTCGGTCGGACCGCCCGCCGGGAAGGGCACGATGATGCGGATCGGCTTGGCAGGCCAGGCGGTTTGCGCCCCTGCCGTGAAGTGGGCCAGGCCCAGGCCTGCGGCCAGCAAAACCGCTTTCAGGTTTTTGTTCATGTTTGTCTCCGTGTGTGTTCTGTGGTTTTGTTCTGGAATGCTCAGCGCGTGATGCCGCCGGCCTGCAAGGCCGCGATGGCCTCGCCTGAGTAGCCGAGCTCCTGCAGCAGCTCCCGCGTGTGCTCGCCCAGCCGCGGCGGGTTCATGCGCACGCCCGGCCGTTCCCCGTCCAGCGTGAGCGGCAGCAGCACGGTGGAGGTGGTTTGCCCCGCGCGTTCGCCGTCGACCAGCGTGATGGGCGCCAGGCCGCCAGTGGCCTTGAGGTGCGGGTCCTCGAACAGATCTTGCGGCCGCGTGATGGGCGCGAACGGCAACGCGTGTTTTTCGAACACCGCGCCCAGCTCGGCGGCGCTGTGCCCGGCCAGTTGCGAGCGCAGCAGCGGCATCAGCCAGTCGCGCGCACGCACGCGGTCGTTGTTGCTTTGCAGCCGCGGGTCGGCCCGCAGCTCCTGCAGGCCGAAGGCCTCGCAGAAAACCGCCCACTGCGTATCGCTGACGACGGCCAGGAAAATCTGCTCGCCGTCCTTGACCGTGAACACGTCGTAAACCGCCCAGGCCGAAATCCGGCTGGGCATGGGCGCGGCGGGCTGGCCGGTCACGGCGAACTGCATCATGTGCTGGGCCACCAGGAAGACGTTGTTCTCGAACAGCGCGGCCTGCACCTCCTGGCCCTTGCCGGTTTTTTCGCGCGCGGCCAGCGCCGCCATCGCGCCTATCGCGCCGAACATGCCGCCCATGATGTCGTTGACGCTGCTGCCGGCGCGCAGCGGGTCGCCCGCGCGGCCCGTCATATAGGCCAGGCCGCCCATCATCTGCACCACTTCATCAAGCGCCGTGCGGTGGTCGTAGGGGCCGGGCAGGAAGCCCTTATGGCTCACGTAAATGAGCCGTTCGTTGAGCTGCGAGAGGCTGGCGTAGTCCAGGCCCAGCTTTTTCATGGTGCCGGGCTTGAAGTTTTCGCTGACCACGTCGGCCGTCGCGACCAGCTTGAGCACCAGCTCGCGCCCCTCAGGCGTCTGCAGGTCGACGGCAAGGCTTTTTTTGTTGCGGTTGAACATGGGGAAAAAGCCCGCGCCCGAGCCGATCAGCTTGCGGGTGTTGTCCCCGGCGATCGGCTCGACCTTGATGACCTCGGCCCCCAGGTCGGCCAGCAGCATGCCGCAGGTCGGCCCCATGACCATGTGGGTGAATTCGACGACGCGCAGGCCCGCATAGGGCAGCGCCTTGGCGGGTCCGTTCGGTGGCGTGCCGGTGTCAGGCATATCAGACATGGACGGCTCCCTGCACAAAGCCCTTGGGCAAACCCGCCTCGGGTGTCATGCCGTAAATGGCCTCGCCCGGCAGCCCGGCCCGCAGCGGCTCCCGTGCGGCCATCAGCCTGCCGAGGTCCACGCCGGTCGAAACACCCATGGCCTCGAACATGAAAACCAGGTCTTCGGTGACCACATTGCCCGAGGCGCCCGGTGCATAAGGGCAGCCGCCCAGGCCGCCCAGGGATGAATCAAAGGTGCGCACGCCTTCCTCGTAGGCGGCCAGGCAGTTGGCCAGGCCCAGGCCGCGCGTGTTGTGCATATGGGCCGCGCCGGCGTGTTCGCCGATTTCCGCGCGCAACCGCCGGAACAGGCGTCTGACCTGCACCGGGTTGGCGTAACCTGTGGTGTCCGAGAGGCCCGATTCGTCGGCGCCCGCGGCAATGCACTGCGCGGCCAGGCGGATTACCTCGTCTTCAGCGACCTCGCCCTGCAGCGTGCAGCCGAAGGCGGTGGAAATACCGGCCTCGACTTTCACGTGCGGCGCGGTGTCACGCCGCAGTGCGGCGACGGCGCGCACTTCTTCCACCATCTCTTCGCGCGTCTTGCGCACGTTGGCCAGCGAATGCGCGGCGCTGGCCGACACCGGCAAGGTAAGCTTGTGCACGCCGGCCGCCAGGGCCGCCTGCGCGCCGCGCAGATTGGGCACCAGTGCCATGACGGTCAGGCCGGGCAAGGTCAGGGCGTGCCGCACCACCTCGGCCGCGTCGGCCATCTGCGGCAGCAGCCTGGCCGGCACAAACGATGCGACCTCGATCTCGCGCAGGCCGGCTTCGTAGAGGGCGCTGATCCAGCGCAGCTTGTGCTCCGTCGGCATCACGGCCTTGACCGATTGCAGGCCGTCGCGCGGGCCGACCTCGCTGATCAGCACCTCGGGAGGCGACCGGGATGCCCGGGAGTCGCTTGCATTTGAAGTCATAGTTCTGTAAGATAGAATATCGTTCTCTCTAATGAAATATTCAACGCTAAACGCCGGCTTGTCAAGCCGCGCGCCGCGTCAAGCCTTGAAAGCTGCGTATGCCCCGCAAAGCCCAGATCGAATCCCTTGCCGACAGCCACGCCGCACCCGGCGGCGCCGCCGCGGTGGACCGTGCCCTGACCCTGCTGTCGGCGTTCCGCACGGGCGACACCTCGCTGAGCCTGGCGGAACTCGCGAGCCGCACGCAGCTGTACAAGAGCACGACGCTGCGCCTGCTGGCCTCGCTGGAGCACGCGCGCCTGGTGCAGCGCCTGGACGACGGCAACTACGGGCTGGGCAATGAGGTCGCGCGCCTCAACGCGGTGTATGCCGCCTCGTTTTCGCTGGACCGCGTGGTGCTGCCGGTGCTGCGCCAGCTGGTCGCGGCCACCGGCGAGAGCGCGGCCTACCACGTGCGCCAGGGCGAAGCCCGCCTGTGCCTGTACCGGGTGGACTCGCCGCAGCCTATCCGCGATCACATCCGGGCCGGCGACCTGCTGCCCGCCGACCGCGGCACGGGCGCCCGCATCCTGATTGCGTTCGACACCGACAGGGCAAAGGCCGCCGCACGAAAAGACCATCCGCTTTACGCCAGGATTCGCGAACAGGGCTACTACACGGCGGTTGGCGACCGGCTGGCCGAGGTGGCCGGCATTTCAGCGCCGGTGTTCAGAGCTGATGGCGTGCTGGCGGGCGCGGTGACGCTGACCATGCCGGCCAACCGTTACAGCGAAACCCAAGTCAAGCCGGTGCTTGAAGCCGCCCGCCGCCTGACGGGCCAGGTTTAAGGGTTAAGAGCCTGTTCAATGCCTAAACGAGGCCGCGTTGGGGTGCAATCGGGATGAGTGGGCCGACCGGGAACGCCGCATGGGCTGATGCCCATGCAAGGGCCTGGGTGGCTCAATCGCCCGACCGCCCAGCCGGCCGGCTGGGCGTCGTGCGGCTGCCCCAACGGGGATGCAAACGCGACCGCGTTTGCGTCACCCCAACCCGAAGGGCAAGCCCCTTCTCGGGCGGTCTGCGGCGTTGCGGCGCTAGCCCATAGCCGTGCTATGGGCGTCGCACCGCGCCTTGCATCCCATCCCGAGAAGGTACTTGCGCGGCCCCGTTTAGGCATTAAACAGGCTCTAGGCCCTGCGCGGCCAGGGCCTCGATGCGCCACTGGATGTTGAGCGAAAACTGTTCCCCCGGCCCCAGCACACGCAGGCCGGGCTGGCCTGGCAGGTGAAAGGCATCGATGGGCTGCGTGATGGGCTCAAAACAAAAGGCGGGCCCCTCTGGCGGCCGGTAGACCAGGCAGAAGTGCCGCGGGGCGCCGCCGTCGCGCTCAAAGTCCGGCATGCCGGCCGTGACCTGCAGGCCCAGTTCGGGCCAGGCGATGCTGGCCTTGCCGCCCCAGCCGGTGTAGCCGTTGTCGATGAGCGGGCCGTTGGCGGGGGCACCGCTGTTCAGGTCCCAGCCCGCAGGGAAGTCGGTCGTGTGCGCCACCGGCAGCGGATCGTCACCGCAGAGCCAGACGCCTTGCACGGGTGCGGTGATCCGCGTCTGCGGCGTGCGGGGAAACCAGGGATGCACGCCCAGGCCATAGGGCAGCGGCGCGACGCCCAGGTGGCGCACCTGCACCCGCTGGTCCAACCCGCCATCGACCAGCCGGAAGGTCTGCACAGCTTCATAGTCATAAGGGTTGCCGTCGAAGCCGTGCGACACCAGCGTCATCACCAGCGTGTCGGCGGCGGGCTGCGAGAGCTCCCAGGGCTGCAGCCAGCCGTCGCCATGAATGGGATAGGGCTCGCCCTTGCGGTTGGGCCGCATCGCGTGAAACTGCCCCGCGTGTTGGAAGCCGCCGCCGCTGATGCGGTTGGACCACGGCACCATGGCAAACGACGCGGCCTGGTAGAGGTCCTGGGTTTTGCCGTCCCAGGGCCGCCAGAGATCCAGCGGCCCTTGCGGACGGTCGAGTTGCCAGGCGGCCACGCTGCCGCCCAGCGAAGGCAGCAGCCCCAGGCGCTGGCCGGCGTGGCTCAGCCAGGCAATAGAGTGCTGTGAATCAGTCATCGAAGATCTTTCACGTGAAGGGGATCATGCGCTTTGTTCGCGGCATCAGCCGCCGAACAAGCCGGCCGGCATGCCCGGGCTGTCCATGGCCACCGCGAACAGGCCGCCGGCCAGCGGCTGGTCGGCGAGTTGCTCCGGCGTGAGCCCGGTGCGGGCCGTGCTGATAAAAAGCGTGCGCAGGTCTGGCCCGCCAAAGGCGCAGTTGGTCACGTGGCTTGTGGGCAGCGGCACGCGGCATAGCTCCTGCGCGGTGACCGGGTCGTGGCAGCTGACGCGGGCGCCTCCCCAGTGGGCGATCCACAGGCGGCCGGCGGCGTCGGTGGTCATGCCGTCGGGCACACCGTCGCCGGCCGCAAAGGCAAGCCAAAGCCGCTTGTTCGACAAAGTCCCCGCCGCACTGTCGAAGTCGTAGGCATGGATCCGGCCGTTGACCGTGTCGTTGAAATACAGGGTGCGTCCGTCGGCCGACCAGGTGGGGCCGTTGGTCACCGCAAAACCTTCGTCATGGCGCGTGCAGCGGCCGTCGGGGTCGTAGCGGTACAGCGCACCGCTGGGGGCCACGCAGTCAAAGTCCATGGTGCCCGCCCAGAAACTGCCTTGTGCATCACACTTGCCGTCATTGAAGCGATTGCCCGGCAAGGCGGGTTCCGGCTGGTGCAGGTAGCGCGGCTCGCCGCCTGTGGCCGGGTCAAACAGCGCAAAGCCGCGCCGCAGGGTGATGATCAGACCGGGCGCATGGGCCCGTTCGGCCAGCGCGGAAATTTCCTCGTCAAAAGACCAGCTTTTGCGCTCGCCAGTAGCCGGGTCAAAGCGGTGCAGGCGGCGCCCAAGAATGTCCACCCAGTACAGGACCTGTTCACGCGGCGACCACAAGGTGCCTTCGCCCAGCAGGGCCCCCACCGGGTCAACGCAATGCGCCGCGCCTGGCACCGGTGTGGTCGGCCGCAGCCTATGCATATCCGCGGGGGTATCCGGAATCGATATCACTGATGTCTCCCTGTTGCGGGCCCGTGTCTGGGTGTTTTGGCCTCTTGACGCGGTGCATGATATCAATGCATAGTGATGTTGAAAACCTATTGTTTTTAATTCAATATATATACAAATTGCAATGTCAAATATTTCGAGTCCTGTCTCCATGCGTGCCGCTCCCGCGAGCGACACCCTCAGCATCTTTCCCAGTCTGAAAAACCGGCCAGTATTTGTCACCGGCGGAGGAAGCGGCATTGGCGCCGCCATCGTGACGGCGTTTGCCCAGCAGGGCGCGCGCGTTGCATTCATTGATGTCGCGAAGGAGGCCAGCGAGGCGCTGGCGCAGCAACTGGCGGATGCGGGGCATGCCCGCCCCTGGTGGCGCGCCTGCGACGTGCGGGATGTGGCCGCGCTGCAAGCCGCGATTGCCGAAGCGGCGCAGGCGCTGGGCGATTTCTCGGTGCTGGTCAACAACGTGGCCAGCGATGACCGCCACAGCCTGGAATCCGTGACGCCCGCCTATTACGACGAGCGCATCGCGATCAACGAGCGGCCCGCCTTTTTTGCGATCCAGTCGGTCGTGCCCGGCATGCAGCGGCTGGGCGCCGGCTCCATCATCAACCTGGGCTCCACCGGCTGGCAGGGCAAAGGCGCCGGCTACCCATGCTATGCCATCGCCAAGTCTTCGGTGAACGGCCTGACGCGCGGCCTGGCGAAAACACTGGGCCGCGACCGTATCCGCATCAACACCGTGTCGCCGGGCTGGGTCATGACCGAGCGGCAGATCAAGCTCTGGCTGAATGCCGAAGGCGAAAAGGAACTCGAGCGCAACCAGTGCCTGCCCGACAAACTGCTGCCCCACGATATCGCGCGCATGGTGCTGTTCCTGGCTTCCGACGACGCCGCCATGTGCACCGCGCAGGAATTCAAGGTGGATGCCGGCTGGGTCTAGGCTTCAGGCCAGGGCCTGTTAACACTGTGTTTGCAGGCCCTAATCCGCCTCCAGCTTGCGGCCGTAGAGTGTCATGCTCGCCGCCTTCAGCGCCTTCATCATGACCTTGGCGGCGGGTGAAGGCAGGCGGTCGGTGCGGGTGATGATGCCGAAGGCGTCCATATGGCAGGGCATGTCCAGCGGCAGCATCGCAACAATGCCGTGCGCCGCGTAATACCTGGCCACGTCGGCCGCGACCACGGCCACCATGTCGCTTTGCTGCAGCATGCGCGTGATGAAAAGCAGCGCCGAAGACTCGACCACATTGATCGGCGGCGCGAGCCCGTCTTCCTGGAACATCAGCTCGAAGCGGTGCCTCAGCACGCTACCCGCGGGCGGCACGATCCAGGCCGCCGCCACCACGTCGCGCAGGGTCAGCCCCGACACCCCCAGCAAGGGATGGCCAGGCCTGGCCATGGCGCATACCGGCTCCTCGACCAGGGGCTCATAACGCAAGTGGGTCTTGTCATGCTCGGCAAAGAGGCGCGCCACCAGAATGTCGAGTTTGCCCTGCTCCAGCCGCTCCAGCAGCACCGGGCTGGTTTCGATGTCCAGCGAAATGCGCAGGCTGGGGTGCTCCTGCTTGACCACGGCCACCGCGGGTGGCAACAAGGCCAGCCCCGGCGAGGTGATCGCGCCGACGGCGACATGGCCGAAGTGCCCGGTCTTGAGCGCGGTGAGCTCGTCATGCGCCTGGTTCAGGCTGGCCAGCGCCATGCGCGCGTGCCGGATCATGGTTTCGCCATACCAGGTCGGCCGCATGCCGCGGGGCAGGCGCTCGAACAGCGGTACTTCCAGGACGTCTTCCAGGTCCTTGAGCAGCTTGGAAGCCGCCGGCTGGGTCATGCTGAGCACCTGCGCCGCGCGGTGGATGTTGCCTTCCTCGGCCAGCGCGACCAGCAGCAGCAATTGCCGGGTTTTGAGCCGTGCGCGTATGAACCAGTGGTTGTAGGTGGTCATCGGGTTTTCCAGAATGCGTAGAACGATATCAATTTTGTCAAAAAAACGATTAGATTGATATCAAAATCGATTCTAGACTGCGTCGTTATGAAAAAGCATCTTTCATGAGATTCGGCGAACTGCAGCACAACGCCCGGCATTACATCAATGGGCGCTGGGAAACCGGCACCACCACGGGCATCAGCACCAACCCTTCGGACACCCGCGAAGTGGTGAGCGAGTATGCGCGTGCCGACCGCAATCAGACAGAAGTCGCGATCCGGGCGGCCTCCGAGGCTTTGCCGCACTGGAGCCACAGCACCCCGCAACGCCGCGCCGACGTGCTCGACCAGATAGGCAGCGAGATACTGGCGCGCAAGGATGAACTGGGCATGCTGCTGGCGCGGGAAGAAGGAAAAACCCTGCCCGAAGGCGTGGGCGAAGCGGCGCGGGCAGGTCAGATCTTCAAGTTTTTCGCGGGCGAGGCCTTGCGCGTCCAGGGGGAGACCCTGGCATCGGTGCGCCCCGGCATCCAGGTGGACGTGACGCGTGAACCCGTCGGTGTAGTGGGCATCATCGCGCCGTGGAATTTTCCGCTGGCGATCCCGGCCTGGAAGATCGCACCGGCATTGGCTTACGGCAACACGGTGGTCTTCAAGCCGGCCGAACTGGTCGCCACCTGCGCCTGGGCGCTGGCCGAAATCATCAGCCGCTGCGGACTGCCCGCGGGCGTGTTCAATCTGGTCATGGGCAGCGGCCGGGAAGTCGGCCAGGCGCTGGTCGACCATCCCCTGGTCAATGCGCTGAGTTTCACGGGTTCGGTGGCGACCGGCGAGCGCATCCTCCAGTCCGCGGCCGCGCGCCGCGCCAAGGTGCAGCTTGAAATGGGCGGCAAAAACCCGCTGGTGGTGCTGGCCGATGCCGACCTTGACCAAGCCGTCGAATGCGCGGTGCAAGGTTCGTATTTTTCGACCGGCCAACGCTGCACCGCCTCAAGCCGCCTGATTGTGGAAGCGCCCGTGCACGACGCCTTCGTTGCCCGGCTACGCCATCGCGTCGCCGCGCTCAAGGTGGGCCATGCGCTGGAGCAAGGCATCGAAATGGGGCCCGTGGTCGACCAGGGCCAACTGGACAACAACCTGTCCTACCTGGAGATAGGGCGCAACGAGGGCGCCGAGCATGTCTGGGGCGGTGAGCTGCTCGAACGTGCGACACCGGGGCACTACATGAACCCGGCGCTATTCCTGGCCAGGCCGGAGCACCGCATCGCGCGCGAAGAGATCTTCGGGCCGGTGGCCTGTGTGTTGCAGGCCGATGATTTTGAACATGCGCTGGCCTTGGCCAACGACACGCCGTTCGGCCTGTGCGCGGGCATCTGCACCACATCCCTGAAGCACGCCATGCATTTCAAGCGCAACGCCGAGGTCGGCATGACCATGGTGAACCTGCCGACCGCGGGCGTCGATTTTCATGTGCCTTTCGGCGGGCGCAAGGGCTCGAGTTACGGCCCGCGCGAGCAGGGCCGCTACGCCGCGGAGTTTTACACCACGGTCAAGACCGGCTATGTGCTGGCCTGAACCACTTCGGATCACGGGAGACTTGTCAGTTTAATTTCAACCAAAGGAGACAATATGAAGATCCAACGCCGTACCCTCGCCGCCGCGCTCGCTTGCGCCCCCCTTGCCGGTCTGCTGCCGGCTTCCGCGTGGGCGCAAAAAGCCATCGTGCTGGGTTTCAGCCAGGTGGGCGCGGAAAGCGAATGGCGCACCGCCAATACCGAATCCATCAAATCGGCCGCCAAGGACGCCGGCATCGAGCTCAAGTTTTCGGACGCCCAGCAAAAGCAGGAGAACCAGATCAAGGCCATCCGCTCCTTCATCGCGCAAAAGGTGGACGTGATCGCGTTCTCGCCGGTTGTCGAGTCGGGCTGGGAAACCGTGCTGCGCGAAGCCAAGGCGGCGAAGATTCCGGTGGTGCTGACCGACCGCTCCGTCAATGTGAAGGACACCTCGCTGTATGTCTCCTTCATGGGCTCCGACTTTGTGGAAGAAGGCCGCAAGGCGGGCCGCTGGCTGGTGGAAAAAATGAAGGGGACAAGTGGCCAGGTCAACATCGTCGAGCTGCAGGGCACCGTCGGTTCCGCGCCGGCCATAGACCGCAAAAAAGGTTTTGAGGAAATCATCAAGGCCGACCCGAAGTTCAAGATCATCCGTTCGCAGACAGGCGACTTCACCCGGGCCAAGGGCAAGGAAGTGATGGAAGCCTTCCTCAAGGCCGAAGGCAAGAAGATCAATGTGCTTTACGCGCACAACGACGACATGGCCATAGGCGCGATCCAGGCGATTGAAGAAGCCGGCATGAAGCCGGCGAAGGACATCACCATCATCTCCATCGACGCCGTCAAGGGCGCGTTCGAGGCCATGATGGCCGGCAAGCTCAACGTCTCCGTGGAATGCAGCCCCTTGCTGGGCCCCCAGTTGATGGCCGCGGTGAAAGACATCAAGGCCGGCAAGCCGGTTCAGAAACGAATCGTTACTGAAGAGGGGATTTTTCCGATGGAAGTGGCGGCCGCGGAATTTCCCAAGCGTAAGTACTGATGGGGCGCCTGCCATGGCGCGCGGATACTCAAGAATCATTGACAACACACAAGGAGACAACTCATGAAGCGTATTTTTCTGAAGACTTTGCTGGCCAGCCTGGCCCTGGCCGCCGTCGGTATCGCGCCGCTGGCCCATGCGCAGGACAAGGGCAGCATCGGCATCTCGATGCCGACCAAGTCCTCTGCCCGCTGGATCGCTGACGGCGACAACATGGTCAAGGTGCTCAAGGAGCGCGGCTACAAGACCGACCTGCAGTACGCCGAGGATGACATCCCCAACCAGCTGGCCCAGATCGAGAACATGATCACCAAGGGCGTGAAAGTGCTGGTGATCGCCTCCATCGACGGCACCACCTTGTCCAAGGCCCTGCAAAATGCGGCCGACAAAGGCATCAAGGTCATTGCCTACGACCGCCTGATCAAGGGTTCCAAGAACGTGGACTACTACGCCACCTTCGACAACTTCCAGGTGGGCGTATTGCAGGCCACCACTATCGTCGACAAGTTGGGCCTCAAGCAGGGCAAAGGCCCTTTCAACATTGAACTGTTCGGTGGTTCACCCGACGACAATAACGCTTTCTTCTTCTACGACGGCGCCATGAGCGTGCTAAAGCCCTACATCGACAGCGGCAAGCTGGTGGTGCGCAGCAAGCAGATGGGCATGAACAAGGTGGGTACCTTGCGCTGGGACGGTGCGGTGGCGCAGGCGCGCATGGACAACCTGCTGTCGGCCTACTACGGCAAGGAAAAAGTCCACGCGGTGCTGTCGCCGTATGACGGCCTGTCCATCGGCATCCTGTCTTCCCTGAAGGGCGTGGGCTACTGCACCGCGCAGCAACCCTGCCCCGTGGTCAGCGGCCAGGACGCTGAAATCGCTTCCGTCAAGTCCATCCTGAAAGGCGAGCAGTACTCGACCATCTTCAAGGACACGCGCGAACTGGCCAAGGTCACGGCCAACATGGTGGACGCCATGCTGTCCGGCAAACAGCCTGAGATCAACGACACCAAGACTTACAACAACGGCGTGAAAGTGGTGCCCTCCTACCTGCTCAAACCTGTGGCCGTGGATGCATCCAACTGGCACCAGGTGCTGATAGGCAGCGGTTACTACAAAGAATCCCAGATCAAGTAAGCATTCGCTGAAAACAAACGGAACAAACGGCCCCGCGCTGCAAGGCGCGGGGCCGTCAACGCCAAGAGGTGGCAATCACCTTGCATCAAAGGACAGGCATTGGAAACGATTCTGGAGATGCGCGACATCCGCAAGACCTTCCCAGGTGTTGTCGCGCTGAACAAGGTCAACCTGCGCGTGCGCGCGGGTGAGATCCATGCCATCGTCGGCGAGAACGGCGCCGGAAAATCGACCTTGATGAAGGTCCTCTCCGGCGTCTATCCGCATGGCTCTTACAGCGGCGACATTGTTTACGAAGGGCAGGAGCGCCGCTTCCTCGGCATCCACGACAGCGAGCAACTGGGTGTCATCATCATCCACCAGGAGCTGGCCCTGGTTCCGCTGCTGTCCATCGCCGAGAACATCTTTCTGGGCAACGAAACCGCGCAGCACGGCGTGATCGACTGGATGGCCGCGCACAGCAAGACACAGGCCTTGCTGAAAAAAGTGGGTCTCAAGGAATCACCCGGCACGCTGATCACGGACATCGGCGTGGGCAAGCAGCAGCTGGTGGAAATCGCCAAGGCCTTGTCCAGGCAGGTCAAGTTGCTCATCCTCGACGAGCCCACGGCCAGCCTCAATGAAAACGACAGCCAGGCGCTGCTCGACCTGTTGCTGGAACTCAAGGGCCATGGCATCACCTGCATCCTTATTTCGCACAAGCTCAATGAAATTTCACGCGTGGCCGATGCGATCACCATCCTGCGCGACGGCAGCACCGTGGAAACGCTGGACTGCCGCGAAGAGGCCGTCAGCGAGGACCGCGTCATTCGCGGCATGGTGGGCCGCGAGATGGCAGACCGCTACCCGCCGCGCCAGCCGAAAATCGGCGAGACCGTGTTTGAAGTGCGCGACTGGAATGTTTACCACCCGCTGCACACGGACAGGAAATTCATCAAGGGCGTGAGCCTGCAGGTGCGGCGCGGTGAAATCGTCGGCATTGCCGGGCTGATGGGGTCGGGGCGCACGGAGCTTGCCATGAGTATCTTCGGCCGCTCGTGGGGTCGCCGCATCAGCGGCCAGGTGCTGCTGGGCGGCAAGCCCGTCGACGTGGGCACGGTGGAAAAAGCCGTTCGCCACGGCCTGGCCTATGTGACCGAAGACCGCAAGGGCAACGGTCTGGTGCTGAACGAAGACATCCAGTTCAATGTGTCGCTGGCCAACCTCAAAGGCGTTTCGAAAGCCGCCGTGATCGACAGCGGCAGTGAATACCAGGTCGCGCAGCGCTACCGGGAAACACTGCGCATACGCTGCTCCGGCGTCGGCCAGAAAGTCCTCAACCTCTCGGGCGGAAACCAGCAAAAGGTGGTGCTCGGGAAATGGCTGTTCACCAGCCCCGAGGTACTCATCCTGGATGAGCCCACACGCGGCATCGACGTGGGCGCCAAGTACGAGATTTACACCCTGATGGCCCAGCTTGCGGCCGAGGGGAAATGCATCATTGTCATTTCTTCGGAAATGCCGGAACTGCTGGGCATGACGGATCGCATCTACGTCATGAACGAAGGCCGCTTCATCGCCGAGATGCCGACGGCCGAAGCCTCCCAGGAAAAGATCATGCGCGCGATCGTGAAAGCAAGCTGAAATGAAGAACGAACCCTCCAACGCCACCATGCCACCGGTCAAAGCCGCGTCCACAGGCGACAAATCACCGCTGGACTACCTGAAGCACAACTTCCGGGAGTACGGCATGCTGGTCACGCTGGTGGCCATCATGGCCTTCTTCCAGTACATGACCGAGGGCACGCTGATGCAGCCCCTGAACCTGACCAACCTGGTGCTGCAAAACAGCTACATCGTCATCATGGCGCTGGGCATGCTGCTGGTCATCGTGGCGGGGCACATCGACCTTTCGGTGGGTTCGGTGTGCGGCTTCATCGGCGCATTGGCCGCCGTGCTGATGGTCCAGTACGACTGGAACTTCGTGCCGGCCTCGCTGCTGTGCCTGGCTTGCGGCGCGCTGATAGGCGCGGTGCAAGGATGGTTCGTCGCCTTCTTCCGCATTCCCTCCTTTATCGTCACGCTGGCAGGCATGCTGGTGTTCAAGGGGCTTGCCCTCGCGCTGCTGCAGGGCCAGTCGGTGGGCCCCTTCCCCGAGTCCTTCCAGAAACTCAGCTCCGGCTTCATGCCGGACCTGCTGAGCAGTGAAGGCCTGCGCATGACTTCGCTGCTGTTGGGCGTGGTGCTCGCCGCGGTGCTGGCGGCAGCCGGCCTGCGCGCGCGGGCCCGCCAGCTCAAGCACGGCATCCAGGCCGAGCCCGCTGTGTTCTTTTTTGTCAAAACCGCGGTGTTTGCCGCGCTGCTGATCTACTTCAGCTATCTGCTGGCTTCCTACCAGGGCCTGCCCAATGTGCTGATCGTGATGGCCGTGCTGATCTTCATGTTCCATTTCATCACGGGGCACACCACGATAGGGCGGCGCGTCTATGCGCTGGGCGGCAACGAAAAGGCAGCCAAGCTCTCGGGCATCAAGACCGAGCGCCTGTCTTTCTACACCTTCGTGAACATGGGCGTGCTGGCGGCGTTGGCGGGGCTGGTGTTCGCCGCGCGACTGAACACCGCCACGCCCAAGGCCGGACTGGGTTTTGAGCTCGACGTCATTGCCGCCTGCTTCATCGGCGGGGCTTCGGCCTCGGGCGGCGTCGGCAAGGTCATGGGCGCGGTGATAGGCGCGTTCGTGATGGGCGTGATGAACAACGGCATGTCCATCCTGGGCGTGGGCATCGACTACCAGCAGGTCATCAAAGGCGTAGTGCTGCTGGCCGCCGTGTTTGTCGACGTCTATAACAAAAACAAGGCATGAGCCCTGCGGCCGTCCTCAAGGTGAATACCGCGGCGCATGGCGCCGAGCTTGCCCCATGACCCCGGCCGATACCCCCACCGACGTCGCTCCCGTGCTGGAGCTCTCGGGCATCCACAAGCAGTTTGCCGGCATCGATGCGCTGCGCGACGTGCACCTTCGCCTGTATCCCGGTGAAATCCATGCCCTGATGGGGCAAAACGGCGCGGGCAAGTCCACGCTCATCAAGGTCCTGACCGGCGTGCTCGAAGCCAGCGGCGGCAAAATGCGGCTGGCCGGCCAGGCGGTGTGGCCGGCCTCTCCCCTGGCGGCGCAGCGCCTGGGCATCAGCACGGTCTACCAGGAAGTCAACCTCTGCCCCAACCTCTCCGTGGCGGAAAACATCTTCGCGGGCCGCTATCCGCGGCGCGGCATTGCGCAGGGCTATCGCATTGCCTGGGCCGAACTGACTCGCCGCGCGCGCGAACTCGTCGCGCGCGTCGGCCTGGACATCGACGTCACGCGCCTCCTGTCCAGCTACCCGGTCGCGGTGCAGCAGCTGGTGGCCATTGCGCGCGCCATCAGTATTGAGGCCAAGGTGCTGATCCTCGACGAGCCCACCTCCAGCCTCGACGATGACGAAGTGCAAAAACTCTTTGAGGTCTTGCGCCGCCTGCGCGGCGAGGGCCTGGCCATTGTTTTTGTGACCCATTTCCTGAACCAGGTCTATGCGGTGTCCGACCGCATCACGGTGCTGCGCAACGGCAGCTGGGTCGGGGAGTGGCGGGCCAGCGAGCTGGGGCCGCAGGCATTGATCGCGGCCATGCTGGGCCGGGAGCTGGCCGCGCAATCCGCAAGCGCCCCGGCAACTGCGGCGTTTGATGACGCGCAGCCGGCGCTCTTGCAAGCCGAAGGCCTGGGCCAAAGCGGCCAGTTGCAACCCGTGAACCTTCGTGTGCGTGCCGGCGAGGTGCTGGGCCTTGCCGGCTTGCTGGGCTCGGGCCGCACGGAACTGGCGCGCCTGCTCTTCGGCCTGGAAGCGCCGGACCGCGGTGTGCTCAGGATCGACGGCGAGACAGTCGCTTTCTCCAGCCCCGCCGACGCGATCCGCCACGGCCTGGCCCTGTGCCCCGAGGAACGCAAGACCGACGGCATTGTGGCCGAGCTGTCGCTGCGTGAAAACATCGCGTTGGCGCTGCAAGCCCGCATGGGCATGCGCCGATTTTTGTCGCGGGCCGAGCAGACGGCACTGGCCGAACGTTTTGTCCAGGCCATGGGCATCAAGACCGCGAGCGTGGACACGCCCATAGGCTTGCTGTCGGGCGGCAACCAGCAAAAGGCCATGATCGCGCGCTGGCTGGCGACCGAGCCGCGCCTCTTGATCCTGGACGAGCCGACGCGCGGCATCGACGTGGCCGCGAAGCAGGAAATCATGGAGCAGATCCTGCGCCTGGCGCAGGCCGGCATGGCCGTGATCTTCATTTCCTCCGAAATGAGCGAGGTGGTTCGCGTGGCGCACCGCATCGTGGTGCTGCGCGACCGCCGCAAGGTAGGCGAGCTACCGGCGGGCAGCAGCGAAGACGCCGTCTATGAACTGATCGCGGCTGAACATGTCTGAAAAGAAAACCCCACTGAATGTCATGCGGCATCGCCTGGCCTGGCCGCTTGTCACGCTGTTCCTGCTGCTGGTGGTGAACACGGTGTTCAATGCCAGCTTTCTGCATGTCGAGTGGCGCGACGGCCACCTCTACGGCAGCCTGGTTGACATCCTCAACCGGGCCGCGCCGCTGGTGCTGGTGTCGCTGGGCATGACCATGGTGATCGCCACCCGCGGCATTGACATTTCCGTGGGAGCGGTGGTTGCCATCGCTGCCGCGCTGGCCGCCTGGATGATAGGCGGCTCGGTGGCCGCGGGCGTGAGCCGCTTCCCGATGCCGCTGGCCATTCTTGCGGCGCTGGGCATCGCGCTGCTGTGCGGGCTGTGGAACGGGCTGCTGGTCGCCAGGGTGGGCATGCAGCCCATCATCGCCACACTGATCCTCATGGTGGCGGGCCGCGGCATCGCGCAGCTCATCACCGGCGGGCAGATCATCACCATTTATTACGCGCCGTTTTTCTTCCTGGGCAGCGGCTACCTGTTGGGCCTGCCTTTCTCGCTGTTTATCGTGGCGGTGGTGTTTGCCCTGCTGTACCTGGCGGTGACGCGCACCGCCCTCGGGCTATTCATCCAGGCCGTGGGCATCAACCCGACCGCGGCGCGCGTCGCCGGCGTGCAGGCGCGGCGGCTGATCGTCGCGGCCTACGCTTTCTGCGGCCTGTGCGCGGGCATTGCGGGCCTGCTGATCAGCTCCAACGTGAAAAGCGCCGACGGCAACAATGCGGGCCAATTGCTCGAGCTCGACGCCATCCTGGCGGTCACGCTGGGCGGCACCGCGCTCACCGGTGGGCGCTTCAGCCTGGTGGGCAGCGTGATAGGCGCGCTGATCATCCAGACCCTGACCTATGCCATTTATTCGCTGGGCGTGCCGCCCGAGATCAACCTGGTGGTCAAGGCCGCGGTGGTGTTTGCCGTGATGCTGCTGCAGTCGCCGGAGTTCCGGGCCGAGATAGCCATCTGGACACGGCGGCCGGCCGTGCGGGGGATGCGGCCATGAGCGCGACGCTCAAAGCACCTGGCGCAGAAGCTGCAGCCCGGCCGCTGCCGCCGGCCGTGCCGGCTTCCCGCTTCAACCCCAAATACCTGCCGCTGGCGGCCACGATTTCGCTGTTTGTCGCCATGGCGAGCCTGGGCTCGGTGCTTTACACCGGCTTCTTTTCAGCGCAGGTCTTCCTCAACCTGCTGGTGGACAACGCCTTTCTGGTCATCGTCGCCGTGGGCATGACCTTTGTGATTCTTTCGGGCGGTATCGACCTGTCCGTGGGTTCCGTGGTGGCGCTGACCACCATGGTGTCGGCCGCGCTGGTGGAGCACCACGGCTGGAGCCCGGCCGCGGTGATTCCGCTGGTACTGCTCATGGGCACGGCTTTCGGCGCCTTCATGGGGTTTTTGATCGAGCGTTTTCGCCTGCAGCCCTTCATCGTGACGCTGGCCGGCATGTTTCTGGCGCGCGGCCTGTGCTACCTGATCAGCGTCGACTCCATCAGCATCACCAACGAGTTTTATTCGGAGGTCTCGCAGTTGCGCATTCCCCTGTGGGAAGACGCTTCGCTGTCGATCAGCGCCCTGATCGCCGTCGTGGTATTGCTGGCGGCGGTGTTCATCGCGCACTGCACGCCTTTCGGCCGCACCGTCTATGCCGTCGGCGGCAATGAGCAATCCGCGCTGCTGATGGGCTTGCCGGTGCGCCGCACGCTGGTGGGGGTTTACACGCTTTCCGGTTTCTGCTCGGCACTGGCCGGTGTGGTCTTTACCTTCTACATGCTGTCGGGCTACGGACTGCACGCCACCGGCCTGGAGCTGGACGCCATCGCCGCCGTGGTGATCGGCGGCACGCTGCTCAGCGGCGGCGTGGGCTATGTGGCCGGCACCCTGTTCGGCGTGTTGATGCTCGGCATCATCCAGACCCTGATTTCTTTCGACGGCAGCCTGAGTTCCTGGTGGACGCGCATTGTCGTCGGCGTCCTGCTGTTTGTTTTTTGCCTGCTGCAACGGCTGCTGGTGAAGCGCACAACCACCTCCTCCTGAAACGACCACACATTACCCCCATGACAAGCACCAAAAGAAAATTACGTTCCACCGAATGGTTCGGCTCGGCCGACAAAAACGGCTTTATGTACCGCAGCTGGATGAAGAACCAGGGCATTCCCGATCATGAGTTCGACGGCCGGCCCATCATCGGCATCTGCAACACCTGGTCGGAACTCACGCCCTGCAATGCGCACTTCCGCAAGATCGCCGAGCATGTGAAGCGCGGCATCTCCGAGGCGGGCGGCTTCCCGGTGGAATTCCCGGTGTTCTCCAACGGCGAGTCCAACCTGCGGCCCACCGCCATGCTCACACGCAACCTGGCCAGCATGGATGTGGAAGAGGCGATTCGCGGCAACCCGATTGATGCCGTGGTGCTGCTCACCGGCTGCGACAAGACCACCCCCGCATTGCTGATGGGCGCGGCGAGTTGCGACATCCCTGCCATCGTGGTGACCGGCGGGCCCATGCTCAACGGCAAGCTTGAAGGCAAAAACATCGGCTCCGGCACGGCGGTGTGGCAGTTGCACGAATCGCTGAAGGCGGGCGAAATCCAGCTGCACCAGTTCCTGGCGGCTGAGGGCGGCATGTCGCGTTCGGCCGGCACCTGCAACACCATGGGCACGGCCTCCACCATGGCCTGCATGGCCGAGGCCCTGGGTACTTCGCTGCCGCACAACGCGGCGATTCCCGCGGTGGATGCGCGCCGCTATGTGCTGGCACAGATGTCGGGCGCGCGCGCTGTCGAGATGGCGCGCGAAGGGCTGACGCTGTCGAAAATCCTGACGCGCGAAGCTTTCGAAAATGCGATCCGCGTCAACGCCGCCATTGGCGGCTCCACCAACGCGGTGATCCACCTCAAGGCCATCGCCGGCCGCATCGGCGTGCAACTGGACCTGGAAGACTGGACGCGCATAGGCCGCAACACGCCGACCCTGGTCGACCTGCAGCCTTCCGGCCGTTTCCTGATGGAAGAGTTTTATTACGCCGGCGGCCTGCCCGCGGTGTTGCGCCGCCTGGGTGAGAACGGCCTGCTGCCGCATCCCAACGCACTCACCGTCAACGGCCGGGCTCTATGGGACAACGTGCGCGAGGCCCCGCAGTACAACGACGAGGTGATCCGCCCGCTGGACAACCCCTTGATCGCCGACGGCGGCATTTGCATACTGCGCGGCAACCTGGCGCCGCGCGGCGCGGTGCTCAAACCTTCCGCGGCCTCCCCCGAGCTGCTCAAGCACCGCGGCCGCGCGGTCGTGTTCGAGAACCTGGAGCACTACAAGGAGCGCATCGTCGACGAGAACCTCGACATCGACGCCAGCTGCGTCATGGTCATGAAAAACTGCGGCCCCAAGGGCTACCCCGGCATGGCCGAGGTCGGCAACATGGGCCTGCCGCCCAAGCTGCTGCGCCAGGGCGTCAAGGACATGGTGCGCATCTCCGACGCGCGCATGAGCGGCACCGCCTACGGCACCGTGGTGCTGCATGTGGCGCCCGAAGCCGCGGCCGGCGGGCCGCTGGCCGCCGTGCGCGACGGCGACTGGATAGAGCTCGACTGCGACCAGGGCCGCCTGCACCTGGACATCAGTGATGCCGAACTCGCCGAGCGCCTCGCGGCGCTGCAGGGCAAAGCCGCCGCGGGCATGCGCGGCGGCTACCAGCGCCTGTACGTCGACCACGTGCTGCAAGCCGACGAGGGCTGCGACTTTGATTTCCTGGTCGGCTGCCGCGGCTCCGAAGTTCCCCGCCATTCCCACTAGATGCGCAGTGCGTAAATCCGTGAAGCCTCCTTCAACCTGATCCTTACATCCATGACCACGCTCCGCCAGCCGCGCTACCGCGGCATCTTCCCCGTCGCCCCCACCACCTTCACCGAAACCGGCGAACTGGACCTTGAGAGCCAGAAGCGCTGCATCGACTTCATGATCGACGCCGGCTCCGACGGCATCTGCATCCTGGCCAACTTCTCCGAGCAGTTCGTGTTGTCGGATGAAGAGCGCGAAACCCTGACCCGCACCGTCCTCGAGCATGTGGCCGGGCGCGTGCCGGTGATCGTGACCACCACCCATTTCGGCACCAAGATCTGCGCCGAACGCAGCCGCCGCGCGCAGGACATGGGCGCCGCCATGCTGATGGTCATGCCGCCCTACCACGGCGCCACTTTTCGCGTGAGCGAGCCGCAGATTTACGAGTTTTATGCGCGCCTGTCGGATGCGGTGAACATTCCCATCATGATCCAGGACGCGCCCGCCAGCGGCACCGTACTTTCGGCCTGCTTCCTCGCGCGCATGGCCCGCGAGATCGAACACGTCGCCTATTTCAAGATCGAGACTGCCGGCGCGGCGTCCAAACTACGCGAACTGATCCGCCTGGGCGGCCGCGCCGTGGAGGGTCCCTGGGACGGCGAGGAGGCCATCACCCTGCTGCCCGACCTTGACGCCGGCGCGACCGGCTCCATGACCGGCGGCGGCTACCCCGACGGCATCCGCCCCATCATCGAGGCGCACCGCGCCGGTGATCACGACAAGGCGTACGCCCTTTACCAGCAGTGGCTGCCGCTGATCAACTTCGAAAACCGCCAGGCGGGGCTGCTGGCCGCCAAGGCCTTGATGAAGGAAGGCGGCGTCATCGCCTGCGAGGCGCCGCGCCATCCTTTCCCGGCCATGCATCCGGACACGCGCGCCGGGCTGTTGGCCACCGCCAGGCGGCTGGATCCGCTGGTGCTGCGCTGGGGGCGATAAGTCTCGCCCCTGGCCGCACGGTTTCCAGCTGCTTGCGTCCGTGGCCGCCGGCTGCAAGCCTGTGCGACCTTCAACGCGGCCTTGTGGCCCCGGCCTGGCGCGCCAGGTGGACCTGGTGCAGCGTGATCTTGCGTACCTCGGCCTGGCTGGTCTCGATATGGGCGCGCAGCAGCATGGCCGCCTGGTCGCCGCGCCTGGCCTGTACCGCCTTGAGGATCTTGGCGTGCTCTTCATAGGTCGCGTCGACGCGCGGCTGTTTGATGAAATCGAGCCGGCGGATGATGCGGATGCGGTCGGTCACGTCGCGGTGCACGCGAGCCATCTCGGCATTGCCGGCGGCGGCCACCAGCGCGCAATGAAAGGCTTCGTCCCACTGGGCCACCTGCACGTGGTCGGCGCTGCGCTGCGCCGCCGGCACCAGCCAGATGGCGGCCAGTTCGTCGAGCATCGCCGTGTCCACTGCCTCGCTGCCGGCGCACAGGCGCTGCACGGCGGTGGTTTCCAGCACCATGCGCAGGTCGTAGAGCTGCTCGAATTTGTCGAAGTCAAAAGGCAGCACACGCCAGCCGCTGCGAAACAGCACCTCGACAAAACCTTCCTGCTGCAGGCGAAACAGGGCCTGGCGCACCGGCGTGCGCGAGACGCCCAGACGGTCGCTGATTTCGGTTTCGGTGAAGCGATCGCCGGGCACCAGCTTGAATTCGGCGATATCGCGCTTGAGTTCGGCGTAGGCCTCGTCGGCGCGCGAATGAAAGGCTGCGCCGGCAACGGGCGCTGCGGGAGCGCGGCTCATGCCAGCAGGCTCACATGGGCGGCGACCACGCGCCAGCCCTCCGGTGTGCGCAGCCAGGTCTGGCTCTGGCGCCCGGTCCTGTCGCTGCCGGCGCGCACGAACTCGGTATTCGCCGTGGCGAAGTCGCGGCCGTAGGTGGTGATCACGGTGTTCAGCAGGGTGCGGGCCAGCCCTTGCGAGGGCCGGCCCGCGCGGAAGGCGCGTATGGCGTCATAGCCGTAGAGGTTTTCGGTGGCGCCGTAGCGCAAGGTGTGCTCGCTGTTCCAGAAGAGCTCGTCGAGCACTTGCACGTTGTTGCCGACCAGCGCGCTTTCATAACGGACGAACGCGGCCGCCACTTCGGCATGGACGTCGGGCAGGTTGATGGCGTGGGTCATGGTTCCCCGATTGTCGGCGAAGCCAGCGGCGCGCGGGCGATGCCGGCGGCCTCCAGCACCGCGGCCACGCGCAGCGCGCGGTCTTCGCGCCAGGGTGCGGTAATCAGTTGAACGCCTACGGGCAGGCCCTCATCGGGCCACACCGGCACCGCGCAGACCGGCAGGCCTATGCAGGAAAAGGGCTGGGTCAGCAGGCCCATGCTGGGGCGCAGCGGCAGCCGTTTGCCGTTCAATTCCAGCCACTCGGCGCCTAGGGGCGTGGCGGCGCAGGGGGTGGCGGCAGCCAGCAGCACATCGAAGCGCTCGAACAGGCCGGCCACGGCCTGCGCATACAGGCGGCGCACGCGCTGGGCGCGGTCTATCCAGGCGGACGGCAGCAGGGCGCCGGCCAGAAAGCGGTCGCGCGACAGCGGCTCGAAGTCGGCGGCGCGGCGGCGCAGGTCGTCCAGGTGCAGCGCGCCGCCCTCGGCGTTGGTGATCAGGAATGCGGCCGCTCGTCCCGCTTCGACCATGGGCAGCTCCACCGTGTCGCGCGTGTGCAGTGCCTGGGCCACGCGCTGCACGGCGGTCAGGGCCTCAGGCTGCGCATGGTCCTGGAAGTAGCCGCCCAGCAGGCCCACGCGCAGGCCGTCCATGCCTTGCGTCAGCGACGGCAGCACGGGTTCGGCGGCACGCTGCGCGCAACCGGGGTCGCGCCGGCCGCCGCTTTCGGGACCCTGCATGAGGTCGTACGAAAGAGCCAGGTCGCGCACCGAACGCGCAAACGGCCCCAGGTGATCCAGCCCGGAAATAAAGGGGTAGCTGCCGGTGCGAGGCAGCCGGCCGAAGGTAGGCTTGAGGCCGAACACGCCGCACAGCGAGGCCGGCACGCGGATGGAGCCGTTGGTGTCCGAGCCCAGTGCCAGCGGAACCTGGCCCGCGGCGACCGCGGCGCCGGAACCGCCGGAGGAGCCGCCGGCAATGCGCGTGAGGTCGTGCGGGTTGCGGGCCGGGCCGGCATGGCTGTTTTCGGTCGTGAAGCCGTAGGCGTATTCGTCCATGTTGAGCGCGCCTACCAGCACGGCGCCGGCTGCTTCCAGGCGCTGCACCAGCAGCGCGTCGGCCGCGGCGGGCGCCCGCTCGCGTTCGATGGCCGAGCCCGCCAACGTGGCCACCCCTTCGATGTCGAACAGGTTCTTCACGGCAAAGGGCACACCCAGCAGGGGTGACTCCGCCACGCCGGGCGCATTGCCGGCAAGCTGCCGGTCCAGCTGCACGGCGCGCTGCCGTGCCCGCGAGGCGGTGACTTCAGTGAACGCGTTGACGCGGCCATTGGTGGCGGCTATGTGCGCCAGGCTGGCTTCGACCAGCTCGGCTGCGCTGATCTTGCGCGAGCGCACCGCCTGGGCCATGGCCGTTGCGTCGCCGCGCAGGCTTTCAACGGCGTCGTTCATGCGGCGGCCTTGGCGGAAGGCTCGACAGGCGCAAACACCGGCGCCGGGTCGTCGTGCGCGTGCAGCGGAACCGCCTGCAATTGCGCGGCAAAGCCGGCGGCCAGCGCGAAGAACTGCAGCACACCGGGCCGGTGCTCCGCGCTCAGCGGCAAGTCCAGCGCGGCCGCGGCGGCATCGACATAGGCTTCTATTTGAGGGGGCGTCATGCGGTTCAACGCCTGACTTCGCGCTGGAAGATTTCCAGGCTGAGTTTCTTGGTGCGGATGAAGCTGGCTTCGGACAGCGTCTCCACCGTGCGCGGGCGCGCGTCGCCGTAGGACAGGATTTCAGCCACGCGCGTCGGGCGCTTGGTCAACAGCAGTACCTGGTCGGCCAGGTAGACGGCTTCTTCCAGGTCGTGCGAGACCAGCAGCATGGTGGTGCCGGTCTGCATGAAGACCTCCTGCAGTTTTTCGCGGATGAACAGCGTCATCTCGAAGTCCAGCGCCGAGAAGGGCTCGTCCAGGAAAAGCACTTCGGGGTTGGGCGCGAGCGCCCGCATGATGGAGGCTGTCTGCTGCTGCCCGCCCGAGAGTTCATAAGGGTAGCGGTTCAGGTCGAACTTCACGTCGAAAGAGGCCACGAGCTCGGCCATGCGCCTGTCGACTTCGGCCTTGGACCTGCCTTCGAGCTTGAGCGGGTAGGCGATGTTGTCGATGGTGCGCATCCAAGGAAACATGGCCTCGCGGTAATTCTGGAAGACATAGCCGATCTTGGTGTCCTTGAGCGACTTGCCGTCAAACAGGATTTCGCCCGCATCGATGGGGATCAGGCCTGCGATCATGTTGATCAACGTGGACTTGCCGCAGCCGTTGGGCCCGAAGACCGACACGATCTTGTGTTTGGGGATGTCCAGGTTGAAGTCCTCGTACAGCGGCCAGCCGGCGAAATACTTGGTCAGGCCGCGTATGGTGATGTGCGTGCCGGCCGGGCCGGGCTGGAACTCGCGCACCGGGACGTCGGCGAAGACAGGGGCGTTGATTACAGCGGACATGACGCACTCCAGCAAGTTTCACAATTGGAGAATAGGCAGGAAGACCTCCCCTTCAAGCAGGGGCCGCGGAACTGGCTTTGCCAGGCCGCAGGCGCAGCGGCCCCCTCGGGGGGCAGAGAGCTACACGCAGTGAGCGAACGTGGGGGCAACATCATCTTCCACTCCAATGAACAATGCGGCGCTCGGCGATGAGGAACAAAATATTCAATGCATAGCCCAGGGCTCCCGCAGCCAGGATCGACGCGTACATGTCCTTGACGTTCATGACCTGCTGTGCGTTGATGATGCGGTTGCCCAGGCCCGTGTCGGCGCCTATGAACATCTCCGCGACGATCACGATGACCAGCGCCATGGACACCGCCGAACGCAGGCCGACAAAACTCGGCTGCAGGCTTTCCCAGATCAGCACGTCCTTGAACACCTGCCAACGTGAGGCGCCCATGACCTTGGCCGCCATCACGCGCTGCTTGCGCGCGTTGATCACGCCATAGGCGCTGTTGAAGACCACGATCAGCAATGCGCCGAACGCGGCGATCGCCACTTTGTTGATGTCCGACACGCCGAAAATCATCAGGAACAGCGGGATCAGCGCAGAGGACGGCGTGGAGCGGAAGAAGTCGATCAGGAACTCCACGCTGCGGTAGGCTTTTTCATTGCTGCCCAGCAGCACGCCCAGCGGCATGCCGACAGCGGCGGCAATCAGGAAGGCCTGCACCGTACGCCACACGGTGACCGCGAAGTCCTTGAGCAGCGGCCCGCCGGCCAAGCCGCTGAGCAGCGCGCCCAGCGCATCGATGGGCGGCGGCAGCAGGATGGCCTTGATGAAGCCCAGGCGCACGGCCAGGTCCCAGATGATGAAGAGCACCACCGGGCCGATGAAGGGCAGGGCCTTGTCCAGCGCCGGCTTGCGCTGCACGGCGGCCACCGGCGCGGCCGGAGGTGCCCAGGGTTTGGCGGGTGTCGCCGTTGCTGAAGTGGCGGTATCCATGGTGTTCAACCTTTGTAGAGCATGGAGTCCACGATGAGGCGCGAGCTGAAGATGCCTTTTTCGGAGAACAGGTCGAAGAACTTCTGGAAGTGCGCCACGTCGGCCGGGGTGAATTCGTTGTACATGGTGTACGCGGCCAGCGGCACCTCGCCGGTGAGCGGGCCTTCAATCGCGGTGTAGCCCTTGAGGTACTGGCGCGCCTCGACCGATTTGCTGCGCACGTAGGCCACGCCCTTGCCGTAGGCGGCGACGAACTTCTTCGCTGCGTCGGGGTTTTTCTTGATGAAGTCCGAGGACAGCGAGGCCGAGCCGCCGAACCACGGCGCCATCGGGTCTCCCAGCACATAGCGCGCGATCACGCCGGCTTCGAGCACGCGGGTAGTGCCGTTCATGCGGCCTATGGTGCCGGTGGGCTCCAGCGTGTAGGCGCCGTCGATCTGGCCGGCGGCCAGTGCGGCCACATGCTGGCCTATGGGCAGTTCGACCACGGTCGCGCCGGTGGCGCCGCCGCGTTCCAGCACGGTCTTGGCCAGCGTCACGTTCTGGATGCCGGGGCCGGAGCCGACGCGCTTGCCCTTGAGGTCGGCCATCACCTTGGCCGGACTGGCCGCCGGCACGATCACTTCGTCGAGCACGTTCTTCACGTTGCTCGGGTTGGAGCAGAAGATCTTGAAGGTCCCGGGTTGGGCGATCTCGCCGATGGCGATGTTGGCCGAGCCGGTGCCGTTGGCGGTGCCGTCGGCGCGGCCCGAGAGCACCGCCTCCATCACCTGCTGCGCGCCGGCGAACTTGAGGGCTTCCACGTCCAGGCCGGCTTCCTTGAAGTAACCCAGTTCGATCGCCGAGTAAAACGGCAGGCCGGCGGCGATGGGCCAGTAGCCGATGCGGATTTTCGGCCCGCCCTGCGCGCGCAGGATGGCGGGCATGCCCATAAGCCCCAGCGCCGCGCCGGCGGCCGTGGCCTTGATCAGCGTGCGGCGTGCCGGGCCGGAGGTGGCGGATGACGGTGTGGGAACGGATTTCATGGAATGCTCCTGCGGGTGATGGATAGGCTTTGGATAAATGGGTGACGGTGGAGGAAACACTTCAAGCGGAGGCGGCTGACTTCAGTGATTCAAGGTAGGCGCGCCAGCCGCCCAGGTGCGTGATGTCCTCGGCGCCTTGCACGGCGTGCGCCTCGCAGACAAAACCCTGGACGCTGGCGCCGCCTTCGAGCGCCAGCGTGCCTATGCCCAGCGGCGCGGGAATCAGCGCGACGAAGGAGCCGTAGTGCTGCACCGGCATCTCCCAGATTTCCAGTGCGATGCCCGCGCCTTCGCCGGCGGCCACGCGCAGCAGCCCCGGCTTGGGCGGTACCGTGCCCGGCAGCGCGTAAAAGCGGTAGTCGGGCGCGGTGCGCGCGGGGCCGACCAGCGTGGCGCCGCGCGAGGTCAGCTGGCTGTTCAGCGGCATGCCGGACAGGTGGGCGCCCACGACGGCCAGCCTGACAGTGGACGGCGGCTTGATGCCCGGCAATACCGCGGGCGCGGGCAACGCTTCATCCAAGGCGCCCTGCGGCAAACCGGTGGCGTGGTGGTAGCGCTGGCCGAGTTCGGCCAGCTGCCAGTCGCTGCCCGCCAGGCCCACCAGCGTGATGCCGAAGGGCAGGCCGTCGGGCCGCAGGCTGCTGGGCACGGAAAGCGCCGCATAGTCCAGCAGGTTGACGAAGTTGGTGTAGGTGCCCAGGTAGCGGTTCAGCGCGACGGGGTCGCGCTGCATGGCTTGCAGGGTGTAGTGCGTGGGTGCAGTCGGCAGCAGCAGCACATCAATGTCCTGCCACATCGCGGCCGCCTGCTGGCCCAACGCGCGTAATTTCGTCTGGGCCGCGTACAGGTCGGCGGCGCTGTACTGCTTGCCCGCGCCAATGATGCTGCGCACCGGCTCGATCACATCGGCCTCATGTGCGTCGAAAAAATCGCGCACGGCGGCGTAGCGCTCGGCTACCAGCGCACTTTCATAGAGCAGCGCGGCCGCCTCGGCCAGCGGCGCGAAGTTGATGGGCACCGGCACGCCGCCCAGGGCCCGCATGCGCAGGGCCGCTTCGCCAAAGGCCTGCTCGGCCAGCGCGTCGCCGCAGAAGTTCAATGTTGAAGGCACACCAAAACGAAAGCCGGCCGGCAAGGCTGTGTCGGCCATCGCCAGCGCACGCGAGTACGGGTCCAGCGGGTCGTAGCCCATGGCCGCCTCGAGCACACGGGTGGCCATAGCCACGGTGCGCGCGAAGATGGACACGCAGTCCACGCTTTGCGCGGCAGGCACCACGCCGCGCGCGCTGATCAAACCTTTGGAGGGCTTGAGGCCCACGATGTTGTTCAGCCCCGCAGGCACGCGTCCGGAGCCGGCCGTGTCGGTGCCCAGCGCGAAGTCCGCCTGCCCGGTCGCCACCACGTAGGCCGAGCCGGAGCTGGACCCGCCTGATATATAGGCCGGGTTAATCGCATTGGGCACGGCGCCATAGGGTGAACGCGTGCCGTTCAGGCCGCAGGCGAACTGGTCCAGGTTGGTCTTGCCCAGCAACTGCGCACCCGCATCGAGCAGCTTTTGCACCACGGCGGCGTGCGCTGTGGGCGTGTAGGCAAAAGCGGGGCAGGCGGCCGTGGTGGGCACGCCCGCGACGTCGATGTTGTCTTTGGCCGCGAAAGACAGGCCGGCGAGTGCGCCGCTGCTGCCGGGCGGGAAGGACGCTGTCTGGCTGATCCAGGCCTGCGGCGCGAGCAAGCGCTTCGCATCTGCCTGCTGCGCCGCGGGCCCAGGCGCGGCGGGCTTGGCAGAGGGATTCGGTGTTGAGGAAATGTGCACCACTTCAAAGCATCCATACTTGTGTACAAGACAAGATGCAAGAGCTGTGCCAGTCGTTTGCCATCTGTTCCGATGCAACTTCGTACCGAGGGCGAGTGTTTAGGCAGGAGGCCTTGCTTTTCATTAGGTGTATTCAGGTCACTAATAAAACTATTTGGCGTCGATTAATCGGCCAAGCTGTATCAAATAAAGTAGAGGTCATGGAAAAAACGCGCACGACCACCCTGCCTCCTCTGCGCGCGGTGCTGTTCGACGCCTACGGCACGCTGTTCGACGTGTACAGCGTGGGCCTGCTGGCCGAGCAGCTCTTTCCTGGAAAGGGGCAGGCACTGGGCCAGTTGTGGCGCGACAAACAGATCGAATACACCCGGCTGGTGACCACCAGCAACAACGGCGCGCACTACCAGCCGTTCTGGGAACTCACGCGCGCCGGCCTGCGTTATGCCTGCAAGCGGCTGGGGCTGGACCTGGCCGCGGGGCAGGAAGACCAGCTCATGAACCAGTACCGCCACCTGTCGGCCTTTCCGGAAAACCGGGAAGTGCTGCAGGCGCTGAAGGCGCGCGGCGTGGTCACCGGCATCCTGTCCAACGGCGACCCGTCCATGCTGGGCGTGGCCGTGCGCTCCGCCGGGCTCGAGGGCCTGCTGGACCACGTGATCAGCGTGGACGGCATCCGCAAATACAAGACCGCCCCCGAGGCCTATGCGCTGGGGCTTGAGGCCACCGGGCTGGAGGCCAGGCAGATCGCCTTCGTCAGCTGCAACGGCTGGGATGCGCTGGCGGCCACCTGGTATGGCTACCGCACGCTGTGGGTCAACCGCTACCAGCTGCCGTTTGAAGAACTGGGCACGCAGCCCGTGTACACCGGCAGCAGCCTGCGCGACGTGCTCGCGCTGCCTTTCCAATAATCCGCTTTCATTTTTATTTTGGTTTTCTGAAAAAAGGGACGACACCATGAGCACCAGCATCGCCAACAACGCCGCCGACAGCACCGCGCGCACCGCCAGCCACCGCCTCCAGGTCGCGACCGAGCTTTACCGCTTCATCGAGGACCACGTGCTGCCCGGTACCGGCGTGGCCAGCAGCGCGTTCTGGAAAGGCTTTGACGGCATCGTGGCCGACCTGGCCCCGAAGAACATCGCCCTGCTGGCCGAGCGCGACCGCCTGCAGGCTGAACTCGATGCCTGGCACAAAGCCAACCCCGGCCCCATCGCCGACATGGCGGCCTACCGCGATTTCCTGGAAAAGATCGGCTACCTGGTGCCGCAGCCCAAAAAAGTCGGCATCACGACGGCCAAGGTGGATGACGAGCTGGCCCTGCAGGCCGGCCCCCAGCTTGTGGTGCCCATCCTGAACGCGCGCTACGCGCTCAACGCCGCCAACGCGCGCTGGGGCAGCCTTTATGACGCGCTCTACGGCACCGATGTGATCGCCGAAACCGACGGCGCCGAAAAAGGCAAGGGCTACAACCCGGTACGCGGCGCCAAGGTGATTGAATACGCGCGTTACGTGCTGGACCGCACCGCGCCGCTCAAAAAAGGCTCGCACATCGACTCGACCGGCTACGCGGTCAAGGGCGGCAAGCTGGTCGTCACGCTCAAGAGCGGCAAGAAGGGCGAGGAAACCACGACGCTGGAAGACGCCGCCCAGTTCATTGGCTACCAGGGCAAGGCCTCGGCGCCCTCGTCGGTGCTGCTGCAGCACAACGGCCTGCACCTGGACATCCGCATTGACCGCAGCACGGCCATCGGCAAGACCGATGCCGCCGGCGTGAGCGATCTCGTTGTGGAAGCGGCGCTCTCGACCATTCTGGACCTGGAAGACTCGGTGGCCGTGGTCGATGCCGAAGACAAGGTGCTGGCCTACCGCAACTGGCTGGGCATTTTGCAGGGCACGCTGACCGAAAGCGTGACCAAGGACGGCAAGACCTTCACCCGCGGCCTGAACCCGGACCGCGAATACACCTCGCCCAAGGGCCAGCCCGTCACCTTGCACGGCCGCTCGCTGATGTTCGTGCGCAATGTCGGCCACCTGATGACCAACCCGGCGGTGCTGTACACGGCAGCGGACGGCGCCACGCGCGAAATTCCCGAAGGCATCCTGGATGCCGTGGTCACGACCACCATCGCCATCCACGACCTCAAGCGCAAGGGCAAGCCCGGCATCAAGAATTCGCGCAAGGGCTCGGTCTACATCGTCAAGCCCAAGATGCACGGCCCGGCCGAGGTCGCGTTTGCCGACGAACTCTTCAGCCGCGTCGAAAAAATGCTGGGCCTGCCGGACAGCACCGTCAAGCTCGGCATCATGGACGAAGAGCGTCGCACCAGCGTCAACCTCAAGGCCTGCATCGCCGCCGCCTCCAGCCGCGTGGCTTTCATCAACACCGGTTTCCTGGACCGCACCGGCGACGAGATGCATACCGCCATGCATGCCGGCCCCATGATCCGCAAGGGCGACATGAAGGCCAGCGCCTGGATCGCGGCGTACGAAAAGAACAACGTGCTGGTCGGCCTGTCATGCGGCCTGCGCGGCAAGGCGCAGATCGGCAAGGGCATGTGGGCCATGCCCGACCTCATGAAAGCCATGATGGAGCAGAAGATCGCGCACCCCAAAGCCGGCGCCAACACCGCCTGGGTGCCCAGCCCCACGGGCGCGACGCTGCATGCGCTGCACTACCACCAGGTCAAGGTCAGCAAGGTGCAAAAAGAGCTTGAGAAAATTGACGCCAACAAGGAGCGTGATGCGTTGCTCAACGGCTTGCTGCAAATCCCGGTGACGCGCACGCCGGCCTGGAGCGTCGAGGCCAAACAGCAGGAGCTGGACAACAACGCCCAGGGCATCCTCGGCTACGTGGTGCGCTGGATAGACCAGGGCGTGGGCTGCTCCAAGGTGCCCGACATCCACAACGTGGGCCTGATGGAAGACCGCGCCACGCTGCGAATTTCAAGCCAGCACATGGCCAACTGGCTGCTGCACGGGGTGGTGACCAAGGCGCAGGTGAAGGAAACCTTTGAACGCATGGCCGCCGTGGTCGACAAACAAAACGCCAGCGACCCGCTGTACAAGCCCATGGCCGGTAACTTCGGCACCTCAGCAGCCTACAAGGCGGCCTGCGACCTGGTCTTCAAGGGCCTGGAGCAGCCCAGCGGCTACACCGAGCCGCTGCTGCACGCCTGGCGGCTCAAGGTGAAAACCGGGACAGCCTGAAGCCCAGAAGCCCGTTAAAGCTCACCCGCATCCACCAGCTGCCGCTGCCGGATCACGACGCGCAGGCTGGGATGGCCCGGCCTGCCCGAGCGGAACAGCATCACGTCGGCGTCCGCGCCGGCCCATGACGCGCTGTCGGCAACAGCGCCTGGCGCGGCGCCGAAGCCGGCCAGTTCCGGGCCCAGCTTCGCGCGCAGCGATTGCAGCAAGGCCGCCTGGGCTTTGGCCAGTGCTTCTTCGGCGCCCGGGCCGGAGGCGGGGTTAAGCAACACGAAGTCCATCTGCGCGAGCTTCTGGTGCGCGAAAAACAGGGTCTGCTCGAAATGGGCGCCCTCGCAGAGCGCGTCTGGCACACGCAGCGAGCCCAGCGCGCCCGAGGGCAAACGCCGCGGCGACCGCACCGGCTGGGCGCCAGGCAGGGCGGCGGCGACTTGTTCGGGGCTCATGCCCAGCAGGGCGGTGTTTTCCAGCACGGTATGAGACCAGGCGCTTGAACACATCCAAAGCGCGCCGGCCGCCAGCCAGGGAAGCCGGAAACCGGCGAAAACAGGCCCAAATGACGCCAAAACACACTCCACAGAGGTTCAGGGCCGCTGCGGCGCTGAAAGTGTTGCGCCGAACCGACCTTTACAAAGAAGCGCTGATCTTACAAAAAACCCTCCTCCAGCCGTGCGTTCGGGGGATTTAAGCGGCAGCTTGCGCCGAGTTGCCCCAAGAGCGCGGCACAAATCGTATGTGTACAGGAGAAACCAAATGAAACACTTTGCAAGCATTTCAAAGGAAACACGGTTGGCCTTTACCCTAGACATCTCTCTGGCCCCCGGCACGTATGGTTGCAAGCTGGCTGGCTGAGCGCTCTCACCTTTTTTTCCGGAAATCCTGGCTCCAGATGGCTTCGCAACCTGACGTTCTTCAATCCTGCCTCCAGTCGGCGGCCACAGCGGCGCGATCCGCTTTGGAAAAGTGCATCGAAGATGCCGTGGCGGGCCTGCAGGTGGCCGAAACCCAAAGCGGGAAGGTGGCCGAACGCGACGAGCTGGCCACGGCCTGGCGCGAGCTGCTCAAAAACAAATCCGCCTGGAGCGTGCAGTATCCCGCCGACCTGCTGGTCCATTTCAAGGCCAATGTGGCCGCTGCGGCCCAAGCGGCGCGAACGCCCGAAGCTTCAAACGAGCAACTGGCCGCTTCGGCCGCGGCCTCGTCCAGCGCCTTCGCCGCCCTGAGCCATGCGAGCTTCTCGCTGGTCGACGACCAGGACGTCTCCAAGGCAATTGAATCCTCCCGGCTGCTCCAGCAGGTGTTGCCGGCCGTGGACCACATCCTGGCCGAACTCAACAAGCTGATCAGCACAGTGCAGGGCCTGCCCAACGTGAGGCCCGAACTCAACCCGCTGCGGCCCGAAGTCTTTGCGCAAACCCTGCGCGAAATGGCGGTGGCGAGCAAGGCCGAGCCGGCGGTGGTCTCGCTGTGGCTCAAGTACATGGCCGACCCGCTGGGCCGCGAGCTCAAACGGCTTTATGAGCGGCTGGTCAACCAGCTCGAACTCGCCAACGTCCAGGGCGCCAGTTACCGGGTGCTGCCCACGCCGGCCAGCGTGGGCCGCGGGCGCGGGCGTGGCGGAAACGGCTCCAGCCCGGCGGGCGCGGGTTCCGGCGGCGGCGCCGAAGGTGACGCAAGCGGTGGCGGAGGCGGTGAAGGCGGTTTTGGCGAGGGTGGCGGCCAGCCGGTGCCGCAATACGCCGATCTGTCCAACTATGAAATCCGGGACGAGTTGTTCCAGGACTTTCTATTCAACGGCGGCAGCAATGCCCACCACGGCCTGGCACCCTCTTATTACGAGACCGTCGAGGAAGAGCTCGCCGCTCTCCACGCCGCGCCCGACTCCGGTTCCGCGCCGCTGGCCGAATCACGCCCCGGCTACATGTCCGACTACGAGGGCATGCCGGCCGTTGATCGCCCGCAGCGCCTGGTTGACGAGCGCAGCCAGCTCAGCCCGCAGGTCTGGGGCTCGTATGCCAAACCCCGGGAGCGCGCCATCGTGCGCACCCAGCTCAAGAAGGAAGCCCGCCAGGTCGGCCAGGTGCTGGGCCTGGAGGTGGTGCGCAAGCTGGTCAACCAGGTGGCGCAGGACCCGCGCCTCCTGGTGCCGGTGCGCGAAGCCATCGTGGCGCTGGAGCCTTCGCTGCTGCGCCTGGCCATGGTGGACCCGCGCTTTTTCAGCGACGAAGGCCACGCCGGGCGCCGCGTCATGGAGCGGGTGGCGCAGCGCAGCTTCAAGTACAACGACGAATTCAGCCCCGAGTTCCTGGCCTTCTTCGAGCCGGTCACCCGAGCCTTCAACGAGCTGAACGGCCTGACGATTGAAGACGCTCAGCCCTTCGGCATGGCGCTGGCCACGCTGGAGTACGGCTGGGACGAACAGGACCAGCTCGAGGCGGAAAACCGCAACAACGTGCTGCAGGCCCTGCGTTTCGCCGAGGAGCGCCAGACACAGGCCGACCAGATCGCCTTTGAGCTCAGCACCCGCTCCGACCTGGACAAGGTGCCCGGCCTGGTGCTCGATTTTCTCTTCGGCCCCTGGGCGCTGGCCATGGCCCACGCCAAGCTGGTCGACACGCGTAACCAGATAGACCCCATGGGCTTCGGCTCGGTGGTGCCCGACCTGCTCTGGAGCGTCAAGCGGGAAGTGACTCTCAAGCGACCGGCCAAGCTGATCGAGATGATCCCCAGCCTGCTGGCCAAGCTACACGAGGGGCTGGAGTTGCTGGGGCAGGATCCGCGCGAGAGCGAACCCTTTTTTGAAGGCCTGATGAAACTGCATCGGCCGGTGCTCAAGCTGCGCCGCCTCAAAAGCCAGCGCGACGCCGAAGAGTCGGGTGCCATGCCGCTGGAGCCCGAGGAGCTTCCGGCCACGCCCGAGCAGCGCCTGGCCAAAGCGGCCGCCCACCCCTGGCTGGCGCGCGACGAACTCGATGCCGCCGGCTTTGAAGACACGCTGCCTACGGCGCCCGGCGAGCTCATGCCGCTGGAGGAAGAACACGAAACATCCTCGGGCATGGAGACCGCAGACTCTGTGGGGGAAGAGGTCGACTCCTCCCATGCCGAGCTGATCGCCGAGCAGGAGGCTTCGGCCAGCGCCGTGCCGGCCCTGGCCCAGGGCGATG
The DNA here is from genome assembly GCF_047303325.1 of Polaromonas sp. CT11-55. Taxonomy (NCBI): domain Bacteria; kingdom Pseudomonadati; phylum Pseudomonadota; class Betaproteobacteria; order Burkholderiales; family Comamonadaceae; genus Polaromonas; species Polaromonas sp. CT11-55. The sequence goes on along the minus strand of NZ_JBKBEX010000003.1, from coordinate 177,084 downwards.
CCGAGCGGCTGTTGATGAGCTTGCGGGCCGGTCACTGGGTCGATTTGTACTCGCGCCGCCGCTGGTTGCGCGCCCAGCTGATCTGGGCCAGCACCAAGGGCACGCTGTTCATGTTCGTGAGCCATGGCGGCCAGCCGCACTCCATGACCAAACGCAGCTGTGAACGCCTGATCCGGGAGCGCCTGCTCAGGCCGGTGGACAGCCAGGGCGTGGTGGCGCAGGCGCTGGACGCGGTCGCCTCGGAAGTCGTTTCGCCGGCCACCCAGGCGGAGCCGGAAACCGCGTAACACCCCGGGCCCCTTGTAGGCAGCATGCGGCGCGCCGCACGCGGCGCTGTCCGACATCCCCGCTCGCCGCCGGCGCGCACATTGGTGAATTCGCTTTCACCTTCAAGGGGTTTTCATGATTGAAAAAAACGCTTCCGTTCACTGGGAAGGCGCTGGCAAAAAAGGCCAGGGCCGCATCAGCACCGACACCGGCGCGCTCAAGAGTTATCCCTACGGCTTCGGCAGCCGGTTCGAAGATGACCGCAGCGGCACCAACCCGGAAGAGTTGCTGGGTGCGGCCCATGCGGCGTGCTTCACCATGGCATTTTCCTTTGCCTGCGACAAGGCCGGTTTTGCCACCGCCTCGGTCGACACCCGCGCCAAGGTTCGCCTGGTGCCGCAGGGCGACGGCTTTCTGATCGACCGCATCGCGCTGACGCTGGAGGCCAGCATCCCCGGCATTGACGAGGCCAAGTTCCAGGAAATCGCCGAGGGGGCCAAGAAAGCCTGTCCGCTGTCAAAAGCCCTGGCCAGCGTGCCCGAAATCACCCTTGCGGCCACCCTGCTCAAATAAATGACCTTGCACCGGAACACATTCCCATGATCCCATGAGCCTCAAGACCAATTTTTCATTTGAAGTGCAGTACGAGGAAGGTACGAACGCGGGCAAGGATGAGCGCGACGGCGTGATGGCCTCGCTGGGCCCGTCGCTTCAAAAGCTGTTCGCTGCGGGCGACCGCGCGGCCACCGTGACGGTGAGCGACAGCCATAAAGGCGACGGCAACAAGATCGTGGAGCTAACCACCACGCTGCAGGACGGCGAGATCGCCGGCATCCTGCTGGCGTTCTCCGCCCAGCACGGCGTCCGCGTGAGCGCGCTGGAATAAGCGCCGGCAGGCCGGCTTCAGGCCTGCCAGACCCCGTAGCCCGCCTCGCGCAGGCCTATGCCCAGCTCGACTTCCATGTCGCGTGCCGCATCGTAGGGCATGGGGTTGTACATCTCGTAAAGCCGGGGCAGCAGGCGCACACCGAAATCGCGCGCGAAGCGGTTGGACTGTATGCCGGCCTTGTGCTTGTCAAAGCGCACATCCGGGTCCAGCCCGGTCATGCCCACATAGACAAACGGTTTGCCCAGCTGGTAGTCCGGGTTGGCGCGGCGAAAGCGCGGCACGTCCCAGACTTCGGGCGCGAGCTCGATCACATAGACGCTGTAGTGATGGCTTTTGGGGCGGCGCGGCATGGCGGCACCACTGTAGCGCACGCGCTGCGCCTGGCCCGCATTTACTCCGCCGGCTGCGCTTGCGGCGTCTCTTGCGGCGTCTCTTGCGGCGTCTCTTGCGTCTGATCCTGGTCCTGCGCCTGAGTCGCGTGGCTTGCCTCCTGCTCGTGCCAGCTGCCCGAGCTCACCAGCAGGTGAATGAATTGCAGCTTGCCCACCGCGTCCAGGGGCAGAACAAAGGGATAAAAGTCGGGCTGGCCCATGCTGCGCGACATCTCGTTGAGCATGGTGGTCAGCCGGGTCCAGTGGTTGATGAAGGCCAGGAACTGCGCCGCATCCGGGTGCTCCGGCTGGTACAGCGCATCCAGCGTGAAGGGCGTGAATTCGAGGTCGAAGCGGTCCACGCTCAGGCCGAAGCTCAGCGCGGTGTCTATGGCATCGCGCATGTGCATGTAATGCGCCCAGCACTCGGCCCAGTCTTCCCAGGGATGGGTGCTGGCATAGGCGCTGACGAAATGCTGCGGCCAGTCAGGGGGCGGGCCTTCGTCGTAGTTGCGCTGCAGGGCGGCCGCGTAGTCCAGCGCTTCGTCGCCGAAGAGCTGGTGAAAGCCCTCCAGCCAGGGTGTGCCGGCCACCAGCCGGTCCCAGTAATAGTGGCCCACCTCATGGCGGAAGTGGCCGAGCAGGGTGCGGTAGGGCTCGCGCATGGCCTTGCGCACGGCTTCGCGCTTGGCGTCGTCGGCCTCGTCGATGTTGAGCGTGATCAGGCCGGTGCTGTGCCCGGTCATGATGTGTGGCCCGTTGATCGGCGAGCGAAGGAAATCAAACATCAGGCCGCGTTCCGGGTCCTCGCTCATGCGCGAGGCCACCGGCAGCCCCAGGAGGATCAGCGAGGACACCAGCCGCCGCTTGGCCAGCTCTATGCGCCCCCAGAGGTAACCGTTGTCGGGCTGCTCCGGGTTGGTCAGGTCGGGAATCGTGCGGTTCAGCCTGCAGGCCCGGCACATGTCCGCGGGGTCGTGCCAGGCCACGAGCCAGTTGCAGGAGGCGGGGGTGGAAAGATTGAGGCAGCGCTTGTAGGTCGGCACACCGTCGTCATCGCCGGCGTCGCTACCAGCTTCGGCGGGCGGCGCCGGCACGGCATCAGGCGCGGATTCCTGACCGGGGATCTCGTCCAGCGAGGGTGGCTGCGTGTCGTCAGGCGGCGGCGTGGCGGGCGCGGCGCCCGCCTGCCACTCGCGCCAGCTGCCCTTGCGCGGTCCCGGCATCAGGGGCAGCAGCAGGCCGCGCTCGCAGTCATAGCCCAGCGGCGTGTTGCAGGCCAGGCATTTGCTGTTGCGAAAGAACACCGGCTGCCCGCACTGGCAGCGGTAATTGCGGCCCGCCAGCAGGGGCAGAGGCGGCTCGGTGGATGTGGACGGGTTGGTGAAAAACAAGTGCTTGCCCGGATGAGGCCCGCGGGGAGCGCGCGGGGCGCCCGGCAGGCCGGAAAAAGCAGTGTCCCATCTTTTGGCGCGCGGGCCTGCGGCGGTACTACCCGTCGGCCTGTCAGCGCATGCCGACAAATCTGCCCGCGCCGCTTGCTTTTATCATCGGGTATTCACGCGCCCTGCGGCAATCCCGCCGCAAGCAATTCACATCCAGAGGAAACCATGCCCACTTACCACGTCGAAATGATGGAAGGCCGCACCATCGAGCAAAAGAAAAAACTCGTCGAGGCCATTACCCGCGTCAGCGTTGAAATCCTGGGCGGCCAGCCCGAATCGGTGGACATCCTGATCACCGACGTCAAACGCGAGAACTGGGCCACCGGCGGCAAGCTCTGGTCCGAGCCCAGGGACTGAGCCCGGCCGAGCGCATGTCCGCTTCCCTTGCCGGCCTGCAGGCGCTCCACGGCCCGCGCTACCGCTGGCTGCTCCTGCTGTCGGTCATGATAGGCACGATGGCCTCCATCATGTCGTCGACCATCGTCAATGTGGCGATTCCCGACATGAGCCAGCACTTCACGCTGGGGCAGGAGCGCGCGCAATGGGTCAGCTCGGGCTTTATGGTGGCCATGACGGTCTCCATGCTGACCACGCCCTGGCTGCTGGCGCGCTACGGCTACCGCCGCACCTACGCGGGCACCATGCTGCTGCTCATGGCCGGCGGCATCGTCGGCGGCCTGTCCAACCACTTCAGCCTGGTGCTGGGCGCGCGCGTGGCCGAGGGCCTGGCGGCCGGCGTGGTGCAGCCGATTCCCGCCATCATCATCATGCGCGCCTTCGGGCCGCATGAGCAGGGCCGCGCCAGCGGCCTCTTCGGCATGGGCGTGGTGCTGGCGCCGGCCGTGGGGCCCAGCATAGGCGGCGTGCTGGTCGACCTGTTCGGTTGGCGCTCGATTTTTTTCATGGTGGTCCCGCTGTGCCTCGTCTCGCTGTGGATGGCCTACCGCTATGTACCCGACACCGCGCCCGGCGGCGTGGCGGCCAACCGCAACACGGCCATGATCGACTGGCGCGGCCTCTTGCTGGGTGCGGTGGGCACGCTGTGCCTGCTCAACGGCATGGTCGAGTTGCATGGCGCGGGTGGTGGCGTCCAGGCTTTTGCCTTGCTCGGCGGTGCGGCGGCCGCGCTCGCGGCTTTTGTCTGGTGGCAGCGCCGCCTGGCCGCCAACGGCGGCGCGCCGCTGATGAACCTGGCGCTTTTCGGCTACCGGCCCTTCGCCATGGGCAGCATCGTCGCCTTTATTTACGGCACGGCCCTGTTCGGCTCGACCTACCTGCTGCCGGTCTATTTGCAGCTGGGCCTGAAGCTCTCGGCCTCGCACGTGGGCACCATCCTGCTGCCGGCCGGGCTGGTGCTGGCCGCCACGATTGCCGGCGTGGGCCGCCTGGCCGACAAGCACCCGACCTGGCTGCTGGTCAGTACCGGCCTGGCGCTGCTGGCCGCCTCGTTTGCCTTGATGCTCACGGTGAGCCTGGCCTCCGGCCTGTGGATGCTGGTGGCCTGGGCCACGCTGGGCCGCATAGGCCTGGGTTTTATCCTGCCTTCGCTGAACCTCGGGTCGCTGCGGCCGCTGCACGAGCACCTGCTCTCGCAGGGCGCGAGCGCGATCAACTTTTTGCGCATGCTGGGCGGCGCCATTGGCGTGAGCCTGTGCGGCATCGTGCTCGAATGGCGGCTGGCCGCCCATGGCGATTCGTTGGCCAACAGCGCCAGCAGCCCGGCGCGGCTGGCGGCCTTCAATGAAGCATTCCTGATGCTGGCCACCCTTTGCCTGCTGGCGATGGTGGCGGCCTGGCAGCTTCGCGTACCCGCGCCCCCCGGCCCTCACAACGACGAACAGAAAGCAGGCTGACCATGTGCCAACTCCTGGGCATGAACTGCAACGCCCCCACCGACGTGACGTTCAGCTTTCGCGGCTTCGCGCAGCGCGGCGGCCACACCGACCACCATGCCGACGGCTGGGGCATCGCATTTTTTGAGGGTGACGACAGCGTGGCCGGCGCCAGCGACAAGGGCCTGCGCCACTTTGTCGACCACCAGCCGGCCAGCAGCTCGCCGGTGGCCGAACTGATCAGCCGCTACCCTATCAAAAGCCGCAACGTGATCTCGCACATCCGCAAGGCCACGCAAGGCCGCGTGGCGCTGGAGAATTGCCACCCCTTTGTGCGCGAGCTCTGGGGCCGCTACTGGGTGTTCGCGCACAACGGCGACCTGAAGGATTTTGCGCCGCGCCTGCACGGCAGCTTCCGGCCCGTGGGCAGCACCGACAGCGAGCGCGCCTTTTGCTGGATCATGCAGGAGATGGCCAAATCGCACGCCGGCGTGCCCAGTGTGCGGGAACTCAGCATCACGCTGCGCGAACTCGCGGCGCAGATCGCCGGCCACGGCACCTTCAACTTTTTGCTCAGCAACGGCCAGGCGCTGTGGGCCCATGCCTCCACGAACCTGTATTACGTCGAGCGCAAGCACCCCTTTGCCCATGCCACGCTGAGCGACGAAGACGTGAGCGTGAACTTCGCCGAGCACACCCGGCCCACCGACAAGGTGGCCGTGGTCGTCACGGCGCCGCTGACCACCAATGAGCAGTGGACGGCCTTCGCGCCGGGTGAGCTCAAGGTGTTTGAGGGCGGCGCGCTGACTGTTGCCTAGCTTTTCCTAAGGTTTGGGGCAGGCCGCGGCTTGCCCATCAAGCTGCTGCTGTTCATGGCGAAAGCTCGCCACGGCCTTGCCCCCGTCGCGCTGCACGGTCAGCACATAAATGCTGTCGAAGTCATCTCCCTTCCAGTGCGGCACGGCATCGGGTTGGCCGCCCATGCCCGCCAGCATGGCCTTGACCATATCCTCGAGCTTTCTATGCTCCCAGGCCACCAGCACCACGGCGTTCTGGTAGCGCGGCGCCGCGAGCTCCCGCTGCAACCCCTTGATGTCCTCGAAGCCGAAAGAGGTGTTGATCGGCAAGCCGGCCTGCACGGCCGTGGGCGCGATGGTCAGCAGCGGCCGCACATAGTTGTAAAGCTGGCCGCCATCGGTTTTTTTCTCGTGCGGGTCGGACGCAAACACAAAATCCGGCTTGCCGAATTTCGCCAGCAGCACGGCCGGCAGGGCCAGCGCGCGGTTCAGCCCCTGGCAGTTGAGCTGGCCCAGGCCCTGGTCGGGCTTTTCCGCGTGGCGGATGAAGATGATCTTCTGCTCGACCGCCTGCGCTTGCGCCAGCAGCGGCAGTACGGCACAGGCGAGCAGGGCAAGCGGCCTCAGCGCGTAGCGCAATGAAGGGAATTGGCGGGCGGGTTTCATGGCTCAGGCCTCGTGGACGGTGCCTGCCAGCTTAACCGGCGTGCCGGCGGCGTCAAGCCTTCAGCGCAGCCTCCAGCGCGTCGATGAACATGGCCGCCACGTCAAAGCCGGCCTGGTCGTGGATTTCCTGGAAGCAGGTCGGGCTGGTGACGTTGATCTCGGTCACGTAGTCGCCGATCACGTCGACGCCGGCCAGCAGCAGGCCGCGCGCGGCCAGCACCGGGCCCAGCGCCTCGGCGATTTCAAAGTCGCGTTTGGACAGCGGCTGCGCCACACCCAGGCCGCCGGCCGCCAGGTTGCCGCGCACCTCGCTGCCTTGCGGGATGCGCGCCAGGCTGAAAGGCACGGGCTTGCCGCCAATGACCAGCACGCGCTTGTCGCCCTTGGCGATCTCGGGCAGGAATTTCTGCACCATCACGCTTTGCGCGCCGTCACGGTTCAGCGTCTCGGTGATGCTGCCCAGATTCAGGCCGTCTTCCTTCACGCGGAAGATGCCCATGCCACCCATGCCGTCCAGCGGCTTGAGGATGATGTCCTTGTGCTCGGCATGAAAACGTTTGATGTCGGCCGCGCTGCGCGTGACCAGCGTCGGGCCACTGAACTGCGCGAATTCGAGGATGGCGAGTTTTTCCGGGTGGTCGCGCAGCGCGCGTGGCTTGTTGAAGACTTTGGCGCCCTCGCGCTCGGCCTGCTCCAGCAGGTGCGTGCTGTAGAAATATTCGCTGTCGAAAGGCGGGTCCTTGCGCATGACCACCGCGTCAAAACCGGCGACGGCTTCGCGCGCATCGGGGCGGCTTGCGTCGGCCGTGAACCAGGTGTCGGCGTCGCCCGTCAGCCGGATGTGGCGCACCTGGGCCGTGACCCTGGCGCCGGTCTGCCAGTTCATGTCGGCCGGCAGGCAGGCGCTGATGCGGTGGCCGCGCTTTTGCGCCTCGCGCATCATCGCGAAGGTGGTGTCCTTGTAGATCTTGAAGGACTCGAGCGGATCGGCGACAAAAAGAAGGTTCATGGTTTGGAAATGGTTCGGGTGTCCGGCGCCGGGGCGGACAGGGATTCACGGCCTTGCTGGCCGTATTGTTGTACAAACAGCGCCAGCGCGCCCGCGACCACCCCCCAAAAGGCCGAACCCACGCCGGCTATTACCACGCCCGACAAGGTGACGAGAAACGTGATAAGCGCCGCCTCACGGTGCGACTCGTCTTTCACCGCCGCCGCCAGCCCGCTGCCTATGGACCCCAACAGCGCCAGCCCCGCGATGGCCACCACCAGCTCCTTGGGGAAAGCCGTAAGCAGACCGGTGATCGCCGCGCCGAAAATGCCGATCACGATGTACATAGCGCCGCAGGAAACCGCCGCCGTGTAGCGCCTGGCCGGGTCCTCATGCGCTTCCCTTCCCATGCAGATGGCCGCCGTGATGGCGCCCAGGTTGAGCGCGAAGGCGCCGAAGGGCGCCAGCACCAGCGTGGCAATACCGCTCAGCGTGATGACTTTGGAGATCGGGATGCCCCCGTCCGCGCTGTCCGGCCCGTAGCCCGCCGCGTAAATGGCCGCCACACCCGGCAGGTTTTGCGAGGCCATGGTCACCACAAACAGCGGGATCGCCATGCTCACGATGGCCGCGACGCTGAACTTCGGCATCACGAACACCGGCATGGCGAAAGCAAACGCCATTTCCGACCAGGCCAGCTGCCCGCGCGCAGCCACAAAAACAATCGCACCGACCAGCGTCAGCACCACGGCGTAACGCGGCAACAGGCGTTTGCCCAGCAGATAGATGGCCAGCATCAGCAGCACCAGCGGCAGGGCCGTCTGCGCCGCCGAGAAAGCCTGGATGCCGAAACGCGCCAGCACGCCGGCCAGTAGCGCCGAGGCGATCGCTACGGGAATCCGGTTCATGACTTTTTCAAACCAGCCGGTGATGCCGAACAGCGTGATCAGCGCGGCGCTGACCATAAAAGCCGCCACGGCCTCCCCCATCGAGAACCCGCCGGCCAGCCCGGCCGCGGCCAGCAGCGCCGCGCCCGGCGTGGACCAGGCCACCATCACCGGCTTTTTAAGCCACAGCGAGGGAATCACCGAGCACAGCCCCATGCCTATACCCAATGCCCACATCCACGAGGCGATTTCAGCCGGCGTGGCGTGGAAGGCCTGCGCAGCCTGGAACACGATGGCGACCGAGCTGGTGAAGCCGACCAGCACGGCTACAAAGCCCGCGGTGAAGGCGGAGAGGTTGAGGTCTTTGAAGAACTGCATTTGAGGGATTTTGGCAGGGGTCGGCGCCGGTCTTGCTCCGGCTGGACGCGCGCGCTCTTCCTCTCCTCTTCCCTCCTCCCTGCTTGGGCCTGCCAGCCGGGTCTTGTCCCGGCAAGGCCAATCAGCGTCAATTGGCCGCGGTAAACCGGCGCCGTATATGTCGAGGCGTCTCGACCTCATCCACAATCGCCACGGCCAGGTCGGCCACCGAAATGCCTGCCGGCTTGTCGCCCTGGCCGGACAGCAGCTCATCACCACCCAGTCGGTATTTACCGGTGCGTTCGCCGGGCGCCAACCCAATGGGAGGCGATACAAAGCTCCAGTCCAGCGAGGTTTCGAGTTTGAGCTGGTTGAGCGCTTCGCGCGCCGCCAGCGCGCCCTGCTTGTATTCGGCGGGGAACTGCGGCGTGTCCACCAGTTGCAGGCCGGGCGCCACATACAGGCTGCCCGCGCCGCCCACCACCAGCAGGCGCTTCACGCCCGCCTGCTTGACGCCGGTCACGATGGCCTGGCTGGCCTGCAGGTGCAGGTCGTAAATCTTCGGCTCGCCCCAACCGGGGTTGTAGGCGCTGATGACGGCGTCATGGCCGGCTACGGCCCTGGCGACCTGGCCGGCGTCCAGCGCGTCCGCGGCAACGACCTTGAGGCCTGTTTGCGGCGCGACTTTGCCGGGGTTGCGGGCCAGCACCGTGACCTTGTGGCCGCGGCTCAGCAGTTCGGAAAGAATGGGGGCGCCTACAAAACCGGTGGCGCCAATGAGTGCGATGTTCATGATGGAAATTGCCCTGTGGTTGAAAGAAGCTCTTAGTTTGATTGCTTCACAAGCAGCTGAATAGACGGCAAAATTTAACAACACTGTGAAGTACAACTAATCAATGAGCGATAAATCCCTGGACCAGCTCAAGCGCATGGCCGTCTTTGCCGAGGTGGTGGCGGCGGGCTCGCTGACGGCGGCGGGGCGCCGCCTGGGCATGACGCCTTCGGCCGTGAGCCAGCATTTGCGCCAGCTTGAGCAGGCGCTGGGCCTGGCCTTGCTGCACCGCTCGACCCGGCGCCTCACGCTGACCGAGGCCGGTGAGCGCTACCACACCGGTTGCGCGGCCATGGTGGGTGCCGCGCGCGAGGCCGAGCAAGCCCTGGTGCGCCTGCGCGACGAACCCGAGGGCGAACTGCGCCTGACAGCGCCTGTCGGCTTTGGCAGCCTGCTGGCAGCAGCGCTGGCGCCGCTGCGCGGGCATCCCAAACTCACACTGTGCCTGCTGCTGGACGACACGCTGATCGACCTGGTTGAAGAGCGCATAGACATCGCTTTGCGCGTCGGCTCGTTGGCGGACTCATCCCTGGTGGCACGCAAGCTCGGCGTCATGAAGCGCCAGCTTTGCGCTTCCCCGGCCTACCTGGCTGAACGCGGCTGGCCCGCGCATCCAAGAGACCTGCTGCAGCACGACTGGCTGGCGAGCAAGCCGCAAACCGTCGGCGTCGACATGCTGGAACTCACGGGGCCGGAGGGGGAGCGGCAAACCCTGCGGCTGGAGCCGCGCGTGCAGGCATCGCAGGTATCGGCGCTGCATGCGCTATACCTCGCGGGCTGGGGCATAGGCATGGCGGTGAGCGAGGACGATCGCACGGCGCTGGCCGAGGGCCGTTTGCTGCCGATACTTCCGGGCTGGCGCATGACGGATGTGCCGGTGTATGCCGTCACGCCGCGCCGCGGCGAGCAACCGGCCAAGGTGCGCTACACGCTGGAGCTGCTGGCAGCCTGGTTTGGCGAGGCGCAGGCCGCCAACCTCAAGCCTGCTGCGGGCGCGGCCTGAACACCCGCCCGCCCAGCATCACACAGGCCAGCGCCGCCACCACGAAAGCCACACCGGCCCATTGCCAGGCCGTGACGACCTCGCCCAGCACCAGCATGCCGGTGGCCAGGCCAACGACGGGCACGCCCAGGCTGAAAGGCGCGACGCGGTTCGCGGGGTGGCGCTTGAGCAGGTTGGTCCACAGGCCGTAGCCCAGGATGGTGGCGGCCCAGCCCAGGTAAGCCACGGCGGCCCAGCTCGAGGCGCGCGCCTCCAACCAGTGCCAGCGCAGGGGCTCGGGGTCGAACGCCCAGGAGAGGGCTGCGAATGGCAGCACCGCGACCAGACTGCTCCACACCACAAAAGCCAGCGGCGAATAGTCCTTGTAGGTCTGCTGCACGCGGCGCGCCACGATGTTGGACATGGCCCACATGGCGGCCGCGCACAGCGTGAGCACAAAGCCCAGCGGCGTGGTGGCGCTGCTGCCGTCCGTGCCCACGTAGTTGAGCGCGAAGCAGGCCAGGCCCAGGGCCGCGAGCACTAGGCCGGCCTGCAGCGGGCGGCTGGCGCGCTCATGCAGCAGCACAAAACCAAACAGCGCCGTCCAGAACACCTGGGTCTGCTGCAACACCGATGCCAGCGCCGCCGTCATGCCGACCTTGAGCGCGAAAAACAAAATGCCGAACTGCCCCACACCCTGGAAGAGGCCATAAAACACAATCCACTTCCACGCGATCTTGGGCGGGCGTATCAGCAGCACCAAGGGCAGGGCGGCGAACACATAGCGGGCTGTTCCAAGTTGAAACGGGGTGAAGTCGCGCAGCGCGAATTTCATCACCACAAAATTGATGCCCCACAGCACGACCACGGTGAGGGCGGCCGCCAGGTCGCGGCCCGTCAGGGAGTTACTTTGCATCAGCGGAACGGAACGAGACGGGCGCGGCTCAGGACAGCTGCATGCTGCGCGCGGCGTCCAGGTGCGCCTTGACGCGCTGGGCCAGCGCGACGTCGCCGGGGGTCTCGGGCCGCCATTCCTGGGCGGGCAAGGCCTTGCCGTCCAGGTCCACCGCGACAAACACCACCAGGCATTCGGTGATCACCGCCATCTGGCCGATTTTCATGTCGCCGGCGCGCACTTCCACCGAGATGTTCAGGCTGGTCTTGCCGGTGTAGGCCAGCCGGGCTTCGACCTCGACCAGGTCGCCGATCATGATGGGGCGCTGAAAACGTATGCTGCCCACCGAGACGGTGACGCAGTAGCGCTTGGCCCAGCTGGTGGCGCAGGCGTAGCCGGCCTCGTCAATCCATTTCATGACGGTGCCGCCATGGACTTTGCCGCCGAAGTTGACGGTGCTGGGTTCGGCCAGGAAACGAAGGGTGATGGAAGACATGAAGAGCTGCCGGTGGGTTGCGGGATGTTCAGGCGTGCTGCCAGGCGATGCCGGCGACACGCATCATATTGTCGCCCATCACGCCCTCGATCTCGGCCGCGCCCAAGCCCACCTGGCGCAGCGCCTCGGGCAACAGCCGCCAGGTTTCGACCGGCGTGTAAGTCATGCGCTGCACGCTGCGGTCGTAACCGGCAGCCTTGGGCCACCAGTAGTCAGGGTCGTAGTCGCCGGGCGGGTTGTCGTTGAGCTCGTCCTGGCGAAAGCTGATGTCCAGGCCTATGCCCACATGCTGCGCGCCTACCAGGCCGGCCACATAGGCCACATGCCGCGCCATGTCGCGGGCGTGCGGCGTGCTGGTGCCGAGGAAGGCCGACACGCCCGAGATGCAGACCACGCCGCCGGTGGCCGCGCAGGCGCGTATCTGCTCGTCAGTGATGTTGCGGCCGTGCTCCACCAGCGCCAGCGGGTTGGCGTGGCTGAAGATCACCGGCTTTGACGAGGCCGCCATGATGTCCAGGCTGCAGCGCCGGCCGGTGTGTGAGCAGTCCATGAGCAGGCCGGCCTTGTTGACGGCCCGCACCATGCGCACGCCCAGCGGCGTGAGCCCGCGCGCCTCGTCATGGCAGCCGTCGGCCACGCTGTTGTTGCGGTTGTAGGCAAAGTGAATTTGCCGCACGCCGAGCTCGCGGTACAGCGCCACCATCTCGGTGTGCTCCTGCAGGGGCATCGCGCCTTCGAGGTCAAAACCGATGGCAAGCACGCCCGCCGCGGCGGCTTCGCGGATTTCCTCCACGCTGGAGACCAGCCGGTAGCGATCCGGGTTCGCCGCGATCCTGGTGCGAAAGGCGGCGATCACCGCCATGATTTGCGACACCGGGTTCATGTCCATGCCGACGTTGATGGACACATAGTTGACGCCCGCGGCGCGCAAGGCGTCCATGGGCGAAAAGTCAGCCGCCGGGTGCAGCGGCAGGCAGGCATGGGCTTCCCAGTTGATCATGTCGGAGGCCTCCGTGGGTGAAAGGAAATTAAAGCACGCGCACGCCCGATGCGCCAGTCAAGCATAGCCACCACTATGCCGTGGTGGGCACCCCGGCCTCGGCGCGGCGCTTGAAGCCGGTGGAAGCGTCCATCAGGCTCAGAGTGTAGGCATTAGTGACCTTGTGCGCCGCCAGGTCGGCCGAAGGCAGCATCTCCACTGTCTGGCCGCGCTGCATCACCATGAGCCGCTCGCACAAATGGGTGACGACGGCCAGGTCGTGGCTCACCATGATGAAGGTCAGGCCGCGCCGGCGGCGCAGTTCTTCGAGCAGGTTGAGCACCTCGGCCTGCACCGAAGCATCAAGCGCCGAAGTAGGCTCATCCAGCAGCAGGATTTGCGGCTCCAGAATCAGGGCTCGCGCGATTGCGATGCGCTGGCGCTGCCCGCCCGAAAGCTGATGTGGGTAACGAAAGCGAAAGCCCGCGCCCAGGCCGACTTCCTCCAGTGCGCGCTCTATGCGCGCTTGCGCATCGAGAATGCCGTGGATGGCCAGCGGCTCGGCCAGGATGCGGTCCACCGTGTGGCGCGGGTGCAGCGAACCATAAGGGTCCTGGAACACCATTTGCACCTGCCGCCTGAAGGCCTTGCTGCCGGGTGCGCTATCCTGGCCCAGCAGCCGGACCGTGCCGGCCGTGCGCGGCGCCAGCCCGCAGATGGCGCGCAGCACCGTGGACTTGCCCGAACCCGATTCACCGACAATGCCGAAACTTTCGCCGGGAGCCACGCTGAAGGAGGTGCCGGCGACCGCGACAAAGCCGTCGTATTCCACGCGCAGGCCGCTGGCCTCCAGGCCCAGTGCGGTGGGTCCAGTCGCCGTGCTCACAGCGCCCACTCCGGTTTCCGGTCCAGCGTGGCCAGCGGATGGGTGGAAGCGCCCAGTTGCGGCAGACAGGCCATCAGGCCGCGTGTGTAAGGGTGTTTGGCCTGGGCCAGGCCGCCGGCGGCGAGTTCCTCCACCACACGGCCGGCATACATCACGAGGATGCGGTCGCAGAAAGTGGACACCAGCCGCAGGTCGTGCGAAACCAATATCAGGCCCATACCGCGTTCGGCCACCAGGGTGTCGAGTATGGACAGCACCTGCAGTTGCACCGTGACGTCCAGGGCCGAGGTGGGCTCGTCGGCGATCAGCAGGTCGGGGTCGGCGATCAGCATCATCGCGATCATCGCGCGCTGGCCCATGCCGCCCGAGACTTCATGCGGGTAGAGCTTGAAGACGCGCGCAGGGTCGTCGATGCGCACGGATTCGAGCGCGGCGAGCGCGCGTTTCCTGGCCTCGGCCGACGAGACGCGCGTGTGGGCCTGCAGTGTTTCCACGATTTGCGCGCCTATGGTCATGACGGGGTTCAGTGAAAACTTCGGGTCCTGCAGCACCATGGCGACGCGGCCGCCGCGCAGGGCACGGCGTTGCGCCGGCACGCAGTTGAGCAAATCGACACCGGAAAACTCCAGGCGTTTGGCGCTTATGCGGCCTTCCGGTGCGGTCAGCCCCATGATGGCGCGGCCGGTCTGCGACTTTCCAGAGCCCGATTCGCCGACGATGCCCAGGCGCTCGCGGCCCAGTGTGAAAGACACGCCGCGCACCGCCTCCGTCATGCCACCGTCCCGGCGCGGAAAGCTCACGCGCAGATCGTCAACCACCAGCAGGGGAACGTTGGCGTCCGTCATTTGGCAGCCTTGGGGTCAAGCGCGTCGCGCAGGCCGTCGCCCAGCAGGTTGAAGGCCAGGCTCACGACAAAAATCGCGGCGCCGGGTGCGGCCGCCACCCACCATTGGTCCAGCACATACAGGCGGCCGTTGGCGATCATCGCGCCCCACTCCGGCATAGGCGGCTGCGCGCCCAGGCCGAGGAAGCCCAGGCCGGCAGCCGTCAAAATGATGCCGGCCATGTCCAGCGTCACGCGCACGATCACGGACGACACGCACAGCGGCATGATGTGGCTCAGCACGATGCGCCAGGGCGAGGCGCCCAGCAGTTGCACAGCAGCGATGTAGTCGGTCTGGCGTATGGTCAGCGTCTCGGCCCGCGCCATGCGCGCATAAGGCGGCCATGAGGTGATGGCGATCGCAATCACCGCGTTCTGTATGCCGGGCCCCAGCGCCGCGACAAAGGCCAGCGCGAGGATGAGGCGCGGAAACGCGAGAAAGATGTCGGTGATGCGCATCAGCACCGCGTCGACCCAGCCGCCGGCATAACCGGCCACGGTGCCGACGATCAGGCCCAGCGGCGCGGCCAGCACCGCCACCAGGATCACCACCATCAGCGTGATGCGCGAGCCGATGATGATGCGCGAGAGGATGTCACGTCCCTGGTCGTCGGTGCCGAACCAGTGGGTCCACGAGGGCGGCAGCAATCGCGTGGTGCGCAGGTCGCCCGTATAGGCCGAATAGGGCGCCAGCACCTCGGCAAAGATCGCTACCCCGACCAGGCCCAGCACGATAAGGAGGCCCAGCATGGCCAGCCGGTTGCGCGAAAAATCGCGGCAGCCGTGGTAGACCCGGCCCATAAAGGCCTGGCGGCGCGAGGTGGGCCTGTCCGACGCCAGCCAATCACGCAAAGAGGCGGCTCTGGAAGTCATCGGATGCGAGTCCTCGGGTCAAGCAATTTGTACAAAACGTCGGAGAGCAAATTCAGGCCCACAAAAACCGAGCCCACGATGATGGTGCCGCCCAGCACCGCGTTCATGTCGGCGTTCTGCAGCGAGTTGGTGATGTACAGGCCCAGGCCCGGCCAGGCGAACACGGTCTCGGTCAGTACCGAGCCCTCCAGCAGGCCGGCATAGGACAGCGCGATCACCGTCACCAGCGGCACCATGGCATTGCGCAGCGCATGGCGCCAGATGATGCGCGACTCCGACAAGCCCTTGGCGCGCGCGGCAATCACGTATTCCTGCGCGAGCTCATTGAGCATGAAGGAGCGCGTCATGCGGCTGATGTAGGCCAGCGCGAAATAGCCGAGCAACAAGGCCGGCAGTATCAGGTGCGAAAACACATTGCGAAAAGCTTCCCACTCGCCGGCCATGGCGGTGTCCAGCAGCAGCAGGCCGGTGACCGGCGTGAGCGTGTATTCATAGCTGACGTCGATGCGGCCCGGCCCCGAGACCCAGCCCAGGCGCGCGTAAAACACCACCAGCGCCATCAGCCCCAGCCAGAAGATGGGCACCGAATAACCGACCAGGCCGATCACGCGCACCACCTGGTCCACCAGCTTGCCGCGCCGCACGGCCGCCCACACACCCAGAGGCACACCCAGGCCCGCGCCTATCAAGATGCCCAGGCTGGCCAGTTCCAGCGTGGCCGGAAAGGCGCGCTTGATGTCCGTCATCACCGGGTTGGCTGTCAGCACCGAGGTGCCGAAGTCGCCCTTGAGCACCTTGCCCAGGTAGATGTAGAACTGCTGGTAGATCGGTTTGTCCAGGCCCAGCTCTTCGCGCGCGCGCGCGATCACATGGGCCGGCGCGCGGTCGCCCACAATGGCTAGCACCGGGTCTATGGGGATCACCCGGCCTATGAAAAACGTCACCGCGAGCAGGCCCAGGTAGGTGAGCAGGATCACCACCAGGAAGTTGCCAAAGCTTTTGGCGTGCGGCGTGAGGCGCTGGCCCGCCGTGCGTGTGGTCACCGCACTGAGCGGTGCGACGCCGGCGGCCGTGGGGTCGGGGATGGCCAAAGTCGTGGAGCTGTCAGCGCTTGGACACGTTGAACACGTAGTTGCTGTCGAAGGTCGGGCCCAGCTTCAGGCCGTCCACATTGCTGCGGTAGGCCGCCACCTCGGTCTGCTGGTACAGCATGATGAAGGGGCTGGTCTTGCGGAACTCGGCCTGCAGTTCCTCGTACATCTTCTTGCGCTTGCCGGCGTCGCGCTCCAGCACGGCGGCGTCCGACTGCTTGGTCAGCTCGGGAATCGCCCAGGCGTTGCGCCAGGCCAGGGGCTTGGACTTGGCGTCGTCGGAATTGTCGGGATTGCGTGTGAAGGTGTCGGCGTTCGAATGCGGATCCCAGTAGTCGGCACCCCACTGGCCAATGTACATGTCGTGGGTGCGAGCGCGGTACTTGGTCAGCGTCTGCTTGCCGTCGCCGGGAATGATCTCGATGTCGATGCCGGCCTGCTTGGCCGTCTGCTGGAAGGCTTCGGTAATGCCCTGCACCGGCTGTATGGTGCGCATGTCTATGGTCACCTTGAAGCCGTTGGGCAGGCCGGCCTTGGCCAGCAATTGTTTGGCCTTGGCCACGTCGAGCTTATAGGGCTTTTCGGTGCTGGCGCCCAGTAGGCCCTGCGGCAGGAAGTTCTGGTTGATCACGCCGATGTTCTTGACCAGCGTGTCGCCGATGGCGCCGTAATCGACCAGGTATTTCATGGCTTCGCGCACTTCGGGCTTGGCCAGGTTGGGGTTCTTCTGGTTCAGGCTGATGTAGTAGACCGTGCCCTTGGGCGTGGAAGTGAGCTTCACGTCCTTGTTGGCCGAGAGCGCCGCGATGTCCTGCGGGCTCAGGTTGCGCGCGATATCGATATCGCCTTTTTCCAGCAGCAGGCGCTGCGTGGCCGATTCCTTCACGTGGCGATAGATCACCCGCGCGAGTTTGGACTTGGTGCCGTAGTAGTTGTCGTTGCGCTCCAGCGCCACGATTTCATTGGCGCGCCATTCGCGCAGCTTGAGCGGGCCGGAGCCTGCGTAGTTGGTCTTGAGCCAGGCATAGCCCCAGTCGCCGTTGACCTCCTTGGACTGCACCAGCTTCATGTCTACGATGCCGGCCACATTGGCCGTCAGGCAGTTGAAGACAAAGGTCGGTGCGTAGGCTTTGTCGGTCTCCATGGTCAGCACGGTCGGACTGGTGGCCTTGATCTTGTCCTTGACGTTGGTCTTGGAAAAACCGAACTGCGTCAGGATGAAGGCCGGGGATTTGTCCAGCATCACAGCGCGCTGCAGCGAGTAAGCCACCTCTTCAGCCGTCAGCGGATTGCCCGAGGCGAATTTGAGGCCGGGCTTGATCTCGAAGGTATAGGTCTTGCCGTCGGCCGAGACGTTCCAGGACTTGGCCACGTCGCCCACCAGCTTGGAAGGGTCGTTGATGTCCAGGCGCAGCAGGCGGTCGTAGGTGTTGCCCATGATCTCACCGGCGGACAGCTCGAAGGCCTCGGCCGGGTCCATGGTGATGATGTCGTCAAAGCCGAAGGCCAGCACCAGCGTGTCCTTGGGCGTGGCGGCCAGCGCGGCGCCGGCACCGCAGGCCAGCATGGCGGCCGCGGCCGTGGCGCAAAGCACGCGCCGGCTGATGAGGGGGAGCATGTGGTTCAAGATGGTTTCCTTCTGTTGGACGGTTCAAAAAGAATGCGCCGCGCCGCTTATGGCGGCTGCGCCCTGGGCCTGGGAGGCTTAGGAGGAGAGCACGAACCGTGCCCATACACCCCGCTTGTTGCCGCCCGTAACTTGTACATACAAGCTCGGCAGCTGATGCATTCTGCGCCGCTGCCCGCTCGCGTCAAGACCCGGGTTTTCCGCGATTGCCGAGCGAACCAAAAAGGGGCGTCGGGTCTGTCTCCCCGGATTTCATCGCGCTTTTGCCGCTGATGGCAAAACCGGCCCCAAACACCGATTTACGGAGGAAAACACCTAGCAAAACCGCGCTCGTCCAGCTTGACGGTTGATTTAGTGTAACGATACAGTAAATCGTTCTACAAAGAACGCCGAGATTCCCCAGCGCACCGCAAAACACCATCAGGAGACAAAAAATGAGTTCACTTTCACGCCGCCGCTTTGTCCAGGCCACTTCTGCCGCCTCCGCCGCCTCCGTTGCCATGGCGGCGGGGTTTTCCGGCTTGGCCAGGGCCCAGTCCACCGTCGCACTGCGACTGTCGTCCGCGCACCTGCCCGACCTCAATTCCTCCCACTTCGCCTGGCAGCAGCTCATGGAGGCCAACCTCAAGAAGGCTGTGGGCGACAAGATACGCATCGACTACTTTCCCAACAACCAGCTCGGCAAGGAGAGCGACGTGGTGCAGCAGGTCAAGGTCGGCTCCATCGACATGATGCTGACCGGCTCGTCCATCTGGGCCACGGTGACGCCGCAGCTCGGCATGCTGGACCTGGGTTACCTGTTCGACAGCTACGAGCACGTGGCCAAGGCGCTGGACAGCGGCGTGGGCGCCAAACTCAACGAGATGCTGCAGAAAAGCACCGGCTGCCAGGTCATCACCTGGAGCGCACACTACGGCGCCCGCAACGTCTACACCAAGCAGCCGGTCAAGTCGCTGGCCGACATCAAGAACGTCAAGCTGCGCGTGCTGCCGACGCCGGCCTTTATCGAGACCTTCAAGATCATGGGCGCCATCCCCACGCCGATTTCCTTCGGCGAGCTCTACATGGCCGCGCAGACCGGCGTGGTCGACGGCTTTGAACACGATTCGGGCACGGTGCTGGCCAGCAAGCTCAACGAGGTGGTCAAGCACTGCTGGATGACCGAGCACCTGTTCAGCCCCATGGTGTGCATCATGGGCAAACGCGGCGTAGAGCGGATCCCGGCCGAACTGCGCCCGGCCTTCATGAAGGCCGCCGCCGATTCGACGGTGCAGCTGCGCAAGACCGGCACCGAAAAAGGCCTGCAGGGCATAGAAGACTTGAAGAAACTCGGCATCACTTTCACGCCCATGGCCAAAACCGAGCGCGACCAGGTGCGCAAGGAAATGGAAACCAAACTCTGGGCCGGCTTTGCCAAGCAATACCCTGAAACCGCGCCGCTGTTCACGGCCATCAGCGCGGCGCGGGGCTGAGCATGGAAGCCAGTCTGTCGGCGGCCCTGCCCGCGGTGGTACCCGAGGCCGTCACGCACAACCCGGCGCACGCGTCCGCCCCCGGTTTCAGCGTCGGCCATTCGCCCGGTCGCTGGCTGGCCTGGCTGATGCGCATGACCGAGTACGTCGCGGGCGCGGTGCTGGCCGTCGACGTGCTGGTGGTGTTTGCGTCGGTGGTGTTCCGCTACTTTCTGCACGAGCCCTTCGACTGGGCCGAGGAGGTGGCGCGGGCACTGATGATCGTGCTGGTATTTTTCGGCGCGGCGACCGTTCTGGCGCGCAGCCAGCACGTGGGCGTGGACATCTTCCGCGGCCTCCTGCCCGCGCGCTGGCAGCCGGCGCTGATCCAGTTCGCGAGCTGGATCATCGTGGGGGTTTCGGCTTGCCTCTTCGTCTCGTCGGTCGGCCTGCTGGTGGACTCCTGGTCCAGCACCACGCCCATAGGCCTGCCGCAATGGATCTATACCTTCCCCGTCGTGATCGGCAGCCTGTTCATGACCCTGTTCGGCATCGCCAACGCAGTCAATGGGCCTTCGCGCGTGGTCTGGTCCACACTGGGAATCGGCATCGCCATGGTGGCGGCGGTGGTGGGCTGGAACATGCTGCTGCCCGGCCTGGCCATCAAGCCCTGGATGCTGCTGACCGCCGGCTTCCTGGGAGGGCTGCTGCTGGGCGTGCCGATTGCCTTTGTGCTGGGCCTGTCCTCACTGGTGTTCTTCATGGCCGACCCTTCCCTGCCCATGCTGGTGTATTCACAGCAGGTGATGGCGGGCACCGACCACTATGTGCTGCTGGCAATTCCCTTCTTTGTGTTGGCCGGGCTGCTGATGGAGTCCAACGGCATGTCTTCGCGCCTCATCGAGCTGCTGCTGCGCATGTTCGGCCGGGTGCGTGGCGGGCTGGGGCTGATCACCATCACAGCGACCGCCTTCTTCTCGGGCGTGTCGGGCTCCAAGCTGGCCGACATCGCGGCGGTGGGCGGCATCATCATGCCGGCGGTGCGCAAGACCAAGCAGGACCCGAACGAAACCGCGGGCCTGCTGGCCTGCACGGCCGTGATGGCCGAGACGATTCCGCCCTGCATCAACATGATCATCATGGGGTTTGTCGCCAACATCTCGATTGCCGGCCTCTTCATGGCCGGGCTGGTGCCAGCCGCGGTGCTGGCGCTGTCGCTGGCGGCGGTGACGATTTACGTGGGCACGCGCATCAACCCAGACGAAGCCTTTGACGTGCGCACGCCGATGCTGCGCCTGCTGGGCGGCGCCATGGTGGCGCTGGTGATGGTGGCCATGATAGGCAAGGGTGTGACCTCGGGCGTGGCGACCTCCACCGAGGTCTCGGCTTTCGCGGTGGTCTATGCGTTGGTGGTGGGCTGGATGGCGTTTCGCGAGCTCACGGTCAGGTCGGTTGCGCAGCTCTTTGTGCGCTCTGCCTCCATGGCCGGCGGCATCCTCTTTATCGTGGCGGCGGCGTCCAGCGTGTCGTTTGCGCTGACCATACAGCAGATCCCGCAATACCTGTCGACCTTCATGATAGGTTTTGCGCACACCTACGGCAGCACCATGTTCGTGATTCTCTCGGTGCTCATCATGATCGTCTTCGGCGCGGTGCTGGAAGGCGCGCCCGCGCTGATCATTTTCGGCCCCCTGCTGACGCCGATTGCCTCCCAGCTGGGCGTCAATCCATTACATTTTGGGACCGTCATGGTGATTGCCATGGGATTGGGCTTGTTCGCGCCGCCGGTCGGGTTGGGCTTGTTCGCCACCTGCGCCATCACCGGCACGCACGTCAAGGACGTGGCCCGGCCCATGATGAAATACCTGGCGGTGCTGTTCGTCACGCTTATCCTGCTGGTGCTGGTGCCGCAATTCTCCTTGTGGCTCCCTACTCGCATGGGGCTGTGACCGCCTTCAACTCCTTGATGAAAAGACAAACGCCGTGAGCAAGATCCGAGATGTCGCCAGCCTGGCCGGGGTTTCCACCAGCACCGTGTCCAACGTGCTCAACGGCCGTGCCAACCGCATGGCCGCCGAGACGCTGGCGCGCGTGGAAGCCGCGATCGCCGAGCTCAAGTACCGGCCCAACTCCACGGCGCGCCAGCTCAAAACCGGCTACACGCCGCTGATAGGCCTGCTGGTGCCGTCCATGGCCAACCCCATGTACGGCTTCATCGCGCGCGAGATCGAAACCCTGGCGCAAGAGCGCTACGGCTTTCGCATCATGATTGGCAACACCTACCGCGACAGGGACAAGGAGACGCGCTTCTTCGACGACCTGCTGGCCCACGGCGTGCGCGGCGTGATCATCATCTCCTCGCTGATCGACGAGCAGCACGTGGAGGCCGCGGCCGAACGCGGCATGGTGATGGTGAGCTACGACAGGCGCGCCACGCCGAATAGGCGCTCCATCGTCGACCACGTCACGGTGGACAGCTTCGAGTCTGCGCGCATCGCCACGCAGCACCTGATAGACCTGGGCCACCGCCGCCTGGCGTTCGTCACACCGGCCGGCCGCACCATGAGCCGTAACGAAAAAATCGCCGGCTTCCTGTCGGCCGCGAAAAGCGCGGGGCTGGAAGGCAGCGCCCACGTGGTCGAAGGCACGCCGGTCGACGAGTACGGGGACTCGATGATGAGCGAAGTCGGCCGCGCCCAGGCCGGCCTGCTGGCCAAACTGCCCGAGCGGCCCACCGGCGTGATAGGCGTCAACGACCTGATGGCTTTCGGCCTGATGGCGGGCTTTCGCGACGCGGGCCTGGCCGTGCCCGAAGACGTGTCGGTGATCGGCATCGACAACGTGTTCCTCTCCACCCTGATGCATCCGGCCATGACCAGTGTGCGCCTGCCGGTGCCCGAGATGGCGCAGGTCATGGTCGAACGCGTGATGAGCCGGCTGGCCGACCCTTCCATAGAGACCCGGGAATACATCTTCCAGCCCACGCTGGTGGCGCGCGACTCGGCCGCGAGATACCAGGCCCGTGAACGCTGATTTTCGGCACGCACTGAACACAAGGTTTTTGAATGACAACGGTTTTTGTCAGCCACCCCCAGAGCAAGCTCGGGCACTACTTCGGCGACCGCGCGATCGCCGCGCTGCAGGCCGTCGCCGAGGTGCGCTTCAACCCGGGCGACACCGACCTCTCCTCCAGCGAACTGGCCGCGCTGGCCGCCGGCTGCGAGGTCATCATTTCCTACCGCCAGACGGTAGGCGACGAGGCGCTGTTTGCCGCGCTGCCGCGCCTGCTGGCCTTTGTGCGCTGCGCCATCGACATCCGCAACATCGACGTGCCGGCCGCCAGCCGCCACGGCGTGCTGGTCACCCAGGCCAGCGCAGGTTTTATCCCCTCGGTCAGCGAATGGATCATCGGCGTGATGATTGATTTAAGCCGCCACATCAGCGCCACCACGGCCGACTACCACGCGGGCCGGCCCGTAGTGCCGGCCATGGGCCGCGAGCTGCGCGGCGCCACGCTGGGGGTGATCGGTTATGGGCAGATCAGCCGTTACCTCTGCGACCTGGCGCTGGCGCTCGGCATGCGCATCGTGGTGCACGACCCCTATACGCCGACAGGCCGCAAGGAACTCGAGCAGGTCGAACTGCTGCCCTTGCTGCAGCGCTCCGACTACGTGGTCTGCCTGGCCGCCGCGACCGAAGCGACCGAGAATTTGATGAACGCCACCACCTTCGCGGCCATGAAACCCGGCGCGTTTTTTATCAATGCCTCACGCGGCAACCTCGTCGATGACGAGGCCTTGATCGCCGCGCTGGACGCCGGCACGATTGCCGGCTGCGCGGTCGACGTGGGCCGCGCGCCCGACCAGATGCCTTCGCCGCGCGTGGCCGCGCACCCGCGCGTGATTGCCTCGCCGCACATCGGCGGCCTCACGCCGCCCGCGGTGGAGCACCAGGCGATGGAAACCGTGGCCCAGGTGGCCGAACTGCTGCAGGGGCGCGCGCCCCAGGGCGCGGTGAACGCGGCGCAGGCCCACCGCTGGCAACAGGCCACGCAAGCGCCGCAGCCGGCCTGAATGCCGCCCACCCTCACTTCCCGTTTTCTTCGAAAGCCCTTTCCTTCATGCAAGCCACCCAGAACAAAACCTATGCCGGCGCCTGCGACTGCCATGTGCACATCTACGAAGACAAATACCCCATGGTGCCCAATGTGGCCTGGGTGCCGCCGCATCTGCCGGTGTCCACATATCGCGAAGTGCAAAAAGCCCTGGGCTTGAGCCGCGCGGTCATTGTCCAGCCCTCGGCCTACGGCTTTGACAACAGCTGCACGCTGGATGCCGTGGCCCAGCTCGGCGAGTCGGGCCGCGGCATCGCGCTGGTGGCGCCCGAGGTGACGGATGCCGAGCTGCGCCGCCTGCACGACGGGGGCATTTGCGGCGTGCGTTACATGATGATCAACCCGGTGCTGCCGTGGGCGTCACTGGAGCCCATGGCCGCGCGCATGGCGGCGATGGACTGGATGGTCAATCTGCAACTCGACGGCCGCAATTTCCCTGAGCATGAAGAAGTGCTCAAGCGCCTGCCCTGCAAGCTGGTGATTGACCACAACGGCAAGTTCCTCGAACCCGTCAAGCCCGAGCATCCCGCCTTCCAGTCGCTGCTGCGCGTGCTGGACACCGGCAAGGTGTGGATCAAGTTGTCGGCGCCCTACGAAACCTCCAAAGTGGGTGCGCCCGGCTATGACGACGTGAGCCTGATCGCGCGCACCTTGGCCGAGAAGTTTCCGGAACGTTGTCTCTGGGCGAGCAACTGGCCGCACCCGGGGCGCAACCCGCCGCCCTCCGAGGTCGACCTCTATGACTTGCTGTTTTCATGGGTTTCAAGCGATGAGGTGAGGCGGAAGATCCTGGTGGACAACCCGGCGGGGTTATACGGGTTTCGCTAAGAGCTTGTCCTGTGAGTGCGCCCGCAGCAGGGCGCGAACCGGCCAATAGCCACAAACAACCTACTTTGAAGCCTCCGCCCGGGCCGCCTCCAGCACATCACGCGTCTTCACCGCTTCCCGCCGCGCGGCGTCGGCAAAATCATCTCCCGACGACGCGTACAAAATCGCGCGCGAGGAATTGACAATGATGGGCGCACCGGCACGCCATCCGGCCTTGACGGTGGCGACGGCATCGCCGCCCTGTGCGCCCACGCCGGGAATCAGCAAGGGCAAGGTGGGCGCCACGGTGCGCACACGCTCAATCTCGGCCGGGTAGGTCGCACCCACCACCAGGCCCAACTGGCCGTTGAGGTTCCAGGGCCCTTGCGCCAGGCGCGCCACGTGTTCGTACAGCAGCGGCTGGCCTTCGATGGAGGCGAAGCGCTGGTTCTGCAAATCGTCGCCGCCGGGGTTGGAAGTGCGGCACAGCAAAAACGCGCCCTTGCCCTGGTACTTCAGATAGGGCGCGACGGAGTCAAAGCCCATAAAGGGCGAGAGCGTCACCGCGTCAGCGCCATAGCGTTCGAACGCTTCCTTGGCGTACTGCTCGGCGGTGGAGCCTATGTCGCCGCGCTTGGCGTCCAGGATGATGGGCACCTGGGGCGCGACGCGGCGCATGTGTTCCATCAGGCGTTCGAGCTGGCCTTCGGCGCGGTGGGCCGCGAAATACGCGATTTGCGGCTTGAAGGAGATCACCAGGTCGGCGGTGGCGTCGACGATCGCGGCGCAGAAATCGTAAATCTTGTTGGCGTCGCCCTTGAGCTTGCCGGGAAATTTGGTCGGCTCCGGGTCCAGGCCGACGCAGAGCATGGAGTTGTTTTGGCGTTCCGCGGCGCCCAGCATGTCAAGAAAAGTCATCCCCCATTGTAAATAGAGCCTTAGCTCTTAGCCCAGCATGAGCCGCGGAACCGGCTTTGCCGGGCCGCAGGCGGGCGGCCCCTCGGGGGCAGCGACCCGCGTAGCGGCGGAGCGTGGGGGCACAATAACTTCATGCAACTCTCCCGCCGCCAACTCGTCCTCCTGGTCCTGCTCACCCTGGTCTGGGGCCTGAACTGGCCGGTGATGAAAATGGGCGTCGCGGACTACCCGCCGCTGACCTTTCGCGCAATCTCGATCTGGCTGGGCATTCCGGTGCTGGGCCTGGCGATGGTGCTGCTCAAGGTGCCGTTTTTTGTGCCGCGCGACAAATGGCGCGAGCTGTTCTGGCTGGCGGCGGCGAACATGTTTGTCTGGCATGCGCTCATCATCCTGGCGGTGAAAAACCTGAGCAGCGGGCGCGCCGCCATCCTGGGCTACACCATGCCGATTTTCTCGGCGCTGCTGGGCGCCTGGTTTTTCGGCGCCAAGCTCAAACCGCGCAACTGGCTGGGGGTGGCTGCCGCGGCGCTGGGCGTGGCCCTGCTGCTCTGGTATGAGTTGACCAACCTGACGGGCCGGCCGCTGGCCGTGCTGTGCGCGCTGGTGGCGGCGGCCGTATGGGCGCTGGGCACGCAGCTGCTGCGCAAGACCACGATACAGGCCGCGACCTTGACGATCTCGTTCTGGATGACGGTGATGACGGCCGTGGTGATGAGCGGGCTGGGCATGGTGTTCGAGCTGCCGCAGTGGAAAGCGCCTTCACCCACGGCCTGGGCGGCGATTGTCTACAACGCGGTACTGATCTTCGGTTTTGCCCACGCAGCCTGGTTCACACTGGCGCGCGCGCTGCCGCCCGTGGCCTCAACGCTGAGCGTGATGATGATTCCCATCCTGGGCGTGTTTTCGGGCGCACTGGGCCTGGGTGAGGTGCTGCACTGGCAGGACTGGGCCGCGGTGCTGCTGATGGCGGTGGCGATCGCCTCGGTGCTGGCGCCCAGCCGTCCGCTCGCTGAAAAAGGCTGAAAGAGGAATCAGGCGGCAACCCGGCCCATCGCCAGGCACAGGTCGTCCCAGGCCTTGGCCTTGTCGGAGGGGTTGCGCAGCAAATAGGTGGCGTCATAAGTCACCACCGCCTGGGCGCCGTGCAGGGCATGCACCTGGCCGCGCAGCCTGCCGAAGGGCTCACTCGATTGCAGCAAGGCCTGCGCGGCCAGCCGGCCCATGACCAGCACGATGTCGGGCTGCGCGCTGGCCAGCAGGGCCGGCAGCGCCTCGGGCGGGGCGGCGCCCACGCCGGCCGCAGCGCCGCGCACCAGCGGCGCAAGCAGCACCACGCCGGCCTTGTGCAGACGGGCGGCGCGCAACATGTTGTCAAGCAGCTTGCCGGCGTCGCCCTCGAAAGGGTTGAAGGGTTCGCGCTGCAGCGCGGCCGCCGGCGTTTCAGCCAGCACCAGCCAGCGCGCGCCTTCGGCATGGGCGGCCTCGGCATACAAAGCCTGGGCCGTGCCCATGCTCCAGGCGCCTGAGATATTGGGTGCGGCGGCTTCACGCGCTTCGGCGATCGGAGCAGCCACCGGCGCGCGAGGGGGCGGGGTGCGCGCCGGCGGCGGCGCTTCGCGCACCACGGGGGTAGCCGCTGGCGTGGCTTGCGGCAGGTCCGCAACGGGGCTTGCCGCTGCGCCGGCGCGGGCAACAGCCGCGTCCATCATCGCTTCGGCCGCGGGCGCAGCCTGCGGCAGCCACACGCGCACACCCATCTCGCGCAGCATGGCGCGATGCCGTTTGTCGAGGTCCAGGCTCATAGGGCCAGGCTCATGACCACGGCATCTTCGCGCGCGGAGGCGCCGGCCGGGTAGTAGTTGCGGCGCGTGCCGACATGGCGAAAGCCATAGCACTCATACACCGCCTTGGCGCGCGCATTGCTCACACGCACTTCCAGCCACAGCCACTGCGCGCCCTGGGCGCGCGACCAGATCGCCAGCCCGTCGAGCATGATGCGGGCCCAGCCCTGGCGCTGGTGTTCGGGCGCGACGGTGATGTTGAGCAGGTGCACCTCGTCCACACCCTTCATGGCCACGAAGTAGCCCAGCAGTTGGGAATCGGGGGCGTTGCCGGCGGTCAACAGCTGCGCCTGGTAGCCGGCATTGAGTGAGTCGAGGAAGTTGCCCTTGGTCCAGGGCTGGCTGTAGGCGCTTTGCTCCACCCGCAGCACCGCATCCAGCCAGGCGGGCGTCATGGCTTCGAACTGGGCTTCCAGGGGCTTGAGGATGGCGTTCATGGTGAAAGGGGCGGGATCTCAGCAAGGAGCTTGGCGGCCCTGACCCGCTCGCGCTCCTCGGTGGTGAGCGCTACTTTATCGCGAACGTAAAGCGGCAGGGCAAGCTCGGCGCTCACGCAGTGCCCGGCGGCGGCCAGCATGGGCGCCAGGCGCAGCAAGGCGGCGGCTGTGGGCAGGGCCTCGGCCTGCGCCGGCATGGCGGCTGGCAGGCGCCCGGCATAGACGGCAAACACATTGCCGGCCAGCAGCCCGGCCGCCGCATCGGGCACAAAGTCCTCGGGCCGCAGCAGCTCGCATTCGCCCAGCGCGCGGCACTGGCCATTGCTGAATTCAAAGCTTTGCACATACATCTCGTCCATGCGCGCGTCGAGCAGCGCCGTGACGGTGGACGGCTTGGCGCCGGGCTGCCGCGAACGCGCCTCCTCGGCCACCGCCATCAGCGTGTCTATGGGCAGCACCGGCATGCCGGTGCCGTCCCTTGCCCCCATGGCCAAGCCCTGGGCCACGGCGCAGGCGGTGCGCAGGCCGGTAAACGAGCCTGGGCCGCGCCCGAAGGCGATGGCGTCCAGCTCGCCCAGCGCCAGCCCGGCCTCGGCCAGCAGCGCGAGGACGGCCGGGATCAGCGTGGTCGAGGCCTGCGCGCCGCCGGGCCCGCTGTGCTGCCAGATCCGCGCGCCGTCCGTCACGGCCACCGACATGCGGTCGGTGCTGGTGTCAAAGGCGAGGAATTTGAGGAATTGGGGCATGCGGTCGGTCAGGTCTATCAGGGCCGGCAGCGCTTGAATCAAGGAGCTGGCGGGTATGTGTACCCGATTATCCCCGCCAACGGCCGGCACGCTGCCGCGATAATCTCCGCATGACCCAAGACCCGCCGCGCGCACCGTATGCTGTTGCGCGGGGCCTGCTGGCCGCCGCGCTGATCGCCGCCCTGCCCTGCATTCCCCATACCGCCCTGGCGCAAGCCCCGCGCCTGCCCGCGCCAATTGAAAAAGCCCTGGCGCGCGCCAAGGTGCCGCGCGACGCGGTGTCCATGTTGGTGGTCGAAGCGGCCAGCGGCAAGCCGGTGCCGCGCCTGAGCTGGCGCATAGACACGCCGATGAACCCGGCTTCGGTCATGAAGCTGGTCACCACCTACTCGGCGCTCGATGCGCTGGGCCGCGATTTCACCTGGAAGACCAGGGTGATACTGGACGGCAGCACCTCGGGCGGCCTGCTTAACGGCAACCTGGTGGTGCAGGGCGGGGGAGACCCCAAACTCGTCGTGGAGCGCCTGCAGGCCCTGCTGGCCCAGGTGCAGGCCGGCGGCGCGCGGGTGATTCGCGGCGACATCGTGCTGGACCGCAGCGCCTTCAGCGTGCCCGCCACCGACCCAGGCGAGTTCGACGGCGAACCGCTGCGGCCCTACAACGCGCGGCCCGATGCGCTTCTCATCAACTTCAAATCCATTGTGATGACTTTCACGCCGGACCTGCCCAGCGGCCGCGCGCTGGTGCGCTACGAGCCGCCGCTGGCGGGCGTGCAGGTGGGCGCCAGCGTGCCCCTGGTGCGCGTGGCGCGCTGCGGAGACTGGCGCAGCGAGCTGCGCGCCAGCGTCGAGAATCCGGTCAATATCGAATTCCTCGGCACCTATTCGTCGGCCTGCGGCGAAAAAATCTGGCCCAGCGCCTATGCCGACCCGGCCAGCTTTGCCGCGCGCGCCATCGAGGGCTCGTGGAGGCAACTGGGCGGCCTGCTGACCGGCACGGCGCGCGACGCGACGCCGCAGGAACTGGCCATGCTGCGCAGCACCGGCACGCTCTCGGGCGAAAAAGCCTCGATACGGTTTGAGCACCCCTCGCCGCCGCTGCTGGAAGTGGTGCGTGACATCAACAAATATTCGAACAACGTGATGGCCCAGCACGTCTTTTTGACGCTGGGCCTGCATGCCGGCCTGGGCCAGCCCAAAGCCGGCACGCTCGAATCGGCCCACGCCGCGCTGGCCGCCTGGTGGAAAAAAAACCTGCCGGGCACGGCGCCGCCCTTGATGGACAACGGCTCTGGCCTGAGCCGCCAGGAGCGTGTGACGGCGGCGGGCCTGTCGGCCCTGCTGCTGCATGCCGCCAGAAGCCCGCTGGCCGCGGATTTTGCCGATTCGCTGCCCGTGGCGGGTGTGGACGGCACGCTGCGAGAGCGCGGTAAAAGCGTGGCGGGGCTGGCCTTCCTGAAGACCGGTTCGCTGCGCGACGTGAGCGCGATAGCGGGCTACGCCAACGGCCACAGCGGCACGCGATATATCGTGGTAGGGCTCATCAACCACCCGAACGCCGGCGCGGCGCGCCCGGCGCTGGACGCGCTGCTGGAATGGGCCGTCAAAGAAGCAGCCCGCTAGGGAGTTTTCCGGCCCCGGGGCAGGCAAGTTATCCCTGAGGGGTGTGGACAAGGCTGTTGATGACCCCGCGGCTTGAGGGCCAAAACCCCATCTGGCGCGGCCTGCGCCACAATGCCTGAAATTTGGGCAGCCACCCTGTCCGGGGCGGCAGGTCGAACCGGAGCCTCACCATGCAAGCAAGCAGCCATCCCCCCACCAGCAAGCAGGTGTATTGCCTGGTGCTGACCACCACCGCCACGGAGCAAGAGGCACAAAACCTGGCCCAAGGCATTGTCGAAGCCCGATTGGGTGCCTGCGTGCAGATCCAGCCCATCCAGAGCGTTTACCGTTGGCAGGGCAGGCTTTGCAACGAAAACGAATTTCGCCTGTCGGTCAAAACGCCGCAGGCACGCTACGCGGCGCTGGAGCGCTTCATCAGTGCGCACCACAGCTACGAGACGCCGGAGATTGTGCAGATAGCGATCACCGCGGGTTCCGCGGCCTATATGCAATGGCTCGACGAGGAAACGCGGGCCGGGCCGGACGAACCGGAGCCCGAGGGGCAGTTCGCGCTGCCTTAAAAAGCAGAGTCTAGGAGCGCGCCTCGCGCAAGGAAGCCGCCAACAGCCCAAGGCCCAATGCGCCCACAGCCACCGAAGCGATACGGTTGGCCGCTCCACGCGTACGGGCATAGGCCAGCCGCACCCGCTCTCGCGAGAACAGGTAAGCCAACAAGGTATGCCAGCACAGCGCGTTGAGCACGATCATGGTCACCGCCGCGGCCTGCAAAGCCGGGCTGGGCGAAGCCGGAAACGATGCGGCAAACACGCTGCCGAAAAACAGCGCCGACTTGGGATTGGTGATATTGGTCAGAAAGCCAAGCCGGAAAGCCGCCGGTGAGGACACCGTGGGGCCGGTATTGCCCAGCGCCACGCCGCCGGAACGCCAGAGCCGGCTCGCCACATAAAGCAGGTACAGGCCGCCGGCCACCTGAAGCGCCAGGCGCAGCCCCGGAAAGACTTGAAAGATCGCATTGACGCCCAGCACCGCGCAAAGCGCCCAGATGGCGGCCCCGGTCGTCACACCCAGGGCCGCAAACACCGCGCTGCGCGCCCGATCACTCGCCGCGAGTTGTGACACCAGCAGCACATTGGCGCCGGGGCTCATCATGGCCGCAACGTGGAGAAACCAGATGGTGAGGAGGATGGAAAACATCGATGTCCCTTGACGTCAATATTATGGGATCGCGCCATGGCCCTCGCTGGATCAAGGCGCGGGAGGCAGGTCGCTTCTTTGCAGCAATACAGCCCGTTGGTCCATGGCCCGGATGGTCCAGCGCCCACTGGTCCAGCTTGCCAATTTTTCAACGGACCGGAAATCCCGATGGCTCAGTAACATGTAGCGCACATCGTATTTTTTCACGTAGTCAGTCAGCAGTGCGTCATCCTGAAACAGGCGGCCATTCAGCCACGTGTACGCGCCTCCGTATGAATCAATTCTTGAATCGATAGAAGGGCGAAGCCGTGGATAGGCCCGATAGACCAGCTCCGCTCCAAGCTCATATGAATTGATCACATTGCCCTGCAAATCAGGAGCGTTCAATTTTTTGACCATGAAGCTGGTGTAGCTCGGGCTGATTCCCAGCGCCGAATGCGGAAAGGCACCAAAAGCATTGCCAAACTGCGAAGCCAGCCCCAGCACAAGAGCCGCCGCGAAAGTGCTGGCCGCATAGATCCGGATTTGTTTCTTTGCGCCCTGCTGCCCCGCAGTCGCCAGCGCCGAAAGTACAAATGCCGCGACCATGCCCTGGTAAACGAGAAAGCGAACGGTTTTCAGCGCCAGGACCAAAAACATCAGGTACAGCAAAGTGTCTACGGCACTGAGATTGCGCCATCGAAGCAGCATCACCGTGCCGGTGAGGGCAGCGCAGCCAAGCCCCATCCAGACTGCGGGGATTTGGTACCAACCCGGGCTGAAAGTCGGCATCCACTCATTGATGATGATTTTGTCCGTATCGCCGCCGAAGCTCACGACAAACTGCAGGAGTTCCACACCGAAAGGGTTGACCACGCACGCGGCCAGGGCGGCGATGGAAAAGACGGCAAAGGCCTTGGGCAACTGCTTTTGGCGCAAATCCCCCGCGGTACCGGAACGAAGCCCATCCAGCCACAAGCCCACAGCGTAGATGGCCGCGATGACGGGAGCCAGGATAAAAGAGCCGTGGGTATTGGCCCAGAGAACCACCACCAGCAATGCACCCGCCCAAGCGAGCACCTGCGGCCTTCGCCGGCAAGCTTCCAGCAGGAGCCAGTAAAAACCAAGAAGAAACAGCGAAACAAGCTCAGGGCGAAGGAAATGGCGCTGATTCTCTATGCCAACAGCCAGAAGCCCCAACAGCAGGGCAAGCGGCAGATTTCTTTCACTTCGCCTGTAGGCCAACCAGGCCATGAGACAGAACAGTGCGACGCCCGCGGCGCCCATGACCAAGGGGAGCCCATCTTCACCAACCAGGCCGATGAGCCAGTAAAACATCAAGGAGGGCAGCCATTCGTGCGCGTTGAAACGAGCGTCGCGTATCTCCGTGAAAGGAAACAGGATGGTTTTCGGGATGGTGTGGTCCCTGGCGATGAGCTCTCCCACCTTTGCCTGCAGCCAGAAGTCATTGGACACCTGGGGCACAACGCTGATGAAGACCACCGCGATGATGATCATCGCCAAGGCCGTCATGCGCCAGAGCTTTAGCCAGGGGCTTGCATGCGAAGCACTCGCTGGCGCGCTGCCCAAGGGGTGTTGTGACACGGAGTGTTCCAAAATATGCATCCCATGTAGACGTTGACTGAAACGCGTTTCGGCACAGCGCGTTCATCCTGCGCAGCAGTCGACGCTGTTGGCGGAGCCTCGTTTATACCTCGGAGGCTCGCGGGAGGGTAAGCCTCAACTCGCGGCAGCGCGCCCCAGCCGGTCGCGCACGCCGTCCCATTCGGCGTCCGGCGGCGGGTTTTCCACCCAGATCAGCTTGACGCCCTTGGCGTCGAAGTCGCGCAGCACGGCAAACAGCTGCTGCGCGGTGGCCAGCGCGTCGTCGGGCATGCGGCGGTACAGCACTTTTTCGGACTTGATGCGCACGATGCTGCGCGCATAGACCGCGATGTGGGCCGCATCGGCGCCCAACAGGTCCAGCGCCGTCTGTATGGCCCCGGCATCCATGAGGCGCAGCTTGGCGTTGGGGGCGTAGTGCGCCTCCAGCGTGCCGGAGGCGCGCGGCGCTTCACCCACAAGGTCCAGGGCCTGCCGCTTGAATTCATCCTTGCCCAACACGGCTTCGCCGCAGGCGGCTTCCAGCTGCGCGCGCGTGAGCACGCCAGGGCGCAGCAGCACAGGCCGTCCGCGCGTACAGTCGACGATGCTGGACTCGATGCCGACATCGCAGGGGCCACCGTCCAGCACCAACAGGCCGTCACCGAACTCCTGCCGCACATGCTGCGCGGTGGTGGGGCTGACGCGGCCGAAGCGGTTGGCGCTGGGGCCGGCCACGCCTGTGTTGCAGGCTTTCAGGAAAGCCAGCGCCACCGGGTGCGAGGGACAACGCAGGCCTATGGAATTCTGGCCGCCGGCCGCAGCCGCGGCCACGCCGGGCTTTCGCGGCAGGATCACCGTGAGCGGTCCGGGCCAGAAGGCTTTCATCAGACGTGCGGCGAAAGGCGGCACGCTGCTCGCGTAAACCCCCACATGTGCGGCGTCGGCCACATGCACGATGAGCGGATGGTCCGCCGGCCGGCCCTTGGCCGCAAAAATGCCGGCGACGGCTTGATCGCTGGACGCGTCGGCACCCAGGCCGTACACCGTTTCGGTCGGAAAGCCCACCAGCTCGCCGGCCTGGATGCGGCGGGCAGCCTCAGCAATGGCCTGTGGATCGGTGCCGGACAGAATCATCAGATGTCTTCAAGGCCGGGTAGCCCCAGGATGGCGGCCGCCTGGCGCGCCGTGGCCCTGACCGCGGCGATATCGGTGCCGGTGATATTGAGGTGGCCCATCTTGCGGCCGGCGCGCGCTTCGGTCTTGCCGTAAAGGTGCAAATGCGTGCCCGGCAGGGCCAGCACGGCCTGCCAATCGGGCGTGCGCGCCCGGCCATCGGCATCAAGCCAGACATCGCCCAGCAGGTTGAGCATGATGGCCGGCGAATGCTGGCGCGGCTGCGGCAGCGGCAAGCCGGCCATGGCGTGGACCTGCAGGTCGAACTGCGAAACATCGCAGGCATCCATCGTGTAATGGCCGCTGTTGTGCGGGCGCGGCGCCATTTCATTGACGACCAGCGCGCCGTCGGGACTGCCGTCGTCGACCAGGAAAAACTCGACGCAGAGCACGCCCACATAGCCGACATGGTTGGCGATGGTATGGGTCGCGGCCAATGCGCGTTGCGCCAGCGCAGCCGGCATATTGCCCTCATAGGCCTGGGTCACGGCCAGAATGCCGTCCACATGCACATTGCGCTGCGGCGCAAAGCTCACGATGCGGCCGTCCCAGCCGCGCGCCACGATGACCGAGCATTCGGCCTTGAGTGGCAGCATTTTTTCGAGCACGCAGGGCGCCTGCTTGAGGCCCGTCCAGGCAGTGGCGAGTTCGGCCGCGTTCCTGACGCGGACCTGGCCCTTGCCGTCGTAGCCCATGCGCGCGGTTTTTAATATGCCGGGCAGCAGGCCGGCCGGCGCGGCCTCGAGCTGGGCCTGCGTTTCAATGACCGCATAGGGCGCGCAGCCGACCCCGGCCAACGCGCCCGATTCTGCGGCGCTGGCGGTGAAATGGGACTTTTCCTCGATGCGGTTCTGCGCGATGGCGACGGCAGCCGCCCCCGGTGCCACGGGGCGGCTGGCGGCCAAGGCCTGCAGCGCGCCGGCCGGCACGTTTTCGAATTCGGTGGTGATGGCGGCGCACAGCGCAGCCAGTTGCTTGAGGCCTTGCTCGTCGGCATAGCCGGTCTGGATGTGGTGATGGCTCACCAGTCCGGCCGGGCTTTGCGCGTCGGGGTCCAGCACGGCGGTGAAGTAGCCCAGGCGCTGCGCGGCATGCACAAACATGCGGCCCAACTGGCCGCCGCCCATCACGCCCAGCGTGGCGGGCTGGCCGGAGACGGAAACAGTGCCGGGGAAAACAGGGAGTCCGGAAGGAAGGCTCATGCGGGCGGCAGGGTCATGGCGTGGGCGGCGGCGGTCTGCTCGACCCGAAAGGCCAGCAGTTTGGCGGCCAGCGCCTTGTCGTGCAGGGCCAGCATGGCGACCGCAAACAGGGCCGCATTGGCCGCGCCGGCGTTGCCGATGGCGAAGGTGGCGACGGGAATGCCCTTGGGCATCTGCACGATGCTGTGCAACGAATCGACGCCTTGCAGGTGCTTGCTGGCCACCGGCACGCCTAGCACGGGCACGGTGGTCTTGGCGGCCAGCATGCCGGGCAGGTGGGCCGCACCGCCGGCGCCGGCGATGATGGCTTGCAGGCCTCGGCCCGAAGCGGCTTCGGCGTAGGCGAACAACTCGTCGGGCATGCGGTGAGCCGACACCACACGGGCTTCGTGCGCGATGCCGAACTGCGTGAGGATCTGCACCGCGTGCTGCATGGTCTCCCAGTCGCTGCTGGAGCCCATCACCACGCCCACCAGGGCGGCTGGATTGTTTGTCGTCGTCATTGGGACCTTCTGGTCTTGGGATTTGCAGGCCGTTCGCCCGTAACCCCCGATTTTAAGGGCTGGACGCGTGGGCGGCGGCAAACGGGGCCCGCATGCTATCGTTTGGGCCTGCTCCCGGGCTAGCCAGCCGCGCCGCGGCGGTTGAAACCCCTTGTTCCAGCCCCATTTCCACTGAATCATGATAGACGTCACCATTGCCAATTTCGAAGCGGAAGTCGTTGCCGCTTCCATGACCACCCCTGTGCTGATCGACTTCTGGGCGCCCTGGTGCGGCCCCTGCAAGTCGCTGGGCCCGATTCTTGAAAAAGTCGAGGCCGAATATGCCGGGCGTTTCAAGCTCGTGAAAATCGACTCCGACCAGGAACAGCAACTGGGCGCGGCCTTCGGCATACGCAGCATCCCGACCTGCATCCTGATGATGAACGGCCAGCCGGTGGACGGCTTTGCCGGCGCCCTGCCCGAAGGCAAGGTCAAGGAATTCCTCGACAAGCACCTGCCGCCGGCCGGCGAGCCCGAGGAAGCCGAACTGGCGCTCGAGGAAGAAAGCGCGGACCCGGCCGACGTGCTCGAAAAACTGCAGCACGCCGTGGCCGCCAACCCGGCCGATGACAACGCGCGCTTCGACTACGTGAAGCTGCTGCTGCAGATGGGCCGCGAAGACGATGCCAAGGTGGCGTTTGCGCCGGTGATCGCGCAGACCACAGTGGTGCGGCGTTTTGACTCGCTCAAGCGCTGGATGGACGCCATGGATTTTGTGGCCACGCAGGGCACGGGTGCCGCTGCCGGCCTGGACGCCAGGATCACGGCCAACAAGCGCGATTTCGAGGCGCGTTTCGACAAGGCGCGCGGGCTGATGGTGCAGCAACGCTGGACCGACGCTCTTGACGAGCTGCTGGAAATCCTGATGCGCGACAAGGCCTGGAACGAGGAACTCGCGCGCAAGACCTATATCGCCATCCTCGACATCATGGAAGCGCCCAAACCCAAGGTGGCTGACGGGCAGATTCCGCCCGAGGACCCCGTCGTAGCCACTTACCGCCGCCGCTTGAGCAGCGTGGTGCTGAGCTAGGGAACCAAGGACTACTGGCCGAACAGCCAGCGGGTCAGGGCGAAGGCAAAACCGAAGAGCGCGGCGTAGCCGGCAACCTCCAGGCTGAATTCGCGGCGCGATTCGCGCCAGGCTCGCAGCCGCTCGACCAACAGGCCCGCCACCACGGGCGCCAGCAGCAGGTTGAGGATTTGCAGCCAATGCAGGCGTATCGCCAGCTGGGGCACGACCAGAACAGTCAAGATGCCGGCGGCAATGCCGGTCATGACAGACCATGCGGCTTCCTGCGCCGCCGTCAGTTCATGGTCGCGACCGCGCAGCTTGTACCAGGCGGCCTTGAACGCACCGCCGAACATCTCGCCCAAAAGCTGTAGAAACAGCTCGCCGAAAAACTCGAACAGCAGTTCCAGCAGGAATTCCATCGCGGTGCTGGACCGGCTCTGGGTTTCAGGCCGTGAGGCGAGTCAGCGCTTCTTGATACTTAGCGGCCGTCTTGGCGACCACATCGGCCGGCAGGTGCGGCGAGGGTGGGGTTTTGTCCCAGGGCTTGCCGTTGATGCGCACGGCTTCGAGCCAGTCGCGCACGAACTGCTTGTCGTAGCTGGGCGGGTTCTGGCCCGCCGCGTAGGCGGCTTCATAGCCTTCTATGGGCCAGTAGCGCGAGGAGTCGGGCGTCAGCACCTCGTCCATCAGGGTCAGCGTGCCATTTTCGTCGAGCCCGAACTCGAATTTGGTGTCGGCGATGATGATGCCTTTGGTCAGTGCGAAGGCAGCTGCCGTGCTGTAGATCTCTATGCTGATCTTTTTGATCTGCGCGGCGAGTTCCGGGCCGACAATCTTGACCACCTGTTCGTAGCTGATGTTCTCGTCGTGCTCGCCGGCTTCGGCCTTGGCCGCCGGCGTGAAGATGGGCTCGGGCAGCTTGCCGGCGTTCTTCAGGCCCGCGGGCAACGGCACGCCGCAGACGGACTGGCTCTCTTGATATTCCTTCCAGCCGCTGCCGGCCAGGTAGCCGCGCACCACGGCCTCGACCGGGATGGGCTTCAGGCGCTTGACCAGCATGGAGCGGTTCACCACCTGCGGCACTTCGGCCGGCGTAACCACGCTTTCGGGCGCCTCGCCGGTCAGGTGGTTGGGGCAGATGTGGCCCAGCTTGCCGAACCAGAACAGCGCCATCTGCGTGAGCAGCGCGCCCTTGCCGGGAATCGGCTCGCCGAGGATGACGTCGAAGGCGCTGAGCCTGTCGCTGGCCACCATCAGCAGCCTGTCCTTGCCCACGGCGTAGTTGTCGCGCACCTTGCCGCGCGCGAGCAGGGGCAGGGAGGTCAGGGCGGAGGTGTGGAGTGCTTGGGTCATGGTGGAAGGAGGAATCAAAGTAAAAAGCCCGCGACTCGCAAGAGCCGCGGGCTTTGAATTATCGCCAATCCGCGCGGGCGGCCGGCGAAATTTTCAATGCACCACTTGGGCCAGCTCGCCCTTGGCGTATTTGGCGGCCACGACCTGCAGGGTATCGCCCTTGATCTTGGCTCCCTGGCCTTCGCAGCCGAACTGGATGTAGCGCTGCTTGCAAATCTGCTTGGCGGCTTCGCGCGCGGGCTTGAGCCATTCGCGGGCATCGAATTTTTCGGGGTTTTCGGCCAGGAACTTGCGCACCGCGGCCGTCATGGCCAGGCGGATGTCGGTGTCGATGTTGATCTTGCGCACGCCGTGCTTGATGGCTTCCTGGATTTCCTCGACGGGCACGCCGTAGGTTTCCTTCATGTTGCCGCCGTACTGACGGATCAGGGCCAGCAACTCCTGCGGCACCGAGGAGGATCCGTGCATCACCAGGTGGGTGCTGGGAATGCGCTTGTGGATTTCCTTGATGCGGTCAATCGCCAGGATGTCGCCGGTGGGCTTGCGGGTGAATTTATAGGCGCCGTGGCTGGTGCCGATGGCGATGGCCAGCGCATCGATCTGCGTGCGCTTGACGAAGTCGGCGGCCTGCTCGGGGTCGGTCAGCAACTGCTCGCGCGTCATGGTCGCATCGGTGCCGTGGCCGTCTTCCTTGTCGCCCTTCATGGTTTCCAGCGAACCCAGGCAGCCGAGTTCGCCTTCGACGGTGACGCCGTACTTGTGGGCCAGTTGCGAGACCTTTTTGGTCACTTCGACGTTGTAGTCGTAG
Organism: Polaromonas sp. CT11-55; assembly: GCF_047303325.1. Lineage (NCBI taxonomy): Bacteria > Pseudomonadati > Pseudomonadota > Betaproteobacteria > Burkholderiales > Comamonadaceae > Polaromonas > Polaromonas sp. CT11-55. The sequence goes on along the minus strand of NZ_JBKBEX010000003.1, from coordinate 138,237 downwards.
CTGGCGATGGTCTTGCCGTCGGCTTCGAGCGAGCCGTCCATCATCACCGACGAAAAGCCGAGGTCTATGGCGCCCTGGCAGACGTCGGGGTTCTGGCCGTGGTCCTGGTGCATGACCAGGGGGATGTTGGGGTACATCTCGATGGCCGCCTGGATCAGGTGCTTGATGAAGGGCTCACCGGCATATTTGCGCGCGCCGGCGCTGGCCTGCAGGATCACGGGCGCGCCGGTTTCCTTGGCCGCTTCCATGACGGCTTGCACCTGCTCGAGGTTGTTGACGTTAAAAGCCGGAATGCCGTAGCCGTTGACTGCCGCATGGTCCAGCAGCTCGCGCATCGAAACGAGTGCCATGATCAAAATCCCCAGAAAGTTAAAAACGCTGCCGAAAAAAGGCGAGGTCCCTGCGGAGGGCCGCGCAGCACGAGGGCTGCATGCATGGGCCGTAACCGTCAAGTAACCGAGGCCTTCATTCTACCGGCTGCGTAAAGACCACTTATTTAGGAAGTTAGCGGCAGAACCATGCGGTAACAGCGTGTAAAAGGCGCGGGCGCGGCAGGCTGCGTAAAACGGCCGCCGTGCACGTCCATCACGCGGCCGACGATTTTATGGCCCAAGCCCAGCCTTTCGGCGGAGGGCGCCACGGTGCCGGGACGGGCCTGGCCGTCATCGCAGACCTGCAGCCATGCCGCGCCGGCGTCATGGCCCCACTGGACGCAGACGAATGTGCCCCGGGCCGTGTGCTGCAGGGCGTTGTCGACAAGGTTGCGCAGGGCCAATTCCAGCAGCAGCGGATGGGCCAGCACCTCAAGCCCTTCCTCGCCCTGCACGCTGAGGGTGTGCCCGCTTTCCCAGGAAGCCTGCGCGTAGCCGGCCACCACCCGCCCGGCCAGCGCACCCAGGTCCAGGCGCCGCATCTGCTGCTGCAGGTCGGCGCGGCTGGCCCGCGCCAGCGCGAGCAGCTGGGCAATGACGTGCCCGGCGCGCATGGCGTCGGCGCCTATCTGCGCCAGCGCCTGCTCGCGCGCGGCGGGCGAAAGCTCGCCGCGCAGCGAGGCCGCCTGCAGCGCGATGGAAGACAGCGGGGTGCGCAATTCATGGGCCACCTCGCTGGCCAGTTGCCGCTCGCGCTCCAGCGAGGCCTGTTGCTGGCCCATCAGCGTGTTGATGGAGCGCACGACCGAGTTGAACTCGCGGTAAGGATGGCGGGCCTCAAGGCGTTCGGCCTTGTCCACTTCAAGTTCGGCCACGTCGCGCGACAGCGCCTGCAAGGGCCTCAATCCGCGCCAGATGGCCGCGCCCAGCGCCAGCGCCACCACAGGCAGCAGCCACAGGCCCGGCTCTGCCAGTTGCCCGGCGACGTCGGCGGCCATCTCGTCGCGCTCGTCGGCGCGCACCAGCACGGTGACCTGCCGCGCGTGCGGGCCGTCCCACTGTGAAAAGCTGCGCCAGGTGGCCGGCGGCGTGCCCAGTTCGAGGTCGGCGAAACCGGAGTGTTCACTGAAAGGCGGCACAGGCGCGTCACCCGAGCGGGCCAGCAGCCGACCGTCGGCGCCGCGCACCAGCACGCTCAGGGATGGCTGGTAGTCATGGCTCTTGAGCGTGGGAATGGCGGGACGGATGACTTCCCTCGCCGCGTCGACGAAGGGCGGCAGGTCCAGGTTGAGCATCAGGGCCGCGGTACCTGCCAGGTGCCCGTCGGTCAGCTCGCCCGCCTCATGGATGCCGGTGCGGTAACCCACCGCCACAAAGCCGGCCCACACCAGCAGCAGCGCCGCCAGCACCCACAGCAGCAGGCGGCGCGTGAGCGAGGCCTGAGCACGCACCGCGGGCTTCATGCGCCGTCCTCCCGCGGTATGAAGTAGCCGACACCGCGCAGGGTCTGGATCAGGCCCTCGCCCAGCTTGCGCCGCAGGTGGTGAACGTGGACCTCGACCGCATTGCTGCCGACGGCATCCTGCCAGTTGTAGAGGCGCGCCTCGAGCTGCTGTCGCGACAGCACCCGGCCGCGCGATTCCAGCAGCAGGAGCAGCAGGGCGAATTCGCGCGGCGCCAGCTCGACGGCCTCACCCGCGCGCAATACCGTGCGGGCCGCCGGGTCCACCACCAGTTCGCCGTGAACCAGCAGCGGATGGGCCCGGCCCGCCGCGCGCCGCAGCAAGGCGCGCATGCGCGCCTCGAGTTCATCGAGGTCAAACGGTTTGACCAGGTAGTCGTCAGCGCCCAGGTTCAGGCCCGAGATGCGGTCCGCGACCTGGTCGCGCGCGGTCATGATGAGCACCGGCGTCAGCGGGTCGGGCAGCGCCCCGGGCGCGGCCGCGCGGGCCTGGCGCAGGCGCAGCAGCAGGTCGCCGCCGTCGCCGTCGGCCAGCCCCAGGTCCAGCAGCACGAGGTCGAAGGGCTCGCTGGACAGGGCGGCCCAGGCCGAGGCCAGGCTGGCGCAGACATCGACCGCATAGCCCCGCTGCTGCAGATTGGTCCGCAGGCCCAGGGCGATGCCGGCATCGTCTTCGACCACCAGGATTCGCATGGGCCCATTGTCGGCGCTGCGAGGACGGGGCGGGGGTTTCACGGCTCGCCCGCAAGGCCTTAAGGATGAGTTAAGACGCCCGAACTACCTTGCGGCATCCCCCTCTGCCCAACCGCTTGCGCGCAATTCCGATGACCGCCTTCCCCTACGCCGGCGACAACACGCCCCTCGCGTCCCGTGTTTTCCTGGGAACCCTGCTCAGCCTCCTGTTGCTCATCGCCTGGGACCATTCAGGCCTGGACCTGTGGATGGCGCACTGGTTCGGCTCCGCCACCGGTTTTGCCTATGAAGACCACTGGTTCTGGCGCGGAACGCTGCACGACGACATGCGCTGGCTGCCATGGGGGGTCGAACTGGCGCTGCTGGCGGCCGTGGCGCGGCCTTTCGGCGCCCTGCGGGGCTTGGCCGTGGAGCGCCGGGCGCAACTGGCGCTGACCACGCTGGTTTCACTGCTGGTGGTGTCCACCCTCAAGCTGCACAGCCTTACCAGCTGCCCCTGGGAGCTGCGCGAGTTCGGCGGCACCGTGGCCTATGTGTCGCACTGGGCCTGGGGCATACGCGACGGCGGCAGCGGCGGCTGCTTTCCGGCCGGCCATGCCTCGGCGGGTTTTGCGTTTATCGGCGGTTTTTTTGCGCTGCGCCACACCCTGCCCCAAACGGCGCGGCGCTGGCTGGCAGGCGCCCTGACGGCGGGTCTGGTGCTGGGTCTGGCGCAGCAGGTACGCGGGGCCCACTACATGAGCCACACGCTCTGGACCGCCTGGCTGTGCTGGGCCTCGGCGGCGCTGGTGGACAACATCGTCAGCCAGATGCTTTCACAAAGGCCGTCGCCGGCCCGGGCCCAGGTGCCCGCGCTCGCACCGGGGTTCTAGGCCCCGGCGGGGGAAATCAGGCTACCCTGCAGATCTTCAGCATGTTGGTGCCACCAGGCGCACCCATGGGCTCGCCGCAGGTGATGGCGTAGACGTCGCCGCTTTGCACGATGTTGCGGCGCAGCAGGTGGCCTTCGGCCTGCTCGAGCGCGGTGTCGCGGTCGGCGCTGGTGTCCATGAGCAGGGGACGAACGTTGCGGTACAGCGCCATCTTGCGCTGCGTGGCCAGGCGCGGCGTGAGCGCGTAGATCGGCACGCGGATGTCGTGGCGGCTCATCCACAAAGGGGTGGAGCCGCTGTCGGTCAGCGCGACGATGGCCTTGGCGCCCAGGTGATGGGCGGTGAACAGCGCGCCCATGGCGATGGACTGGTCGATGCGGCTGAAGGTCTTGCCGGAAAAATCGCCTTCCAGTTCCTTGTATTCGGCCTTCTCGGCTTCCTCGCAGATCTTGGCCATTTCCTCGACGGTCTCCAGCGGGTATTTGCCGGCGGCAGTTTCGGCGCTGAGCATCACCGCGTCGGTGCCGTCCAGCACCGCATTGGCAACGTCACTGACCTCGGCGCGCGTGGGCACCGGGTTGACGATCATGGACTCCATCATCTGCGTGGCGGTGATGACGACCTTGTCGCCGGCACGCGCCATCTTGATCATGCGTTTTTGCAGGGCCGGCACAGCGGCGTTGCCGACTTCCACGGCCAGGTCTCCGCGGGCCACCATGATGCCGTCGCTGACCTGCAGGATCTCCTCGAGCTTGGGGATGGCTTCAGCGCGCTCGATCTTGGCGATCAGGCCGGGCTTGTGTTTATAGGGCGCGGCGGCCACGTTGCACAGCTGGCGCGCCATTTCCATGTCGGTGGCGTTCTTGGGAAAGCTCACGGCGACATAGTCGGCCTGGAAACTCATGGCCGTCTTGATGTCTTCCATGTCCTTGGCGGTCAGCGCCGGGGCGGTCAGGCCGCCGCCCTGCTTGTTGATGCCCTTGTTGTTGGACAGCTCGCCGCCCAGCTTGACGGTGGTGTGGACTTCCTCGCCACGCACCATGTCGACGGTGAGCACGATCAGGCCGTCGTTGAGCAGCAGCACGTCGCCGGCTTTCACGTCGCGCGGCAGTTCCTTGTAATCCAGGCCCACGCCCTTGAGGTCGCCGGGTTCGGTGCGCGAGGCATCGAGGACAAATTTCTCGCCGGGCTCGAGCTGGACCTTGCCTTCGGCGAACTTGCCGACGCGGATCTTGGGGCCCTGCAGGTCGGCCATGATGGCGACTTCGCGGCCGGCGCGCTGGGCGGCTTCGCGCACCAGCTGGGCCCGGTCCACGTGGTCCTGGGCCGTGCCGTGGCTGAAATTGAGGCGCACCACGTTGACGCCGGCGCGGATCATTTTCTCCAGCAGTGCGGGATCGCTGGAGGCGGGTCCGAGGGTGGCAACGATCTTGGTGGCGCGACGCGGCATAGTGAATGTCTCCATGTAATTTAGTTTCCGATTTTCACACGGAAATAGTTACAGAGGCGTTACCAATTCGGCGCCCGGGGTCATCCCGGGACCCGCGCGGCAGGAAAAGAAGACTCTCGAAGACGCTCAGCCCGCGGCGCGCTTTTGCAAAATCTCGAAGGCCGGCAAGGTCTTGCCTTCCAGCACCTCGAGGAAGGCGCCGCCGCCGGTGGAGATATAGCCGACCTGCTTTTCGATACCGTACTTGGCGATCGCGGCCAGCGTATCGCCGCCGCCGGCGATGGAGAACGCGCTGCTGTCGGCAATGGCGCGCGCAATGCCTTCAGTGCCCTTGGCGAAGGCGTCGAACTCGAACACGCCGACCGGGCCGTTCCAGACGATGGTGCCGGCGGCCTTGAGCTGCGCGGCCAGTTTCGCCGTGGTTTGCGGGCCGATATCGAGGATCAAGTCATCGTCGGCCACGTCGGTGGCGGCCTTGACGGTGGCTGGCGCATCGGCGGCAAAGGTCTTGGCGGTGACCACGTCGGTCGGGATCGGCACTTCGGCGCCGCGCGCCTTCATGGCGTCGATCACGGCCTTGGCTTCCGCCAGCAAATCGGCTTCGGCCAGGCTTTTGCCAATCTTGAGGCCGGCGGCCAGCATGAAAGTGTTGGCGATGCCGCCGCCCACAATGAGCTGGTCCACATTGGCGGCCAGCGACTTGAGGATGGTCAGCTTGGTGGACACCTTGCTGCCGGCCACGATGGCGACCAGCGGCCGGCGTGGCGCCGTCAGCGCCTTGGAGATGGCGTCCATTTCGGCGGCCAGCAGCGGGCCGGCGCTGGCCACGGGCGCGTACTGCGCGATGCCGTAGGTGGAGGCCTCGGCCCGGTGCGCGGTGCCGAAGGCGTCGTGCACAAAGATGTCGCATAGCGCGGCCATCTTGCGCGCGAGTTCTTCGCTGTTTTTCTTCTCGCCCTTGTTGAGGCGGCAGTTCTCGAGCAGCAGCAGCTGGCCGGGTTTGATGTCCACGCCATCCACCCAGCCGGCGGCCAGCGGCACGTCGCGCTTCATGAGCTCGCCCAGGCGTCTGGCCACGGGCGCCAGCGAGTCGGCCGGCTTGAATTCGCCTTCCACCGGCCGCCCGAGGTGGGAAGTCACCATCACCGCGGCGCCGGCGTCCAGCGCCATCTGGATGCAGGGGATGGAGGCGCGCACGCGCGTGTCTTCGGTGATGTTGCCGGCGTCGTCCTGCGGCACATTGAGGTCGGCACGGATGAATACGCGCTTGCCGGCAACTTTGCCGCTGGCACACAGGTCGGAAAAACGGATGAAATTCATGGAAAGGCTCGCAAGGGAAGTGGAGTTTCAGGCCGATGCCGGCCAGAGCTGCCGCAATTGTAGGCGGGCGCTTTTCCCGAAAGCCGGCTGCGGAGCGCCTTTGCTTTTGCTTACCTGCCCTACCAACCCAAGCCAATATGCAGCGGCAGGTAAACCGCCATGCCGGCCAGAATGGTGCCCAGCACGCCATGGCGCCAGTAATACCAGGCCGTGCCCGCGACGACGGCAAACAGGCGCGCGTCTTTCCAGGTGGCGATCAGGTGGCCCTGGCTCATCACCATTTCGGGAATGATGACGGCCGCCAGCGCGGCGATGGGCGCGTAGTGCAGGCCGCGCTGGGCCCAGGCCGGCAGGGTCCAGGGCTTGTCCGACAGGAAAAAGAAGCTGCGGGTGATGATGGTGATGGCCGTCATGCCGAGGATGGTGGCCACGGTCCAGAGATCGGTCTCGTTCATGCGGCGTCTCCGGGGGCGGGCGCGGCGGGTTTGGCCGGCACCGGCTTTTCCAGCAGCAGGCAGACGGCCACAGCGGCGGCGATGGCCACCAGGATATTCAGTTTGAGCGGCAGGGCGAAGGTGGCCACGGCAGCCGCGCCGGCGATGCCGGCCGACACCGCGCGCAGGCGGGTGGTGGCCAGCGAGCACATGATGCCCAGCAAGGCCAGGATGCCGGCAAAACCCAGGCCCCAGGACAGTGGAATGGAATTGGCCAGCACAATGCCCAGCAGGCTGGCGCCCACCCAGCTGACCCAGCCGGTCGCACAGTTTCCTATCCAATAGGCTTCCTGCGCGGCAATGACCGCGGGGTCTGTGCCGGGGTGCGGGAAACGCCTGGTGAACAGCACGTAATTCAAGTCGGCCATCAGGTAACCGTAGCCCAGGCGCTTCCAGAGGCTCTGGTGCATGACATAAGGCCGCAAATGGGCGCTGAACACCATAAAGCGCAGATTGACGCAAAACGCCGTGGCCAGGATCACCCACATCGGGGCGCCGGCAACGATGAGCGGAAGGGCGGCCAGCTGTGAGCTGCCGGCAAACACCAGGACAGCCATCAGCAGCACTTCAACGAGGCTCATGCCCGACTTGATCATCGCCACACCCGTCATCAGCCCCCAGGCCGCGATGCCGGGCGCGACCGCTGCCATGTCGTTGACGCCCGCCCGGAAATCCGGATGCTTGAACAATCTCTTCACAAAATCCTCATTCCTGTTGATCTGCCGGCGCCTGGCTGAACACCATGCCGGGCTGGATATCGAAACCGCGCAAAAAATCGGCCGCGTCCAGCGCCTTGCCACCGGCTTTTTGCAGGCGGCTCACGCGCAGCACGCCGTCCACCGTGGCGATGTCTATACCCTCCGTGCCGGCAGCCAGCACCAGGCCCGCCTCGGCGTCGGCAGGTCGGGCCGCGCCGGCCAGGATTTCGGCACGCCAGAACTTCAGGGTCTGGCCAGCCAGCACGCCGGCCGCACCGGGAAAGGGGTTGAAAGCGCGGATCCGGCGCTCCAGCACGGCGGCGCTTTGCGTCCAATCCGTCATGGCCTCGTGTTTTTCAATCTTGTGGGCGTAAGTCACACCCTCAGCCGGCTGGGGCGTGGCGCGGAGGCCGCCGCAGGCCGCGAGTTCCAGCGCCTCCACGATGAGCCGCCCACCCAAGGCCGCCAGCCTGTCGTGCAGGGAGGCGGTGGTGTCGTCCGCCGCGATAGGCAGCTTGTCCACCAGCAGCATGTCGCCGGTGTCCAGGCCCGCGTCCATTTGCATGATAGTGATGCCGGTTTCCGCGTCGCCGGCCTCGATGGCGCGGTGAATCGGCGCCGCGCCGCGCCAGCGAGGCAGCAAGGACGCATGGATATTGAGGCAGCCCAGCCTGGGGGCACCGAGCACCCACTGGGGAAGAATCAGGCCGTAGGCCGCAACGACCATGACGTCCGCGCGCGCGGCCATGATGGCTTCACGGGCCGAAGCCGCGTCATCGGGGAATTTGCCGTCCAGCCGCAGGCTGCGCGGCTGGGCGACGGCGATGTGGGCGGTTTCAGCCCACTGCTTGACGAGAGAAGCCTGCAGTTTCATGCCGCGGCCGGCGGGGCGGTCGGGCTGGGTCAGGACCAGGGGGATTTCAAAACCGGCTGCGTACAATCTTTCGAGGGCGACGCGAGCGAACTCAGGGGTACCGGCAAATATGACGCGCATGGCGTCCGATTCTAAAGACCCCTGGGAAAATCCCGGGTAGCGGCGGCAAAGCCCCGCGTATCGCGCAAGCCGGCCGTGAACGCTCAACCGGCGGCTTCGCGCTCCTCGTCCTTTTTCTGCTTGATCATCTTGGTCTTGATGCGGTTGCGCTTCAGGGGAGAAAGGTATTCCACAAACACCTTGCCCAGCAGGTGGTCCATTTCGTGCTGGATGCAGACCGCCAACATACCCTCGGCCTCATACACCTGGGGCTTGCCGTCGAGGTCCAGGGCCTGGACCTTGATGGCGATGGAACGTTCCACCCCGTCATAAATGCCGGGCACCGAAAGGCAGCCTTCGTCGCCGACGCGCTTTTCCTCGCTGGCCCAGAGGATTTCAGGGTTGATCAGCACCATGGGCTGGTTGCGCTCTTCGCTCACGTCGATGACGATCAGGCGCTCATGGACATTGACCTGGGTAGCGGCCAGGCCTATGCCGGAAGCCTCGTACATGGTTTCAAACATGTCGTCGGCCAGCTTGCGCAGGCGTGCATCAACGGCGGCCACGGGTTTGGCCACCGTGTGCAGGCGGGGGTCGGGGTAACGAAGAATGGTCAGCTGGCTCATGGGGGAAAGCAAGGGGAAATGAAGGCCCGAGGGGGAGATGTCGCTATTTTCGCCACTTTTCTCGGTTTTTCGGCATCCTGATATTCCCAGAATCGCGTATTCGTTGCTTAATCAAGGGCTTAGGTACAAAATCGTTAGTAATTTATCAAGATATGACACGGCCTTTTCCGCCTGATTCCGCTGCGGATCGCGTCGTGCCAATCCCCTAAAAGCGCCGAAGGCCTACAAAGATGCAAACAATTTTTGGTCGTTTCAGTCAAATTTCAATAGCCGCCACCGCCCTTCTGGGCATTGCCGGCGGTCTGCATGCCCAGAATTACCCCATCACACCGGGCCAAAAAGCAACAGCCACACAGGTGGCCCAGACCGGGATCCCCCTCAGCGAACTCGCCCCCAACGCCCCGGACGAATACACGGTCAAGCGCGGCGACACCCTGTGGGCCATCTCGGGCATGTTCCTCAAAAGCCCCTGGCGCTGGCCGGAACTGTGGGGCATGAACCTGCAGGACATCCGCAACCCGCACCGTATTTACCCAGGCCAGCACCTGTACCTGGACAAAACCGGCGGCCGCGCCACCCTGCGCACGCGCCAGGCCTCCAGCGACGGCCCACCGACCGACACGGTGCGCGTCTCGCCCCGCACGCGCTTTGAAAGCATGGCCGACAGCTCCATTCCCACGCTGTCGCCCAATGCCATCGAACCCTTCCTCTCGGAAGCCGTCCTGGTGGACGACGCGACCTTCTCCAGGGCTCCCCGCATCGTCGCCGCCCAGGAAGGCCGCGTGCTGCTGAGCCGCGGTGACCGCGCCTATGCGCGCGGCGAATACGTGGGAGGCGTGCCCACCGGCACCCCTTTGAGCGATGCCAAGGGCCAACCACTGGACTACCGCGTCTACCGCAATGCCACCCCCTTGAAAGACCCGACCACCCAGCAAATCCTGGGCTATGAGGCGCAATACATCGGCAAGGCCGAGTTGATGCGCGGCGAATCCGTCGCACAAGTACCGGGCAAGGACGGCAAGCCGCAAGCGGAAATCGTGCCTGCCACCATCGATATCGTGGCCACCAAGGAAGAAATGCGAGTGGGAGACCGCCTGCTCCCTGAACCCGCTCGGGAGCTGGTCAGCTATGTCCCGCATGCGCCCGCCACCCCGATCACCGGCCAGATCGTTTCGATTTACGGCAGCGCTGTGGCGAATGCAGCGGAAAACCAGGTTGTGGTGATCAACCGGGGCGCCGCGGACGGCCTTGAGCGCGGCCACGTCATGGCCATCCTCAAGGATGGCGAGCGGCTGGCCGACAAGACCGACAGCGCGCGGCCCCAGATCAAGCTCCCCAATGAGCGCAACGGCCTCATGATGGTGTTCCGCACTTTTGACAAACTCTCCTACGCGCTGATCCTGCAGATCACCGACGGCGTGAAGGTCGGCGACCGCTTCACCAACCCGAACTAAGGGCGCAGCCTGCGGCAGGGCGCGCCGCGGCGCGGCCCACCGACAGCCGCCCTCCCTCCGCAAAATCCCCCGACTGACGTGGATACCCAAGAGCTTCAGGCCTGGTTACGGCTGACGCTTTCCCCCGGTGTAGGAAACGACACCGCGCGCAAGCTGCTGGCCGCCTTCGGGTCGGCGCAGGCCGTCTTTGGTCAGAGCGCGGCCGCCCTCAAGCAACTCGGCACTGAAAAGCTGGCCAAAGCCATTCTGACGGAACCGCCGGGGCTGGCGGCCCAGTTGCAGCTCACCCTCGAATGGCTGCAGGCCGGCGACGACAGGCGGGTCGCCGTGCTGGGCGACAGCGCCTATCCGGCGGCCTTGCTCGACATCGAAGATCCGCCCCTCATGCTTTACATGCTGGGCACGCTGGCCGGGAAGCCGGCGGCGGCCTGCATCGCCATTGTGGGCAGCCGCAACCCGACGCCGCAGGGTGAAACCAACGCCCGGCAGTTCGCCAAGGCCTTCGGCTCCGTCGGGCTCTGCGTGGTGTCGGGGCTGGCCCTGGGCATTGACGGCGCGGCGCACGATGGCGCCCTGCTGGGCGGCGGCGAGACCATTGCGGTGGTAGGCACCGGCCTGGACAGGGTTTATCCCAAAAAGCACCTTACGCTGGCGCACCGGATCGCGCAGCAGGGCATGATCGTCAGCGAATTTCCCCTGGGCACGCCGCCGCTGGCGGGCAATTTCCCGCGGCGCAATCGCATTATTTCGGGCCTGGCGCGCGGCACGCTGGTCGTGGAGGCTGCGCTGCAATCGGGCTCGCTGATCACGGCGCGGCTGGCGGCCGAGCAGGGCAAGGAGGTCTTTGCGATTCCCGGCTCCATTCACTCGCCCCAATCACGCGGCTGCCACGCGCTGATCAAGCAGGGCGCCAAGCTGGTGGAACTCGCGCAGGATGTACTGGAAGAGCTGAACCTCTCTAACGGATTCCACGCTGACGGCGACAACGATGCGGCGGCGACACCGGACGCCGGTAACTCGCTGGTTGCGGCCCTGGGCTTTGACCCCGTGAGCCTCGACGCATTGCAGGCGCGCACCGGCCTGGACACTGCGCGGCTACAGGCCAGCCTGCTGGAGCTTGAGCTGTGCGGGCAGGTGGTGCGCCTGCCCGGCGGGCTTTTCCAGCGCCTGGTCACCGGCTGACGCCGGCAGTTTCCGCACGCGCGGGCCCTGGCCTCGAGGTTTGACACGGCCGGCAACATCTGCGTTATATTGGGTGCATGTTTGAAGTACTGGTGTACGTCTACGAGAATTACTGGCAAGGTGACGCTTGCCCCGAACTCCACCGACTGAGCCGCAAACTCACCGCGGCGGGATTCGATGCCGAGGAAATCCAGGCAGCCCTTGTCTGGCTCGACGGCCTGAATGTCGCTGCCCAAGGCACGCAGATCAGCCTGCCGGCCAAGGCCCCGCAGGCAAGCGGTGAATCCCCCGCAAGCGCTTCCGCCATCCAGCCGCAATCAGCCGCCAGCCTGCGTGTGTACTCCGTCGCCGAGCAGGTGCATCTGGGCGCGCAAAGCCTGGGTTTTGTGAGCTTTCTCGAATCCTCCGGCGTGCTGCCGCCGCACATGCGCGAGATCGTCATAGACCGCGCCATGGCGGCCCCGGGCGACCCGGTGACGCTGGACGACCTCAAAATCATCGTCCTCATGGTGTACTGGAGTTTTGGCGAAGAGCCCGACGCGCTGGTGCTCGACGAGCTGTGCGACGACACGGAGTTCCGCCTGGCCCACTGAGCGCTGAACGCCGCGCGCCAGGGGCCGCCCCCCAATGCGGAAATTAAAGGCCTAGCCCAGCAGTCGCTCGGGATTGGCGTCCAGCTTGGCCAGCGCATCGCGCGTGGCGCGCACCGTCAGCGCTTCTTCTTCCGTCGGCACCAGCAAGCCTGCCTGCAGATAGGCCGCCAGGCGTCGCGCCTGGATCAGGAAATTGCGGCCGTCGGCGGAGGCGAACAAGTGCAGCTGCTTGCGGCCGCTGCACCAGGCGAACTGCACATGGCTGACCTTGCCGTTGTGGTCCAGGCTGAACCAGGAACCCAGTTGCAATTCCTTGGCCCAGGCGCGCATGGCCTCGGTGGGGTGGCTGCCGCCGTCGGCGATCACCTCGATGTCGGTGGCGTCTATGCCTATCATGGTCACCAGGCTGTCGGTGTCCAGAGGCAGGTCTCCCACATCCTCGTCGGACAGGTAATCCTCGAGGTTGGTGAGCCGCTTGGCCATGGCCTCCACCTTCTCCACGGGAATGGCGTCGGTCTTGGACATGAAAGCATCGGCCAGCGTATCGCTGATGATTTTCAGGTGCCCATCCTGGTCGGCGACACTCAGGCCCAGCATGGACATTCCCAGGCGCAATAGCTGCAGCAGCTTGGGCAGGTCGGCGATGACGCGCGCGCGGTCATTGCGGTTGGGCTTGGCGCTTGCCGCCCATACCAGGTCGGCGGCGGCCCGCTTGAGCGTGAGAGTCTCTTCATGCTGCGGGCCGTTCTTCATGGCGGCGATCGCCAGCACCTCGGCCCATACCTTGAACAGGAACTCGCGGATTTCATCGCGTACCGGCATGTCATTGAGCATGTTGCGCATCTCAATGGTGTATTGGATGGTCATGGTCTCTTTTTGCTCGACCTGCTGGGCCACGCTCACCACACGAGCGGCGTTGCCGTGCTCCGAAAGAAACCGGGACAGGAATTTGTCGAATTCATCGTAGACGAGCTGGAACACCCGGCGACCGGTTTCGGGGTATTGCTCGATCACTTGTACAACGCGCTTGATCTCGGCTTCCAGCACGCCGCCCGCCACCGTGACGTCGAAGCCAAGCACGCACGAACCCATGCGGTCTATCAACCGGCGCGCGGGATGCTGCAGGGACTCGAAGAATTCGGGCTCCGAGATCGCCACGCGCAGCACCGGCATCTGCAGGCGCGCGAACCAGACACGGATCACTGCGGGAATCCGGTCTTCCGCGAGGATGCTCTGGAACATCAGGGCCACGATTTCGATCGTCGCCTTCTCGGAGGAGGTTGACGCGGCCTCCTTGAGCTTGGTGGTGCGTTCGCGCAAGACGCCGACGGCATGGTCCACCTGCGCCTGGCCGTAGACCTGCCCCGGCGCATCCACCAGCAGCGTGCGTTCCCCGCCGGTTTCCTGCACACGCTCCACACTGGCCATGGCCTGCGCGAGCTGCGGCGAGGCCTGGCTGGGACGCGTATCGTCGAAGCCCGCCGCCTGGTTTGACAGCAGGCGTTTAAGTTGCCCCATCACGCCCTGGGCACGCATACGCGCCCGGGCCAGGGGCGTGGTCGCGGTCTGCAAGCGGGTTTCGTCGTACACCCCCTGGCCGGGACCCGTTGTGGCTTCGTGACCTTTTGCTACGTTGGGCTGGCCGGTGCCACCAGCGCCATTGCCGATGTTGCCGGGGCTGCCCTGGAAACCCGTGCCGCTTCCCACGCCGCCAGAACCCGCCGCGCCACCGGACGCAAAGCGTCCAGCACCTTGCACACCGCCACCGCCACCACCGGCCGCAGCATTTGCACCTCGCGCCCCCCCCCCGCCGGCGCCAACACTTCCCGTACCGCCATAGGGGGAGCCGGTGCCACCCCTGGGTGAAGCGGCGCCGGGGCTGCCCCCGCGAGCGTTGCCACCACCACGGCCGCCACTCGAGAGACCCGGGCCTCGGCCACCGAATGATGATGAGCCTCCGCCTGCGGATTCTCCATAGGAAGCTGAAACGCCACCGCCACCGCCGTAACCCGCACCACCGCCACCGCCCATGCCTGACCCACCCGGATTGCCGTCACCCTGCGGGGCTTTTCCTTTTTGCGCATCAGGCGCTGTTTTGGCGGGAGCACCGGTGCCGGCAGCCGAAGGCGTGCGCTTGACCAGCGGCCTCAGGTCGATCTCGGCCATCACGCCCTGCTGCACCAGGAATTCATTGGTGGCATGGTAGGTTTCGAGCAGGTGCTCGCCCATGTCTTTCTGGATGCCGCTCTGGACCGCGAGCCAGACCTCGCGCGGCAGGCCGGCCTTGCCCCACTGCTCCACCAGGTGCTGGGCGAGCACTTCGGGGCGCAGGATGTCCTGCTTGTGGAGTTCGGTGATTCCCTCCAGGTTCTGGATGCGCAAGCGAAGGTCGTTGAGCTCCCAACTCGCGAAATCGAGCAGGCGCAAGGCCAGACGCGAGGCGAGGATCTTGTCCTCCATCACGTCGTTATCCATCAATTCGAATTTCCCGCTGTCCAGGAAACGGGTCGGTGAGTTGGCGGCAGGGATGGTCTGCGCGTTGGCCCAGGCGGCGATCGTGCCGCGGACCCAGGCATCGCCGCTTTTCTGGAAGGCCAGCCAGCCGTCCCGCCGCTCCTGCATGTCGCGGGCACTGCCCGGCTGGTCGACCAGCGCAGACAGCTTGTCTTGAATGGTTTTGGCCAGCACGGGCAATATCCGTGCTGCACGCTCCGTAAACAGCGCGCGAGCCTGCTCGACCAGAAGACTGTTATTTTTGTTGCTTGGCACGACCGCCCTGGGTGATTAGCCTATAGCTTACACCGTAGCCCCTGCATTGGGGTCATTCGGATCCTCTCCTTTTTTGGCCGGCCCCTTGACCAGGTCTTCCCGCTTGATGCCCAGCCACATCGCGATCGCGGCAGCCACAAAAACCGAGGAATAAATACCAAAAAGGATGCCTATGGTCAGCGCCAGGGCGAAGTAAAACAGCGTCGGGCCGCCGAACAGCAACATGGACAACACCATGATCTGGGTCGAGCCATGGGTGATGATGGTGCGGCTGATGGTTGAAGTGATCGCGTTGTCGATGATCTCTATGGTGTTCATCTTGCGGTAGCGGCGGAAGTTCTCGCGAATCCGGTCGAAGATCACCACCGACTCATTGACGGAATAGCCCAGCACCGCCAGCACGGCAGCCAGCACGGCCAGCGAAAACTCCCACTGGAAGAACGCGAAGAAGCCCAGGATGATGACAACGTCGTGCAGGTTGGCGATGATGGCCGCCACCGCATACTTCCATTCAAAACGGAAGGCCAGGTAAACCATGATGCCGAACACCACCATGGCGAGCGCCTTCAGGCCGTCGTGGGCCAGCTCTTCGCCGACCTGCGGGCCGACAAACTCCGTGCGGCGCAGCGTCACCTCGGGGCTTGCCGCCTTCAGGGCCGCCAGCACCTTGTCGCTTTGCTGGGCGGTGCTCACGCCCTTCTGGGCGGGCAAGCGGATCATCACGTCGCGCGAAGTACCGAAGTTTTGCACCTGCACGTCGGCGAATCCCAGGCCGGCCACGGTGTCACGGATTTTCCCGACATCGGCGGCCTGGGTGTAGTTGACTTCCATCAGGGTGCCGCCGGTGAACTCCACCGACAGGTGCAGGCCGCGCGTGATCAGGAAGAAGACGGCCAGCGCGAAGGTCGCAAAACTGATGACATTAAAAACCAGGGCATGCCGCATGAACGGGATGTCGCGCCGGATTTTGAAGAATTCCATCTGGGGTCCTTGGGAAACTCGGGGGAGAAAAGGCCGGGATTACTTGGTCGCCACCGCGCCGGAGGCGGCGGGCCGCCACACGGTGCCGATGGAAACCGACTTGAGCTTTTTCTGGCGGCCATACCAGAGGTTGACCAGGCCGCGCGAGAAAAACACCGCGGAGAACATGCTGGTCAGGATGCCGATACAGTGCACCACCGCAAAGCCGCGCACCGGGCCGGAACCGAAGGCCAGCAACGCCAGGCCGGCGATCAGCGTCGAGATGTTGGAGTCCAGGATGGTGGCCCAGGCCCGTTCGTAGCCCGCGTGGATGGCCGCCTGCGGCGACGACCCGTTGCGCAGTTCCTCGCGCACGCGTTCGTTGATCAGCACGTTGGAGTCGATGGCCATGCCCAGCGCCAGCGCCATGGCCGCCATGCCGGGCAACGTCAGGGTCGCCTGCAGCATGGACAGCACCGCCACCAGCAGCAACAGGTTGACAGCCAGCGCCAGGCCGGAGAACAGGCCGAACAGCATGTAATAGGCCGCCATGAAGGCCACGATCACGACAAAGCCCCAGGACACGCTGTGAAAGCCCTTGGAGATGTTGTCGGCACCCAGGGTCGGGCCTATGGTGCGCTCCTCGATGATTTCCATGGGCGCGGCCAGCGAGCCGGCGCGCAGCAGCAGCGCCAGGTCATTGGCCTCGACGACGCTCATGGAACCGGAAATCTGGAAGCGGTTGCCGAGCTCGCCCTGGATGACGGGCGCCGTCAGCACCTCGCCCTTGCCTTTTTCGAACAGCAAAATGGCCATGCGCTTTTTAAGGTTCTCGCGGCTGGTGTCGCGCATGATGCGCCCGCCCTTGGCATCGACCGTGAGGTCCACCTTGGGCTGCTGGTTCTGCGAGTCAAAGCCGGGCTGCGCGTCCGTCAGGCTTTCGCCGGTCAGGATCACCTGTTTCTTGACGATCACCGCCTGGCCGTTGCGCTCGAAGAAGCGCTCGTCGCCGAAAGGAACAGCGCCGGTATTGCTCGCGGCGGCCCGGGCCTCGGCGCTGTCGTCCACAAGGCGCATTTCCAGGGTGGCGGTGCGGCCCAGGATGTCCTTGGCCTTGGCCGTGTCCTGCACGCCGGGCAACTGCACCACGATGCGGTCTATGCCTTGCTGCTGGATCACCGGCTCGGCAACGCCCAGCTCGTTGATGCGGTTGTGCAGCGTCACGATGTTCTGCTTGAGCGCCTGGTCTTGTATGCGGCGCGCGGCTTCGGGCTTGATGGAGGCCGTCAGCTTGTATTCCGTGCCGTCCGGCGCATCAACGGTCTGCAGGTCGGCGAACTGGTCCTGGATCAGCCCCTTGGTGGAGGCCAGGGTGGCGGAGTCGCGCAGCCTGATTTCAATGGCCTGGCCGTTGCGGCTGATGCCGCCGTGCCGGATGTTCTTTTCGCGCAGGGACAGGCGGATGTCGCCGGCCAGGGACTCGGCGCGTTTGGTGAGCGCTGCCTGCATGTCCACCTGCAGCATGAAGTGGACGCCGCCGCGCAGGTCCAGCCCCAGGTACATCGGGAAAGCGTGCAGCGAGGTCAACCAGGCGGGCGAGCGCGACAGCAGGTTCAGCGCGACCACGTAGGCCGGGTCGTTCGCGTCGGGCGCCAGGGCTTTCTGGATGGCATCCTTGGCCTTGAGCTGCGTGTCGGTGTCGCCGAAACGCGCCTTGATCGAACTGCCTTCGAGCGTGATGGCGTCGGCCGCGATGGCGGTGTCCTTCAGCGCCTGCTCGACCTTGGCCAGCGTCGTGCTGTCAACCTTGATGGTGGATTTTGCGCTGGACACCTGCACCGCGGGCGCTTCGCCGAAGAAATTGGGCAGCGTGTACAAAGCCGCGATCAGCAGCGCGACCACGATGATGGCGTACTTCCAGGCCGGGTAACGATTCATGAGAGGGCTGTTCCTGGTGGGCAAATGAACAAAAGGGGCGCCCGCATCAAGCAGCAGCCCCGATATACCGAAAAGCCCCGTGAGTCCTCACAGGGCCCTGAAGACTTACTTGGCCGTGCTGATCGCACCCTTGGGCAGGACCTGGATGATGGCGCTGCGCTGCAGCTGCACTTCAACGCCGGGGGCCAGTTCCAGGGTCAGGTAAGCGTCGCCCAGCTTGGTCACCTTGCCGAGCAGGCCGCCAGCCGTCGCGACTTCATCGCCCTTGGCCAGCGCGTCGATCATGGCGCGGTGCTCTTTCTGCTTCTTCATCTGCGGGCGGATCATGACGAAATACAGCACCACAAACATCAGCACCAAGGGCAGCATGCCCGTCAGCGAAGACATCATGTCACCACCTGCGGCTGCAGCGGGAGCGGTTTGGGCAAAGGCGGAAGAAATGAACACGGCTAACTCCACAACATAATAAAAACACACTGGCGCGCGCGCCGTCCGGCACGGACGGCGTACAGAGTCCACGATTGTATGCGGCGGGGCAATCGCCCCAAGGGGTAACTGGCGCGCGCCAGGGGCTTTTCAAGCCGGCTTTACGCGTAAAGGGCCGCCGCGGGCTTTGCTGCGGGGCCCCTCACGGGGAAGGAAAGGCCCAGTCGGGCTCAGGCCGCTTTCCGCTGGACGGTAGATCCGGGGCTACGAAAGGCTTGCATCAATGCGGCCCACTGCGGCCGCGCGGCGGCCAGGTGGCGCGCCTTGACATGGCCATAACCCTTGATCATTTCGGGAATCCGGGCGATTTCCAGCGCCGTGGCGTGGTTTTCGGCCGTCAACCCCGCCAGCACTTCCGAAAGGCTGGCCTTGTATTCCTCGATCAGGGCGCGTTCGGTGCGCCGCTCTTCGGTGCGGCCGAACACATCCAGCGGCGTGCCGCGCAGGCCCTTCAGGCGAGCCAGCAGCTTGAACGCCCCCAGCATCCAGGGGCCGAACTGCTTCTTCTGCAGCTCGCCCTTGTCGTTTTTGGCGGCGATCAGGGGCGGCGCCAAGTGGTAATTCAACTTGAAGTCGCCTTCGAACATGGCGTTGACCTTGCCCAGAAAGGCCGTGTCCGTGTGCAGGCGCGCCACTTCGTACTCGTCCTTGTAGGCCATCAGCTTGAACAGGTAGCGCGCCACGGCTTCGGTCAGCGTCGTCTTGCCCAGCACCGCCTCGGCGCCCCGCACCTGTTCGACAAAGGACTGGTAGGCCTGGGCGTAGGCGGCGTTCTGGTAGGCCGTCAAAAAGTCCACCCGTTTCGCCAGCATTTCGGCCAGGGCCGGCTTTTTCACGAATTCGATAACCTGCGCGGCCTTGAACAGCGCCCGCACCGAGGCCAGATCGTGCGCGCAGCGGCGGCCCCACTCAAAAGCCGCCTTGTTGTTGTCGACTTGCACGCCGTTGAGCTCGATGGCTCGCATCAGCGCGGCATGCGACAGGGGCACACGCCCCTTTTGCCAGGCAAAGCCCAGCATCAGCGGGTTGGTGTAAATCGAGTCGCCCACCAACTGCACCGCCACCTCTTCGGCATCGAAGCTGCCCAGCAAGTCAGCGCCCACTGCGGAGGTGACGGCACTTTCGCAATTGCCGCCGGGGAACTGCCAGCCCGGGTTGGTCACAAAGGCCGCCGTCGGCGTGCCGTGTGAATTCATGGCCACATAGGTGCGGCCCGGCTGCATGACGGTGAGGGTGTATTTGCTGGCGGCCACAATCGGGTCGCAGCCTATGACCAGGTCGGCCTTGGCGGTATCCACCTTGGTGGTGTAGATCGCTTCGGGCCGGTTGGCGATCTGGATGTGGCTCCAGGTGGCGCCGCCTTTTTGCGCCAGGCCGCCCGCGTCCTGCGTGACCACGCCCTTGCCTTCCATGTGGGCCGCCATGCCGAGCAACTGGCCTATGGTAATGACGCCGGTACCGCCCACGCCGCCCACGACAATGCCCCAGGCATTTTCCGCCACGGGCAATACCGGCTCGGGAACCGGCGGCAGACTCGAGGCGCCGCCCTTCTTTTCTTTTTTCGGTTTCTTCAGCTGCCCGCCCTCGACGGTGATAAAGCTGGGGCAAAAACCCTTCACGCAGGAATAGTCCTTGTTGCAGGTGTTCTGGTTGATGCGACGCTTGCGGCCGAATTCGGTTTCCAGCGGCTCGACCGACAGGCAGTTGGACTGCACCGAGCAGTCGCCGCAGCCCTCGCAGACCAGCTCGTTGATCACCACGCGCTTTTCCGGGTCCACCAGGGTGCCGCGCTTGCGGCGCCGGCGCTTTTCCGTCGCGCAGGTCTGGTCGTAAATGATGGCGGTCGTGCCCTTGATCTCGCGGAACTCGCGCTGGATGCGGTCCAGCTCGTCGCGGTGGTGCACCGTCACGCCCTCCAGCAGCGGCGCACCGTCGTATTTCTGCGGCTCATCGGTCACGATGACCAGCTTGGCCACCCCTTCGGCGCGCAGGCTTTGCATGATCTGCAGCACCGAGTGGCCCTCGGGCCGCTCGCCGACCTGCTGGCCGCCCGTCATGGCCACCGCGTCGTTGTAAAGGATCTTGTAGGTGATGTTCACGCCCGAGGCGATGGCCTGGCGTATCGCAAGCAGCCCGCTGTGGAAGTAGGTACCGTCGCCGAGGTTGGCAAAAATGTGCTCGTCGGTCGTGAAGGCCGCCTGGCCCACCCAGGTCACGCCTTCGCCGCCCATCTGGGTGAAGGTCGAGGTGGAGCGGTCCATCCAGGTCGCCATGTAATGGCAGCCTATGCCGGCCACGGCGCGCGAGCCTTCGGGCACGCGCGTGCTGGTGTTGTGCGGGCAACCGCTGCAAAACCAGGGCGCGCGCTCGCCGGTGTCAGCCTTGGCTTCGGCCAGGGCCCGTTCGCGCGCCTCGATCACGGCCAGGCGCTCGTCCATGCGCGAGACCACGTCGGCCGGCACGCCCAGTTTCTTCAGGCGTTTGGCGATCGCCTTGGCGATGATGGCCGGCGTCAGGTCGGCCTTGGCGCGCAGCAGCCAGTTGTCACTGGGGTTGGAGCGGCCCCATTCACCGCCCGACTGGTCGCCTTCGGGCTCGTCGAACTTGCCCAGCACATTGGGCCGCACGTCGGCGCGCCAGTTGTAGAGCTCTTCCTTGAGCTGGTATTCGATAACCTGGCGCTTTTCCTCCACCACCAGGATTTCCTGCAGGCCCTCGGCGAAGTCGCGCGTGATGGTGGCCTCCAGCGGCCAGACCACGTTGACCTTGTGCAGGCGTATGCCCAGCTGGTGGCAGGTTGGCTCGTCCAGCCCGAGGTCGGCCAGGGCCTGGCGCGTGTCGTTGAAGGCCTTGCCGCTGGCGATCAGGCCGAAGCGGTCCTTGGGGCCGGCGATGACGTTGTAATTGAGCTTGTTGGCGCGGATGTACGCGAGGGCCGCATACCATTTGTAGTCCATCAGCCGGGCCTCCTGCTCCAGCGGCGCGTCCGGCCAGCGGATGTGCAGGCCGCCGGGCGGCATCACGAAATCTTCGGGGATGACGATCTTCACGCGGTCGGGGTCGACCAGGATGGAGCTCGACGACTCCACGACTTCCTGGATGGTTTTCATGCCCGACCAGACGCCCGAAAAACGGCTCATGGCAAAGGCATGCAGCCCCATGTCCAGGATGTCCTGCACATTGGACGGGAAGAACACCGGCAGGCCGCAGGCCTTGAAGATGTGGTCGCTCTGATGGGCGGCGGTGGAGCTCTTGGAGACATGGTCGTCGCCGGCAATCGCGATCACGCCGCCGTGTTTCGCGGTGCCCGCCATGTTGGCGTGCTTGAAGACGTCCGAGCAGCGGTCCACGCCCGGGCCCTTGCCGTACCAGATGCCGAACACGCCGTCGAATTTTTTGCTTTGCGGGTACAGGTCCAGCTGCTGGGTGCCCCAGACGGCGGTGGCGCCCAATTCCTCGTTGACGCCGGGCTGGAACACGATGTTCTGCGCCGCCAGGTGTTTTTTGGCGGCCCACAGCGCCTGGTCATAGCCGCCCAGCGGCGAGCCGCGGTAGCCGCTGACGAAACCCGCCGTGTTCAAGCCCGCCATGGCGTCGCGCGTGCGCTGCAGCATGGGCAGGCGGACCAGCGCCTGGACGCCGCTCATGAAAGCGCGGCCGTGCCCTAAGGAATATTTATCGTCAAGAGTGACGGTTTCCAGGGCCTTGCGGATGTGTTCAGGTAGGGGCGCGTTCATGTTCGTGGGTCTCCAGGACTGTTTTTAATACCGCCTTGTGGGCAGCTGCAAAAGGGTCACCGCCCGCTTAGGGCCGGCCCTCTATATGCATGCAAAGTGTATGCCGCCGGCCCTGATATGTCTTTGCTTTGTTTGCCCTATTTAGCCCACTTCCAGAAAGAATCTTGCTGCAAAATGGCAAATATGGAAACATTAGATAAGTTTGACATCGCCATCCTGAATGAGTTGCAGCGCGACGCGCGGCTGACCAATACCGAGCTGGCCTCGCGCGTGGGTCTGTCGGCCGCGCCCTGCTGGCGGCGCGTGCGGGCGCTGGAAGAAAGCGGTTTCATCACCGGCTACCGGGCCGAGATCAACCGCCACAAGATAGGGCTTGGCGTGCTGGCTTTTGTTCGCCTGGACGCCGACCGCAACAGCGGTGACGCCACGCGCCAGCTGGAGGAAGCCATCAAAAAATTGCCGGAGATCGTGTCATGCCACTACATCAGCGGCACCGGCACCTTTGAACTGCAGGTGGTGGCGCAGGACCTGGAGGCCTTCAGCAAGTTCGCGCTGCAGAACCTGATCAACCTGCCCAATGTGAAAGACCTGCACACCAGTTTTTCATTGGGTGAGGTCAAGGCCAGCAGCGCACTGCCGCTGGGGCACTTGGCCTGACCGCAAGCCGCGGCTTTATTTCCGGGGCGGCGTTTCGGCATTCGCCAGATTACTGTTCGCAGGAGCTCGCCATTTGTCGACATTGACCATGTGGCCGTCAACATTGATGTGCCATTGGCCGTCGGCCCCGTACGCAATGATGGTGTGGCAATGCGAGGGAGGGGAGGTGCACAGTAAAAACTGCGCCAGCCCATCCGACAGGTTGTTTCTGAAATACCAGGACGACCACCATTTAAAGTGAATCGGCTTGTTGGCCTCGCCGGATTTCGTGGCGTCAAGGTAGGCCGCCAGCCCTTTCTCTGCCAGCGGAAACATTTCCGAGGAGGCGATGCGATAGGCACCGACACCGACGCTGGCGGCGTACGCGGCAACAATGCCGACAATCCAGGTGATAACTTTTATTTTTGGGCTCATGGGGACACGGGTTTAATCACGGCGCTCACGGCCTGTGATGGCGTGAAACAGCGGGCAGGCAACCGACTTCAGTACCATGTTAGCTTGCCTTGTCGGGATGGGCACTTTCACTTTATATGAGGACCGCCCTTTCATGCGGCAACGCCCACCCCCTTCGGCCTTATTGTCTCGCCTGCCCCTGGAGCCACCATGACGAAATTCCGAAACGCCGTTTGCGCCTTGTGCCTGATGCCATTCATGCTTGCGCCCGCCTGGCTGCTGGCGCAGCCATCGGCCAATTCAGGTGCGGGCCCCGAAACACTGCCCATGCGGAACCTGCAGATCGAAGTGCGGCAGGCCGGCAGCAGCCTGCGCTCCCAGAGTGCCCTGGGCGCGCAGGGCGGGATCGTGCTGCAGCCGGGCCGCTCGGGCGCCACCGCCCAGATCACGGCGCAGGACAGCCAGCGCAGCGATGCGCGTGACATGGTGCAGCGCATACTGGTGCTCAACGGACGCCCCGCCAACATCAGCGTGGGCAACAGCCAGCCGCTGCGGCTGGTACAGGGACGCCAGGCGGCCACCGTGTTCATCGATGCCAACAGCGGCTTTTCGGCCCGACCGCTCTGGTACGGTGGTGACAGCGTGGAGCTGGAACTGGCTGCGGGGCAGGCCAGCCGCACCGGCTCATCGCCGCTGGCGCCCTTGTCCTCATCGTCCACCAGCACGTCGCTGAGCGTGCGCCTCGGGGAATGGGTCACCGTGGCGGAGTCTGACGACGCGAGCACCGGCAGCAGCAGCGGCATCACCGACAGCCGGCAATCCACCCGGCGGGATGGGATGCGGGTCGAAGTCCGCCTCTCCGTGCGTTAAAAGAGAGTTCAGTCGCGCACGCAGCGCGCGACGAGAGGCAGCAGGGGATAACGCAGCACCGCCTCACGCCCGCTGGCGCCCAGGCCGAATTCAGCGCGCATGCGCGGATTGCTGTACACCGTCTGCTGCGGCCCCTCGCCGCCGGCATCGCGCTGGAGCACGTCCCGGCCGCCGGGGCCTTCCAGCAGCACGCTGTCGTCTATGAATTTGACGCGGAACTCGATGCCGTGTTCGCAGCGATACAGCGGGCCGTCGGCTTGCCAGTTGCCGCCGGCGCAACCGCCCAATGCCGCCGCCGCCAGCAGCGCCGCACAAGTGTTCGATGGCTTGTTCATGATGGCTCCCGGGAATGGTTTAACGCGGCCAGAGCACCCACAGCCGCAGCGGCTGGTTCATGCGGGCGGCGAACTGGCCGGCTTCGGGCCCGGTGCCGGCGAAGTAGTCGGCCCGCACCGCGCCCACGATGGCGCTGCCGGTGTCCTGGGCCAGCACCAGTTTTTGCAGGCTGCCGGCCCCGCCGCGCGAGGCCAGCCACACCGGCGTGCCGTAGGGAATGCTGCCCGGGTCGACCGCAATGGAGCGTCCCGGCGTAAGCGCCACGCCCTGCGCGCCCTTGGGGCCGAAGGCGGCGTCAAGCTCGCTCAGGGGCTGCTCCTGGAAAAAGGTGTAGCGCGGGTTGCTCCAGAGCATTTGCTGCACGCGCTGCGGCGGGTTTCTCGCAGCCCAGGCCTTGGTGGACTCAACCCAGGGCGCCGTCATGCGGCCTTCGCCCTGATCCAGCAGCCATTGGGTGACGCTGCGAAAGGGCTGCTCGTTGGAGCCGGCATAAGCCACGCGCACCATGCGCTGCGAGCCGTCGGCCTCGGTCAGGCTGAGCCGGCCCGAGCCCTGGATGTGCAGCGACATCGCCTCGACCGGGTCGGCCAGCCAGGCGATCTCGCGACCGCGCAGCGCCGCCCTGGCTTCGGGCAGGGTATCGATTTCCTGGCGGGAGTACCAGGGCTTGCGGCTGGCCAGCGAGGCCGGTGGGCGGTACAGCGGCACTTCGTAGCCAGCGCCGGCCTGGCGGCTGGCCTTGAGCACGGGTTCGTAATAGCTGGTCAGCAAGCCGTCGGCCGCGCCCTGCAGGCTCTCGACCCGGTAGGGCTGCAGCCGGCTCACCATCCAGCTGCGCTGCGCTTCGGCCGAGGCAATGCTCAGGCGTCGGACCTCGGCGCACAGGGGCGCAAACACCGGGCCCGGCCGCTCGCAGCTCTTGAGCCAGGCGTTCCAGCCCTCGAACAGCGCATCTTCCTCAAAGCCCGGCAGCTCGGCCCAGCGCACTGCGACCCAGCGGCTTTTGCCTTGCAGCATGGGCGCGGGCAAGGGGCCGGAATCGCCGGGGCGGCTGCCGGCCGCCGCGGGCTCGCCGGGCGCCGATGAAGGCGGCAACGGCGGACTGGCGCAGGAGGCCAGCAAAGCCGTGATGGCGATAATTGTCCCCATCCGCATGGAGCGCATGGAACGCCTTTCATGCCCGGCGCGTATCGACGGAATCCAAGGAAATGTCATGACCTTACTTTTGCTGGAAGCCCTGGGGGCATTGCTGCTGCTGGTGTTCATTGTGTGGTGGACGATGTTTTCAGGCCGCAAGAATGGCGAACTGAAGGACCCGGAACAGCCGGCGCCCGACGCGCAGTCCCGAAAAAAATAAACCCGGCCTGCGGCACTACAGGTTGCGCAACAGGTTGGCGAGTTCCACCGCTGATTTGACACCCATTTTGTCAAACACCCGCGCGCGATGGACTTCCACCGTGCGCACGCTGATATCCAACTGGTCCGCGACCAGCTTGTTGGGCAGGCCGCCCACGACCAGCCGCATCACGTCGCGCTCGCGGTCGGTGAGGCCGTCGATGCGGGACTGCAGGCCGGTGGACTCGCTGTGCTGCGCCAGCGCCGCGGCGGAATGCTTGAGCGCCTGCTCGATGCGGTCTACCAGCGCATTGTCCGAAAACGGCTTTTCGCAAAAATCAAAGGCCCCGCGCTTGACGGCATCCACGGCGGTGGGGACGTCGGCATGGC
The DNA here is from genome assembly GCF_047303325.1 of Polaromonas sp. CT11-55. NCBI lineage: Bacteria > Pseudomonadati > Pseudomonadota > Betaproteobacteria > Burkholderiales > Comamonadaceae > Polaromonas > Polaromonas sp. CT11-55. The sequence goes on along the minus strand of NZ_JBKBEX010000003.1, from coordinate 112,178 downwards.
CCGTGAGGAAAATCACCGGCAAGGTCGGCAACAAGCCGTAGCCGATCAGTTTTTCAAACATGGCCAGGCCGCTCAAACCCGCCATGCGCACATCCAGCAGCACGCAGGAGGGCGAGCGCACCTCAAATCCCTTTGACACCCGGGCGTCGAAGGCCTCGGCACTGTCGAAGGTTTCGCTCAAGAGGCGGCGCGAGCGCAGCAGCCAGGCCAGCGCGTCGCGCACGCTGGCGTCGTCGTCGACGATGTAGACCGTGGCATTGTGAATCGGTTCCATGGCTGTCCTTCAGGCTTGCGGTGATTCGCCTTCCCGGGCCGGCGCCGCAGGCAGGGTGAAACTGAAAATCGTACCCTGCGGCTCGGCCGCTTCAAATCCGAGGAAACCACCGTGCTGTTCTATCACGGTGCGGCACAGGCTGAGCCCCAGGCCCATGCCTTCTTCCTTGGTGGTGAAAAAGGGCGTGAACAGCCGCTCCGCGACGTCCCCGGCAATGCCCTCGCCGCGATCGATCACCGCGAACTCGACCCAGCGGCTGTGCGCGTTCGAGGCGGCCGGGCGTATGCGCAGGGTCAGCACCTTTTCGGCCTGCGCCGCGCCGCCGGCCGGCTGCGCGCCTTCGGCCAGGGCCTGCATGGCCTGCATGCCGTTGCGCGAGAGGTTGAGCAGCACCTGCTCGACCATGGTGCGGTCGCACAGCACGGGTTCGCAGGCTTCATCGACCTCGATCACGACGCGCACACCGAGCTTGCGGGCCTGCAGGCTCACCAGCGGCATGATGGCGTCGAGCAGCGCGCGCGGCTGGACCGCCTCGCGCACCTGGTCGCGCCGGCGCACGAAGTCGTGCACGCTTTTGATGACCTTGCCGGCGCGCTCGGCCTGCTCGGCGATGCGGCGCATGGCCAGCTGCAGGTCTTCGGACAGCGGGGCCGGGGTCGGGGCAGCCGCGCCGGTTTCTTCCTGCAGCAGATTGAGCGATCCGGTGGCGTAACTCGAGATGGCCGCCAGCGGCTGGTTGAGTTCATGGCTCAGCAGCGAGGCCATTTCACCGACCATGGCCAGTCTGGCTGTGGCCTGCAGGCGGTCCTGGCTGGCGCGTGAAAGCTCCTCGACGCGGCGCTGTTCGCTCACGTCCAGGATGGCGCTCATCCAGCCGGTGTGCTTGCCCACGGCGTTGATCAGCGGCGCCTCCATGATCAGCACCGGAAAGCGCGTTCCGTCACGCCGCATGAACACCGACTCATGGCCTTCGCGCGGCAGGTTGCTGCCCGCCAGCCGGATTTCCTGGCGCTGCTGGTAGACGCCAGCGAGCTCCGGCGGCCAGTAGGGCGAAGGAAAGCTCTGGTTCAGCAAATCCTTGGCCTCCACACCCACCATCTTGCAAAAAGCCGGGTTTACATAGGTGATGCGCCCCTGCAGGTCGCGCGCGCGCAGCCCGGTGAGCACCGAGTCCTCCATGGCCTTGCGAAAGGCCAGCGCCTCGCCCAGGTCGTGTTCGACCTTGAGCCTGCGCCGCATGTCCCTGGCCAGCAGGAAGAGCACCGCCATCAGAGCCAGCGACATGGCGGTCACCAGCGCGGTCAGCACGTTGGGAAACAGGGCCGGTGTGCCCAGCCGGCTTTCCATGCGTACGACCAGCGTGTTGCCCGGCAGGTCCAGAAGCTGCTGCGCGATGTAGATACGGTTGCCGCGCGAGGGCACGCCGTGCAGCGCCAGCCGCGTGCCGTCCGCCTCGGTGAAGGACAAGCCCACGCCGCGCGCCAGCTGCCGGCCCACCAGTTCGCCCAGGATGTCCTGCAGCGAATAGGTGGCGACGGTATAGCCCGCAAGGCGGCCGCCCACCACGATGGGCAGGCACATGTCCAGCACCTCCAGGCCCAGGCCGTCGGGCTGCGGCATGAAATAGCTGGTGGAATAGGCCGAGCCGCTCAGGCGCCGGGCCGTGGTGCAGGTCAGGGCCACGTCGGCCTGCATGCTCGCCCTGCCCAGCCGCTCGAACACCGAGGTGCGGTACGGTGTTTCGACAAAGGCCAGCACGTCCAGCGACTCGCTGCGCCACTCGAGCCGCATGATCTCGCGGTGCTCGCGCAGCACTTCGGCGGCCGGCGCATGCCATGCCCCGGGCGTGCGCTCGCCGGACTGCAGCGCCTGGAAAGTCTGAATGTTGCGCGTAAGGCCCGAGCGGATGTCGGTGACGGTTTCGGCGGCGTCGTGCTCGAGCCGGCTTTGCACCATGCTGGACTCATAGCGTCCCGCCAGCCAGACCAGGATGCCCAGCAAGGCCACGACGAGCGCCACCAGCAGGGCCCACAGCGCCCATCGCCGGCTGGCCCGGCTCACGTTGATGCGCGGAAATTTCACGCCCGGCGGCTCCTCACAGGACGCGGTGGCGCAGGGCCGGCAGGCGCTCGCGCACACCCCGCAGGTTGCTGCCGAGGACTTCGGCCATCACCACTCCCGGGCCCTCCTCGCGCTCGGCCAGGATCTGGCCCCAGGGATCGACAGCCATGGTGTGGCCCCAGGTATGGCGCCCGTTTTCATGGACGCCGCCCTGGGCCGCCGCCAGCACATAGGCCTGGTTTTCGATGGCCCGCGCGCGCAGCAGGACTTCCCAGTGCGCCTGGCCGGTGGTGTAGGTGAAGGCGCTGGGCACCAGCAGCACGTCGGCCTCCAGGGCGCGGTACAGTTCGGGGAAGCGCAGGTCGTAGCAGACGCTCATGCCTATGGTGTAGACATGGCCGTCGCGCGACGCGAGCTCGAAGCGCACGGGCTGAGTGCCGGGCTCCAGCACGCGCCTTTCGTCGTAGTCTTCCTGGCCCTGGGCGAAGCGAAAGAGGTGGATCTTGTCGTAGCGGGCCTCGCACTCGCCCGAGGGCGCGTAGGCCAGCGAGCAGTTGCGCGCGCGGCCGGGATCATCCGTGGCCATGGGCAGGGTGCCGCCCACAATCCACAGCCCGAGCGCGCGCGCCGAACGGCTCAGGAAATCCTGGATGGCCCCCTGCCCCGGGGACTCCTGGAACTGCAGCTTGTCGGTGTCCTTGCGGCCCATGATGCAGAAGTACTCGGGCAGCACCGCGAGTTCGGCGCCCTGTGCCGCGGCCTGCCCGAGCAGCTCGCGCGCCACCTCGAGGTTGTCCTCGATGCGGGTACCCGACACCATTTGAATTGCGGCTACTTTCATGGTCAGCGCGTCTCCGTGGAAGCCTGGCTGGGCTTGTTGTCGGCCTGGGCCTTGCGGTCCAGCTTGGTGACCCGGGGATCAGACCAGGTGCCGTCGATGTGGAACTCCTGGGTGGCCGCCTGTATCAGGGGCCGGCGCAAAAACATCTGCGCCAGGAAGCTGCCCAGCCCGATGGCAGGGTTGATGGCAGTGGCGATCAGCGAGGCCGTGCCGGCGTTGATCTCCGGCACCACCACGACCTTGATGTCCTGCGTCTCCCTGGCGATGTCGGCCGAGCCTTCCATGAGCACAGCGGCATTGACCCCGCGCATCTGCAGGTTGTTGGTATGGGCCACGCCCTGGTTGATGTTGACGTCGCCGCGCACGAAATCGAAGGCGAATCCCTCGGAGAAGACGTCGCGAAAATCCAGCGCCAGCCGACGCGGCAGGGACTGCAGGCTCAACACGCCCAGCAGCTTGGCGATGCCGGGGTCGGCCTTGACGAACTGCCCCGATTCGACATTGACGTTGAATTGCCCGCTCATGGACGGGTAGTCGAAGCTCAGCGGCGACCCCACCCAGGCCACCTGGCCTTCGAGCTTGCCCTTGCCGCGGCGAATCACCTCGCCCATGCCGAAACGCTTGAGCAGGGCGCCCGAGTCGGCGATTTCGAGCTTGAAATTCATCACCGTGCGGCGGCGTTCGGCGGCCGCGCGCGCGGCGCGGTTGCCGCCCGCGGCAGCGGCGGCCTGCGCGTTCAGGGCCACCCAGTTGCCGTTGGCCGTCAGCACGGCCTCGGGCAGGATCACGTTGAATTTGTTCAGCCGCCATTCGCGCACGCCGTCGCGCGCCGCGCTTGAAGCGCCGCGGTTGACGGCGTCGATCTCGACCCGTCCCAGCTTCTTGCCGCGCAGCTCCAGGTCCTCCACAACGATGTCCAGGGCCGGGATGCTGGCCGGCTGCTCGTTGAGGATGGCCTCCACCTCATTGGCCGTGCCGGGCTCCAGGCTCAGGCGCGAGAGCCGCGCATAGACGCGGCCGGCGCCTATGCCGCCAGGCTGGCGGAATTCAACATAGCCGTTGAGCTCAGTGGCGTCGATGTTGGCGCGCCAGGTCAGGCCTTCGCGCGAACCGCCCACCACCACGTTGTTGAGCTTGCGCCCTTCCACCACCAGCTCGCGGGCGCGTATGGCCATGGTGGTCGGCAGGTAGCTCATGGTGGCATTCGCGGCGGCGCGGTTGAGCGCCGCGGATGCCGCCGGCGGGGCTGCCTGCGGCGTGCCGCCCACCGTGGAGTCCCCCAGCAGTTTCTGCCAGGCGTCGAGGTCCACATGGGCCAGGTTGATGTTGGCCGCGACGCCAGTCTCCTGCATGGGCGCGGCCTCGCCGGGCTCCAGGCCCACGGCAATGCCGCCGCGAATCACGCGCGGCTCGCTGCCGCTCAGGTCGCGCACGTAGGCCACGGAGGCGGTGCGTCCTATCGAGACCGACAGCTGGTCTTCAAGTTTTTGCCCTGGGCCCATGGAGGCCTGCAGCAAGGCATTTTCAAAACGCAGCGGCAGCATCGCGTCGGCGGTTTTGTTCAGGGGCGCGGGCAGGTTCAGCGCCATGCCCTGCAGGTTGCTGGAAATCGCCAGCTCCGGCATGCCGCGGCGAAACCCGAGTGTCGCGGTGTAGGCCGTGCTGCCGCTGGCGTTTTGCGCCATGCGCGCCAGCGGGCCCAGCTCCCTGGCCTGACGCAGTCCCTCGGCGCTCACGCTGCCTTGCGCTTTGAAGGTCGCGACGGTTTCCGTTTCGGCGCTGCCCGTGGCGCGCGGGTGCGTGCTCAGGCCGCCGTCAAAGCGCACATCGCCGCCCAGCAGTTTGGCCTGGCCGCCGGCAACGGAAAAACCCTTTTCGCTGACGTTCACCACGCCCTTGAGTTTTGCCAGCATAGGTGCGGCCGCCGCGAACTGCACGTCATTGCCGGGCAGGGTGATCGTGCCTTCGACGCGCGACTTGTCGATCGAATGGATGGGCAATTCCAGGCGAAAGCGATAGTCGCCTGTGCCGCTGGCCTTGGCCCCGGCCAGCGCGTGGCTGGTCATGTTGCCCACCGGCGACTGGTTGACGAAGCCCAGCGCGTCGGCCAGCGCGCCCTTGAGCTCGACGTTCACGTGGACCGTCGAATCATGGGTCAGGTCCGGAATGCGCGCCTCGCCCTTGGCCAATTGCAGACCCGGCAGGCCGGCGACCTTGCCGCTGGCACCGTTCACTTCCAGCGAGGCACGGTCGAAGACCAGTTCGCCGCCCAGCTCGGTCAGGGCCGGCCAGGGCGCCGCACCGGCCGGCTGTATGGTCTTGGGCACATAGGCGAAATGGCCGCCGCGAATTTTGGCGGACACCCGGAAATCCCCCTGCGCCGGGTTGGTGAAGGGCAGGTGCTCAAGCGGGCCTTTGACCTTGAACTTCACGTCGCTGACCTGGCCCTGCACCACCGCGTCGCGCACATAGTGGCGGACGGGGTCGGGCAGCACCAGCGGCAGATAGCGGTGCACCCGCGCGCCATCGCCACGGCTCAGGCTGCCCTGCAGATCGAGCACGCCGGGAAAACGCAGGTCGGGCGCGCCCGCGGCGGGCACCGGGCCGGCCACGTCCTCTGTGCGCCAGCTGGCCTGCGCCTGGCCCTGCGCGTCGGCATTGGCGAACTGCAGGTTGCGCAGTTGCGCCTCGATTTTGCGGCCCGAGAATTTCCATTGGGCCTCGACAGCCAACTGGTCGAAAGGCACCAGCGAATCTTCAAAAACGCCGGGCAGGTCGAGCGCACCGTTGGCGATCTTGAGCTTGGCTTGCCCACCCTCGTGAGTGAGGTCAAAGTCGATAGCAGCACCGCTGATGCCCGGCCTGCCGGGCCTGGGATGTGCCGTGGCATGCGGCGCGGCGGCAGCGGCCGCCGCCTGTGGCTGGGGCGCCGGCAGCGCCGCAACGCTCAGGCCGGCCACCCGGCCTTTCGCAGCATAGGTGCTGGGCGCGGCGATAGGCCCTTGCCAGCGCGCCTCGACCGTCTCCACCAGTCCCTTGGGCGCGAAGGAGGCGATGAAACCATGCGTGGCGGCATCAAGTGGCAGGCGGTTGGCGATCTGCGCGAGCGCAGCCAGATCGAGCTTGTCGGCCTTGAGCTCAGTGTGCTGCGGCACGCCGGCCTCATCGCCGGTGTGCGCCAGGGCCACATTGCCGCCCGGCCACTGCAGGCCGTCGCGGGTGCGAAAGCGCAAGCCCTCGGTGTTGAAGTCAAAGCCGTTGGCGCGCTGGCCGCCGCCTATGCGGCCCGCGACCGATTCAAAGGCCAGCGGCTGGAGCTTGGCGCCGAAGCGGGCATCCACGTCTTGCAGTGCCACGTCCGCGGTACCACCCGTGATCCGGCCCTTGTTCACATCCGCCCAGGCGCGCAGCGCGCCGTTGCCGCGCGTCAGTTCCACGCCCAGCGTGTCCATGCTCAGGTATTGGCGGATGCGCGATGCGTCGACGCGACCGAATTCGGCGAACAGCTGGCCGGTCCAGGCGTCGAAGTCGCCGGCGCTACCCGACAGCAGCGACTGGCGGAACATGCCCCTGACGGTGAAGCGGTCGCCCCACTCGGGGGGCGGCGTGGCGTCCAGGCGCAAGAGGTGGCGGCGCCGCGCGTTGCGCATGACCCAGTCGACCTGCGTGAGCGCCAGCGGCGGGGCCCGCTGCAATTCGTCGGTCCAGCGCACGGTACCGCCGCGTATGGCGAACTCGGTTTGCGAAAAAAACCAGTCAGCCGCGGCGCTCTGGCCGCCGGCCCGGTCCTGTGAGACGTCCAGGCCGCCCACATAGATTTTCCCGTCCGCAGCGCGGCGTATGTCCAACTCGGGCTTGTCGATGTAGATCTGCTCAAAGCCCAGCCCCCAGATCGAGGAAGGCGACAGGGCGCCCAGCACGCGCGGCAGCCTCAGCGCTTCGCGGCCCTGCGCGTCCAGCAGGGTGACGTCGCTCAACTCGAAGGAAGGGATCATGCCCTGCGAATGTGCGGTGATGCCGCCTATGCGCACGGGCACCCCCAAGGCCTTGCTGGCCTCTATTTCCAGGCGCGGACGGAATTCGCCGATTCGCGGCACAATCCAGCCATGCAGCACGAACCAGCTCAGGCCAAAGAGGAGCCAGGCCGCGCCGACGAGCCACAACAGGATCCGCAGAATCAAGGCAAGCCAGTGCAGGCGGCGCGGCGGCAGGGTGGACAGGCTGGGAATCGTTGGCTCCATTGAGCAGAGAATTATGACCGCCGGCGCCCTTATCCGCCCGGCGTGAGACCATGAAGTTTTGTGAAGTAGTGTGATGACCGTTGCCCTGACCGCCAGCCCTGACTCTCCCTCCGCCGCCGGGCCGGCCGCGTCAGGTTATTCCCGCTTTGTCCAGCGCGTTCGCCGCCGCTATGCCGAATGGCTTGCGCTGCTGCCCCCCGGCGCACCAGTTCGGGCAAGCATGCAGACCGCCCTGGATGCCCTGCTGACGCAGGGGCTGGATACCGGCGCCGCGCTGCGGGTGTTACGCCAGCTGGTGATGGAAAGGCTGGTGGTGCTCGATTGCGACGGCGCCAGCGAAGAGCAGGCGCCGCTGAAGGTCGTGACCTGCGCCATGACCGAACTGGCGGAACTGGCCCTCGACGTGGCCATGCGGGAGTCGGGCATCATGCTCGACGCCCAGCACGGCGCGCCGCAAGCCCCTGACGGGGAGCGCGCCCGGATGTGGGTGGTCGGCATGGGCAAGCTGGGAGCGCGCGAACTCAATGTCTCCAGCGACATCGACCTGATCTATGTCTACGACCACCACGGTGAAACCGCCGGGCGCAGCGACGGCCGCGGGCAGATCTCGAATCACGAATACTTCGCACACCAGGTCAAGGCCGTCTTCAGCCTGATCGGCGACGCCACCGAGCACGGCTTTGTCTTCCGGGTGGACCTGGCGCTCAGGCCCAACGGCAATTCCGGCCCCTCCGCCGTCTCACTCAGCGCACTGGAAGAGTATTTCCAGGCGCAGGGCCGCGAGTGGGAGCGTTTTGCCTGGCTCAAGAGCCGCGTGGTGGCACCGCTGGCATGCGTGCAAAGCGGCGCCGCGCAGGCGCTGCGCGGCCCGGTGCTGCCCTTTGTATTCAGGCGCTACCTCGACTACAACGTGTTCGACGCGCTGCGCACGCTGCACCGGCAGATCCGCGAGCATGCGGCCAAGCGCTGCGCCGGCCACCCCGAACGCGCCAACGACGTCAAGATGTCGCGCGGCGGCATACGCGAAATTGAATTCACCGTGCAGCTGCTGCAGGTGGTGCGCGGTGGACAGTTTCCGGAGCTGCGCACCCGACCCACGGTGGACGCCTTGCAGCGCGTGGCCCGCGCGGGCCTGATGCCGCAAGAAACGGCCGACGCGCTGGCGCGGGCCTACGATTTCCTGCGCCGGGTGGAGCACCGCATCCAGTACCTGGACGACCAGCAGACCCATGTGCTGCCCACGCGCGACGACGACCTGGCCTGGATCGCGCAAACGCTGGGCTACGACAACTGCTGCCCCTTTCTCAGCGAACTCGACGCGCACCGCGAACTGGTGGCCGGCGAGTTCGACAAGCTGCTGGGCGGCAAGGCCGACTGCAAGGGCTGCGGCGGCAAGGCCAAGGCCGCGCCGCAGCAGCTTGACGACCTGTTGGAGCAGCTGTCGGAGCAATGGCCCGAACAGTTCCGCGCGCGCCTGGCGCTGTGGCGCCAGCATCCCCGCGTGCTGGGCCTGCGCGAGGATTCGCGCGCACGCCTGACGCGGCTGGTGCAGCGCACCGCCGCCTGGCTGGCCGAGGGCACGGTGACGGAAGACGCCGCCGTGCGCATCCTCGACTGGATAGAACCCCTGCTCAGGCGCGAAAGCTACCTGGCGCTGCTGCTGGAGCGGCCGGCCGTGCATGAACGCCTGCTGCGCCTGCTGGGCGCGGCCAAATGGCCCGCGCGCTACCTGCTGCAGCACCCCGGCGTGATCGACGAGCTGGCCAGCGACGAGCTGCTCAAGGAACGCTTTGACGGCACGGCTTTCGCCCGCGACGTGGAGCAACGGCTGGCGGCCCTGCGCAGCACCGGCGAGGACGACGAAGAAACCTGCCTGAACCTGCTTCGCCGCGCCCATCATGCCGAGGTTTTTCGCACGCTGGCGCGCGACCTCGAAGGCGTGCTCACGGTCGAGCAGGTGGCCGACGACCTGAGCGCGCTGGCCGAGGCGATTCTGGACATCACCGCGCGCTGGTGCTGGCAGCGCCTGAAAAACCGCCATCGCGAAACGCCGCAGTTCGCCGTCATTGCCTACGGCAAGCTGGGCGGCAAGGAACTCGGCTACGGCAGCGACCTGGACATCGTCTTCGTCTACGAGGACGAGGACGAACGCGCGCCCGAGGTCTATGCGGCCTTTGTGCGCAAGCTGATCAACTGGCTGACCATCAAGACCGGCGAGGGCGACCTGTTCGAAATCGACACGGCCCTGCGCCCCAACGGCAATTCGGGCCTGCTGGTCACGAGTTTCGAGGCCTACACCCGGTACCAGCAGCAGCGCGGCAGCAACACCGCCTGGACATGGGAACACCAGGCCATGACGCGCGCGCGCTGCGTACTCGGCGGCGATTCGCTGCGCCAGCGCTTTGACCAGGTGCGCGAGACCGTCATCACCGCCCCGCGCGACACCGCGGCACTGCGCGGCGAGATCGTCGCCATGCGCGAAAAGGTGCGCAGCGCGCGCCCGGTGCGGGGCGACAAATTCGACGTGAAACACAGCCCCGGCGGCATGGTGGACGCCGAGTTCGCCGTGCAGTTCCTGGTGCTGTCCGAATCCGCTCGGCACCCGGAGTTGATCGCCAACGTGGGCAACATTTCCCTGTTGCAACGCGCCGAAGCCGCCGGCCTGCTGCCGCCCGGCGTGGGCCAGCGCGCGGCCGCCGCCTACCGCGAACTGCGCCGTGTCCAGCACCGCGCGCGCCTCAACGAGGAGCCGACCCAGGTCAGCCCGCCGGCGCTGCAGGCGGAGTGCGACGCCATCCGGCAGCTATGGATATCCACTTTCAAATCAAACGATTGATTTAATTCAATCATTTGTTTGACTCATGTGCTCTAATGCGGACACATGAATGCCGATCCACGCCCCAAAACAGTTTCGCGCACCGTCAGCACCGAGGGCGAAGCCCGCAAGCAGCGCTCCGACGGCGCTCACGCCAGGGCGCACCTGCTTCACGCGGCGCTGCGCCTGTTCTCCGAGAAGGGTTTTGCCAAGACCTCGATACGCGACATCGCCCAGGCCGCGGGTGCCAACGTGGCGGCCATCAGCTATTACTTCGGCGACAAGGCGGGGCTGTACCGCGCCGTGTTCACCGAGCCGCTGGGCAGCGCGCGCGACGACATCGCGCTGTACGACCAGCCGCACTTCACGCTGCACCAGTCACTCGAAGGTTTTTTCGCGGGGTTCCTGGAGCCCCTGCGCCAGGGTGAACTGGTGCAGCTGTCGACCAGGCTGCACTTTCGCGAGATGCTGGAGCCCACGGGCCTGTGGGCCGAAGAAATCGACAACGGCATCAAGCCCGCGCACGCGGCGCTGGTAAAGGTGCTGTGCCGCCACCTGGGGCTTTCCAAGGCCGACGACGAGGTGCACAGGCTGGCTTTTTCCATCACCGGCCTGGCCATTCACATGTTCATCAGCCGCGAGGTGGTGGACGCGATCCGGCCCCAGTTGTTCGGCGCGCCCGATGCCGTGGAGCAGTGGGCCGCCAGCCTGGTGGCCTATGCCGAGGCCATGGTCGCCGTCGACACGACGCGCCGTACGCACTTTCTCGACCATCCCGCGGCCGGCACGCCGCACCTGAAAACCGCAAGCCATGAAAAAACCTGATTCCCGGCGCAAACCGTCCCGCCTGCCGGCATTGGGGCTCTCGGCCGCCTGCGCGCTGCTGCTGGCCGGCTGCGCCACGGACCTTCCCCACAACGCGCCGGCCGCTCCCGTTCCGACGCAATGGCAAGCACCCCTGCCGGCCGCGGCGCCGGGCACCACGGCGACCTTACCCCACAGCGGCAGCTTGGCCGGACTGTCCCGTTGGTGGGCGCAGCAAAACGACCCGCTGCTGGTGGAATTGATCATGGCGGCGGAGGCCGTCAGCCCCAGCGTCTCGACGGCGCGCTCCAACATCGAGCAGGCGCGGGCTTCGCGCGTGGCTTCCGGCGCGGCCATGCTGCCCACGCTGGACGCCATCGGCAGCGCCAGCCGCGGCCGCTCGGCCCCGGTGAACCGGGCGACACCGCCGATTGCCACGACATTGGAAGCGGGCCTGCAGGCGTCCTGGGAAATCGACCTGTTCGGCCAGTACGCGGCCAGCCGGGATGCCGACCAGCAGCGCTTTGAAGGCTCCCAGGCCTTATGGCATGCGGCGCGCGTTTCAGTCGCCGCCGAAGTCGCGACGCAGTATTACAGCCTGCGCGCCTGCGAAAAACTGCTGGAGGTCGCACGCGCCGACGCCGCCTCGCGGGCCGAAACCGCGCGGCTCTCGGAGTTGAGCACCAAGGCCGGCTTCCAGGCTCCTGCCACGGCGGCATTGGCCCGCGCCAGCGCCGCGGAAGGACACGGCAACGCCATCCAGCAGCGCACGCTGTGCGACCTGGATATCAAGTCATTGGTGGCGCTCACGGCCCTCGAGGAACCCGCCTTGCGGCAAAAGCTGGCCGGCGCTCCCGTCGACCTGACACGGGAATCCATAGCGCCCGTCATCAGCGTGCCCGCAGAGGTGCTGGCCCAACGGCCCGACATCTTCAACGCGGCGCGCGAGGTGGATGCGGCCCACCTGGAGGTGGGCAGCGCGCGCGCGCAGCGCTTTCCGAGGCTGAGCCTGAGCGGCTCTGTGTTCACCACCAAGTCGCGCACCAGCGCCTCCACCCAGCGGTTTGACACCTGGACGGTCGGGCCGCTGCAGCTGACCGTCCCGCTTTTCGATGGCGGCGCCAGCGAAGCCAATGTGGAGGCCGCCAAGGCCCGCTACGAGGATGCCGCGACCCAGTACCGCGCCAGCGTGCGCAAGGCCGTGCAGGAGGTGGAGGAAGCGCTGGTCAAGCTGCAAAGCACCGCCGAGCGCAACGAGGACGCAGAGGTCGCCGCGCAGGGCTATCGCGCCTCCTTCGCCGGCACCGAGGCCCGCTACAGGAGCGGGTTGGCCAGCCTGGTCGAGCTCGAGGACGCCCGCCGCACGCTGCTGGCGGCGCAAAGCAATGTGGTCACGCTGCAGCGCGAACGCCGCAGCGCCTGGGTCGCGCTGTACCGCGCACTGGGCGGCGGCTGGACCACGGCCGAGCCGCCGGTGCCGCCCCTGGTGTCGGACGTACCGGCCCCATTCACCCCCGCAGCCATCACCGCGCCCTGAGGCCGCCACGCCATCACTCCGCCACCTTTGACAGAGCCCTTGCACACCATGCCAAAACTCAAGCCCACCCCTTTTGCCATCGCCCTGGTCGCCGTTGCCGTGCTGGTGGCGGGCGGTGCCGCCTTTTTCCTTTCCCGCTCGCAGGCCAAAGGGGATACCCCGCCCACCGCCAAGCCCGCCCTGACCGTCGCCACGGCGCTGCCGCGGCAAATGACGCTGCCGGTCAAGCTCAGCGCCAACGGCAACATCACGGCCTGGCAGGAAGCCGTGATCGGCTCCGAGTCCAACGGCCTGCGGCTGGTGCAGGTGCAGGCCAACGTCGGCGACCAAGTCAAGGCCGGGCAGGTGCTCGCGGTGTTTTCGGGCGACAGCGTGCTGGCCGACACCGCGCAGGCCCGCGCCAGCCTGATCGAGGCGCAGGCCAACGCCGCCGACGCGGCCGACAACGCGGCGCGCGCGCGCACCCTGGCCAGCTCGGGCGCACTGAGCGACCAGCAGATCAACCAGTACAACACCGCCGAGCAGACTGCCAAGGCGCGCGTCGAGGCGGCCAAGGCCGTGCTCGACGCGCAGCAGCTGCGCGGCAAAAACACCCAGGTGCTGGCGCCCGACAGCGGCGTGATCTCCGCCCGCACCGCGACGGTCGGCTCAGTGGTACCCCAGGGCACCGAACTGTTCCGCCTGATACGGGGCGGGCGCCTCGAGTGGCGCGCGGAGGTGACCTCCGCCGAGCTGGGCCGCATCAAGGCCGGCACCATGGCCAGGGTGGTGGCCGCCAGCGGCGCTGAACTCAAGGGCCGGGTGCGCATGATCGCTCCCAGCGTGGACCCGCAAACCCGCGCGGCGCTCGTCTATGTGGACCTGCCGGTTTCCGCCGGCATGGCGTCGCCGGCCAAGGCTGGCATGTTCGCGCGCGGGGAGTTCGAGCTGGGCGAGACGCCCGCGCTGACCGTGCCGCAGCCGGCGCTGGTGGTACGCGACGGCTTTAACTACCTGTTTCGCCTCAATGCCGACAACCGCATCAGCCAGCTCAAGGTGCAGACCGGCCGGCTGGCCGGCGACAGGGTAGAGATCACCTCCGGCCTGGCCCCGGACGCGCGCATCGTCGTCAGCGGCGCGGGCTTCCTGAACGACGGCGACCTGGTCAGGGTCAGCGACGCCGTCCCCGCCGCACCGGTCGCCAGCAAGTAAGGAGCAGGCCCATGAATGTCTCCTCCTGGTCGATCAAGAACCCGATTCCGGCGGTCATGCTGTTTGTGCTGCTGACCTTTGCCGGCATGCTGTCCTTCAAGGCAATGAAGGTGCAGAACTTTCCCGACATCGACCTGCCCACGGTGACGGTGTCGGCCTCGCTGCCGGGCGCGGCGCCCGCCCAGCTCGAAACCGAAGTGGCGCGCAAGCTGGAAAATTCCATCGCCACGGTGCAGGGCCTCAAACACATCTATACCAAGGTGCAGGACGGCGGCGCCACCATCACGGCCGAGTTCCGGCTCGAAAAACCCGTGCAGGAAGCGGTGGACGATGTGCGCGCCGCGGTCTCCAAGGTGCGCAGCGAACTGCCCGCCGACGTGCGCGAGCCCGTGGTCTCCAAGATGGACCTGGCCGGCCAGCCCGTGCTGGCCTTCACCATCCGTTCGCCGCGCATGGACGAGGAGGCGCTGTCCTGGTTCGTCGACAATGACGTCTCGCGCAAGCTGCTGGCGGTGCGCGGCGTGGGCGCAGTCAACCGCGTGGGCGGCGTCTCGCGCGAGGTGCGCGTGGCGCTGGACCCGTCGCGCCTGCAGGCCCTGGGCGCCACGGCGTCCGACATTTCCCGCCAGTTGCGCCAGGTGCAGACGGAGAGCGCCGGCGGGCGCGCCGACCTGGGCGGCAGCGAGCAGCCCATGCGCACCCTGGCGACGGTGAAGTCGGCCGCGGAACTGGCCGGCATCGAGCTGGCCCTGAGCGACGGCCGGCGCATACGGCTGGACCAGGTCGCCACTGTGACCGACACCACCGCCGAGCCGCGCGCGGCCGCGCTGCTGGACGGCAAACCCGTCGTGGGCTTTGAAGTCTCGCGCAGCCGCGGCGAAAGCGAGGTCGCGGTAGGCGCCGCCGTGCAGGCCGCGCTGGCCGAGCTCAAGCGGCAATACCCCGACGTGGAACTCGTCGAGGCTTTCAACTTCGTCAAGCCGGTGCAGGAGGAATACGACGGCTCCATGCACCTGCTCTACGAAGGGGGCATCCTTGCCGTGCTGGTGGTGTGGCTGTTCCTGCGCGACTGGCGCGCCACCTTCGTCTCCGCAGTGGCGCTGCCGCTGTCGGTAATCCCGGCCTTCATCGGCATGCACATGCTGGGCTTCTCCATCAATGTGATCACGCTGCTGGCGCTCTCGCTGGTGATAGGCATCCTGGTGGACGACGCCATCGTCGAGGTGGAGAACATCGTGCGCCACCTGCGCATGGGGAAAACGCCCTACGAAGCTGCGATGGAAGCGGCCGACGAAATCGGCCTGGCGGTCGTGGCAACAACCTTCACCCTGATCGCGGTGTTCCTGCCCACCGCCTTCATGAGCGGCGTGGCCGGCAAGTTCTTCAAGCAGTTCGGCTGGACCGCCTCGCTGGCCGTGTTCGCCTCGCTGGTGGTGGCGCGGGTGCTCACGCCCATGATGGCGGCCTACATCCTCAAGCCCGTGGTGGGCACGCACAGCGACCCGGGCTGGATGAAGTGGTACATGCGGGCCGCCTCCTGGTGCCTGCATCACCGCCTGAAGACCATGATCCTGGCCACGCTGTTTTTCTTCGGCTCGGTGGCACTGATCCCGCTGCTGTCCACGGGCTTCATCCCGGCCGACGACAACTCGCAGACCCAGGTCTACCTGGAGCTGCCGCCTGGCGCGACGCTGGCCCAGACCAGGGCCTCGGCGGAGCACGCGCGCCAGCTCATCAGCAAGGTCGAGCACGTCAAGAACGTCTACACCACCATAGGCGGTGGTACCGCCGGCGGGGATCCGTTCGCCATGCAGGGCGCGGCGGAAACCCGCAAGGCCACGCTGACCGTTCTGCTCGACGAGCGCAACGAACGCCCGCGCAAGCAGGGCATAGAGAACAAAATGCGCGCGGCCCTGGAATCGCTGCCCGGCGTGCGCAGCAAGGTCGGCCTGGGCGGATCCGGCGAAGCCTATATGCTGGTGCTGACGGCCGAAGACGCCAACGCGCTGCAGGCCGCCGCGATGGCGGTGGAAAAAGACCTGCGGACCATTCCCGGCCTGGGCAATATTTCATCGAGCGCCAGCCTGGTGCGGCCTGAAATCGCCATCAAGCCGGACTTCGCGCGCGCGGCGGACCTGGGCGTGACCAGCGCGGCCATGGGCGAGACGCTGCGTATCGCCACGGTCGGCGACTACGAGGAATCGCTGCCTAAACTCAACCTCTCACAGCGCCAGGTGCCCATCGTCGTCAAGCTCGACGACGCGGCCCGCAAGGACTTGAGCGTGCTGGAGCGCCTGGCCGTGCCGAGCGTCAAGCCCGGCGTCGGCCCGGTCATGCTGGGGCAAGTGGCCACGCTGGAAATCACCGGTGGGCCGGCGGTCATAGACCGCTACGACCGATCGCGCAACGTGAAATTTGAAATCGAGCTGTCGGGCCAGGCCCTGGGCGACATCACCGAGGCGGTGAAGCTGCTGCCGGCGATCAAGAACCTGCCGGCGGGTGTCAAGGTGGTGGAAATCGGCGACGCCGAAGTCATGGGCGAGCTGTTTGGCAGCTTCCTGCTGGCCATGGCAACCGGCGTGCTGTGCATCTACATCGTGCTGGTGCTGCTGTTCAAGGACTTCCTGCACCCGGTGACCATCCTGGCGGCGCTGCCGCTGTCCCTGGGCGGCGCCTTCGTCGGCCTGCTGATCGCACAGAAGAGCTTTTCCATGCCCTCGCTGATCGGCCTCGTCATGCTCATGGGCATCGCCACCAAGAATTCCATCCTGCTGGTGGAATACGCCATCGTGGCACGGCGCGACCACAATATGTCGCGCTGGGACGCGCTGCTGGACGCCTGCCACAAGCGCGCGCGTCCCATCATCATGACCACCTTGGCCATGGGCGCCGGCATGATGCCCATCGCCCTGGGCCTGGGCGCGGCCGACCCGAGCTTTCGCTCGCCGATGTCGATAGCCGTGATCGGCGGCCTGATCACATCCACCGTCCTCAGCCTGCTGGTGGTGCCCGCGGTGTTCACCTATATCGACGACCTGGAGCACTTCATCCGGCGCACCAGCAGGCGATTGCGCGGCCGGCGCGGCGAAAGCCCCGCCCCGGCCCAGGCTGGGGAATAAGCCGGGGCGCGGCGAGGAGGCTCTTGTCTCCTCGCCAAAAAAAGCCTGGCCGGCGTGTGATTGTGCTGATTTAGACGGTTTCGCCCAGTGGGATTTTGCAGCTCTGTCACATGGGCTGGCTTATACTTCCAGGTTCTGCTTTACATTTCTTCACATGTCTAAACGCGTACTGCTTTCGGGCGCAACCGGCCTGATTGGCGGCGAGTTAATGCTTCTTCTGGCCGCGCGCGGCGTCTACAGCACGGCTGTGGTGCGCGCCGCCGATTCGAACCAAGCCCGCGACCGCCTCCTGGAGCGCCTGAAAAAGAGCGTTCTGTGGAAACCCGAGTTCGCCGAGATGGTGTCCGCCGAAGCTGGCGACGTCATAGAGCCCAATTTCGGCCTGAGCACAGCCGTGCTGCAATCCGCCGACGTGATCCTGCACTCGGCGGCCAGCACGTCCTTCAAGCCCGGCGCAGGGGTTTACCCTATCAATATCAAGGCGGCCGAGCAGTTTTCCGGCATCCTCAAAAAACTGGGCCCCTCTCAGCGCGGCTTTTTCGTCGGCACCGCAGCGGTCACCACCGAGCCGCGCGGCGTGATCACGGAAGACATGCCCTTTGCCGGCTATGCCAATGACTACATCCGGTCCAAGCGCGACGCTGAGACCCTGTTGCGCGCCGCCGGTAGCCCCTTTGTGAGCCTGCGCCCCGGCATTGTGCTGTCGCGCGGCATTGACGACGCCAAGCTTTCCCGCAACATGCTGTGGTCGATTCCCGTGATGGCCGAATTGGGGGACGTTCCCCTGGACCCCCTGGCCAGGCTCGATTTCGCGCCCGTGGACTTTATCGCCGGCGCTTTCGCCGAAATGCTGCTCAAGGGCGAACTGGCCCACGACTGCTACCACGTGTCAACCGGTGAAGATTCCATGACGTTCAAAGTGCTGGCCGATGAGTTGACGGCCACCATGCCGGGCATAGGCAAGCTGGTGATGCGGGGCCGCGACTTCGTCCCGACACCCAAATTCGCCCGCCAGCGCTGGATGTTCGAGGCACTGCAACCCTATCTGCCTTTTTTGACAGCCGATGCGGTGTTCAGCAACGCCCGTTTGCGCGCCGAAATCGGTGCGGCGGCCATTGCACCGGCGCCTGTCAGCTATTTAGGAGAGCTCCTGGGAACATTCAGCCTGTCGGACGCCGTCCGGCAGATGTACACACCCTGAAGCACAAAAACAACGCCACCGCTTTTGTAGAATGACCCCGAGGTCTGCACAAAAGTCAGCTGTCACAGCGATGGTGGGACAATGACGCTTTGCACATACAAGTACTGGTTGGGTGATGAATTCTGATTTGATCAAACTTTTTGCCGAGACATTTGGCATCAGCGAGGAAAAACTGCTGCCTGATGCCACGCTGGAAAGCCTTGGATTGGACTCCTTGGCGGTCATCGAATTCCTCTTCCAGATCGAAGACCAGTTCGGCATCCAGATTCCCGACCAGGCCAACCCGCCCCGGACTCTGGCCGAAATGGTTCAACTGATTGAGCCTTTGCTGCCATCGGGCAAGCCCGCCGCTTAAGCCCCTGGCGGGCGCCCCAGGACATCCATGCGTCGCGTTGCCATTACGGGTCTGGGCGTCATCTCCGCCGTGGGGACCGGCACCCCGGCTTTTTTTGACGCCCTGCTGACCGCCCGCTCCGGCATCCGCGCCGTTGACATCCCCTTTCCCACCGGCACCGAAAGCGTGCTGGCCGGCGCGATCGATTTTGATCCCGACCCCCATTTCCCGCGCGCCCGGCTTCTGACCATGGACCGCGTCAGCCAGTTTGCGCTGGTGGCTGGCCGCGAAGCCATGTCGCAGGCCGGCCTGGGTGATCTCACCGCTGTGCACAACAGCTTTGCCGCCGAGCGCTTTGGTGTATCCCTGGGCACGGGCAGCGGCGGCGCCAGTTCCACCGATGTGGCTTACACGGCCCTGCTCGAGCAAAAAGTTGCGCGCCTGCGCCCCATGACCGTGGTGCTGGCGATGAACAACGCGATTGCCGCCCATGTATCCATGGAATTCGGCCTGAAAGGGCCGAGCAGCACCATCTCCAACGCCTGCGCCTCGTCGGCCGCTTCCATCGGCGAGGCCTTCCGGCAGATTCGCCACGGCTATGCCGACGCCATGCTGGCCGGCGGCTCGGAAGCGCTGCTTAACCGCGGCACCATCAAGGCTTGGCAAGCCATGCATACCCTGGCCAAACCCCACGCCGACGGCCCCGAAACATCCTGCCGCCCGTTCTCTTCCGACCGCAGCGGCCTGGTGCTGGCCGAAGGCGCCGCCATGCTGGTGCTCGAAGAATGGGAAAGCGCCAAACGCCGCGGCGCCACCATCCTGGCCGAGCTCTGCGGCTACGCCTCCACCACCGACGCCCACCATCTGACGCAGCCCGACGCCCAAGGCCAGGCGCGCGCCATGACGCTGGCGCTGGCGGATGCGGGAATGCGGGCCTCCGACATCGGCTACCTCAATGCCCACGGCACCGCAACCGATGTGGGCGACGTTGTGGAAACCAGCGCCATCAAGCTGGCTTTCCAGGAGCTGGCCTGGGACCTGCCCATCAGTTCCAGCAAAGGTGTGCACGGCCATGCCATGGGCGCGGCGGGCGCCATGGAATTTATCGCGAGCGTGATGGCCCTGCGCGCCGGGCAGCTACCGCCTACGGCCTTTTTGCACCACCCCGATCCGCGCTGCGACCTGGACTTCGTCCCGCTGACGCCGCGCGGCGCAAAGGGCCTGCGTGCGGTGATGTCCAACTCCTTCGCCTTCGGCGGATCCAATGCCGTACTGATCGCCAAGGCCGCCTGAACCTGTCGCGCCGGCGTCAAGCGCCGCCCGAGGCCCTGATTTTTTTCACCAGCGCGGTAGTCGAATAACCGTCCACAAACGGGATCGCCCGGGCATCGCCGCCATAGGCCCTGACCACCGCCGTTTCAGCGAGTTTGTCCATGTCGTAGTCGCCGCCCTTGACCAGCAGGTCGGGCCGCAGCGCGGAAATCAGCTCCAGCGGCGTGTCCTCGTCGAACCAGGTGACCAGGTTCACCGATTCCAGCGCGGCCATCATGATGGCGCGGTCCTGTTCGTTGTTCAGCGGCCGGTCCGGCCCCTTGCCGAGCCGCCGGGCCGAGGCGTCGGTGTTCAGGGCCACCACCAGGCTGCCGCCCAGTGCGCGCGCCTGGGCCAGGTAGCTGGCATGCCCGCGGTGCAGCACGTCAAACACCCCATTGGTGAAGACGATTGGGCGGGGCAGCGTGGCCAGGCGCCGCGGCGCCTCCTCGCGGGAGACGATTTTTTTCAGGAATTCTGGGGGCTGGGGATGGCTAGGCATCCCGCGACTTTAACGGAAGGCCTGGGCCACGATCTCGACCAGCAGGCCGCCGTCCAGCTGGGCACCCACCACGGCGCGCTGGGGCCAGGCGGCGCTGTCCTCGCCTATCCACGCGCGCCAGGCGGTGTCCAGCTGCTTTTTGTGCTGCATATCAACCAGGAAAATCTGTACGCTGAGCAGGGCGGCACGCGTAGCGCCCACATGTGCCAGGTGGAGGTCAAGCATCTCCAGAGTCTGCGAGAGCTGGCCATCGAAATCCAGTTCAGGATCACTGGCGTTGGCCACCGCGAACACCTGCGCGCCGCGGGCAACCACCCGGCTCCTGCCGCCGGCGCTGCTCGGCCAGCGCAGGTCCTGCATCAGGCGCCGGCGGGTGAGGGCTTGGCGGCGATGGAATCGGCAAGCTCCTTGCCGATTTCCTTGCGGTAGCGGTTCAGCTCCTGCACGGTCTTGAAGCTCTGGTTCATCAGCAGGCTCAGGTTGTGCAGGATGCGCTCAACCACCTTGCCTTCCCACACCGCGTCGAACTTGATCTGCGTGTCCAGCCAGTGCTCCAGCCATTCCGGGTTGGGCAGGCGGCTCTGGATGGTGTCGCGCGGAAACAGGCTCTTGTTCACGTGCAGATTGGTCGGGTGCAGAGCCTGCGCCGTGCGGCGGGCGCTGGCCATCAGCACGCCGACCTTGGTGAAGGCGGATTTCGCCTCATTGCCGAAGTTGTTGATGGCGCGTTTCATGTAGCGCAGGTAAGCGCCGCCGTGGCGCGCTTCGTCCTGGCTCAGTTGGGTGTAGATCTGCTTGATGACCGGCTCGGTGTGCCACTCGCTGGCTCGGCGGTACCAGTGGTTCAGGCGAATCTCACCGCAAAAATGCAGCATCAGGGTTTCCAGCGCGGGCGCGGGTTCGAATTCGAAGCGAACCTCATGCAGCTCTTTTTCGGTGGGCGCCAGGTCGGGCCGGAAGCGCTTGAGGTACTCCATCAGCACCAGCGAGTGTTTTTGCTCTTCGAAGAACCAGATCGACATGAAGGCCGAAAAATCGCTGTCATCCTTGTTGTCGCGCAGGAACATTTCCGTGGCGGGCAATGCGGACCATTCGGTAATGGCATTCATCTTGATGGTCTGGGCCTGCTCATCGGTCAGCTTGGCCGGATCAAAACTGGCCCATGGAATGTCCTTGTCCATGTCCCAACGGACGGATTCAAGTTGTTTGAACAGTTCGGGGTAAAGCATTGAGAACTCCTTCGCGATCGAATTCGCGGATAAATCTGCCTTGGACGCTGTAGGGCGCATCCTGGGTATTAGGGGTGATTTTAGGCGGCTAATGTGACAACTTGCGATTTGTCGGCAATTTACCGGCAAATCAGGCAAATTCGGGCTCATTCCGGCATGTTTGCCTACGTGAAGCTCGATTTCAGCCGCATTTTTTCATTCAAAAATATTGAATCTCACAAATGCCGCAACGCCCGCTGTGGGGTCTCCCGTCCAGACAATTTGTGCCACAAACCGAACAGCGTCAGAATGAACCGCCATCCACGTACCACTCAATTGCCCGTGAGTTTAACCATGCCCGCCTACAAGCCTCGAATCCTCCTGCTGGGCATACTTTGCTGCGGCGCCCTGGTCACCGCCAGCCCGGCGGCAGCGGCCCCGGCCGGACCGGCGCCTGCGGCCTGCCCGGGTCTTTTGCAACAAAACTTTTTGCGCCTGCAGGATGAAAAACCGCAGTCGCTGTGCCAGTACAGCGGAAAAGTGGTGGTCGTGGTCAATACCGCCAGTTTCTGCGGCTTCACGCCCCAATACAAGGGGCTGGAGGCGCTCTACGCCAGATACAAGGACCAGGGGCTGGTGGTACTGGGCTTTCCCTCCAACGACTTTTCGCAGGAAACCGGCAGCAACAAGGAGATAGCGGACTTCTGCGAAAACACTTTCGGGGTGAAATTTCCGATGTTCACCAAGACCAGCGTGACCGGCAAAGACGCCAACCCGCTTTTCAAGCAGCTGGCGGCCAAAACGGGCACCACGCCGCGCTGGAATTTCTACAAATACGTGATCGCGCGGGACGGCAACAGCGTCACCAGCTTCAACTCCACGGCCGATCCGGCCGGCCGATCCTTCATCCAGGAGATCGAAAAGCAGCTTGTGGCGGCGCCGTGAAGCGCAACGCCGTACGCGGCCATTTCGGCATGCCACACCGGCCGCAGCGTCGTTAACAAAAATTTACCTGATGCAGCGTCGCCGGGGGGAACTCCAGGCAGCTTGTGCGCTCATACTTACGCAAGCGCATATTGCTGTCACAAGCAGCGCTGGCACAAACAGTTTCATTGTTGCGAAGCCTTCTGGACCGTCCAGGTTCAGCTGCAATCCCGGGGCGCTCCTCCTCCTCCCTCCCTCCCTCGTTCGCGCCGGGGCGCTTCGCAGCATTTTTATATTCCAGCCAGCAAGGCCCCGCCCACGGGCGGCGCGCCCTTGCGCGTTGCGGTCCCTTGGCTACGGGTGCTCACCCCGCCGCGGCGAACAACCGGGCCGAAGCCACTCCTTGTTTGATCAGCCGGGCGGAATCGTTTCTGCGAAGCTGGCGCGCTGCATCAGCTTGTCCTGCAGCTTGGCAAGGTTGGGATAGAGTTCGCGCCAGTTGACCTGCGTGAAGCGCAGATCAAGATAGCCCAGCGCGCAACCGACCGCCACGTCTGACAGGCTGAAGTGGATGCCGCTGCAAAAGGCCTTGTCGCCCAAGCCGGTGCTCATGGCCTTGAGGGTGGCGTCTATCTTGCCCATCTGGCGGTCAATCCAGGCATCGCTGCGCTGCTTGGCGCTGCGGCCGCTCCAGGTGGCTTCCAGGCGCGCCAGGATGGCGGCGTCGACAAGGCCGTCGGCCAGGGCTTCCCAGGTTTTGACTTCGGCACGCTCACGGCCCTGGGTCGGGATCAGCTTGCCGACGGGCGACAGGGTGTCCAGGTATTCGACGATCACGCGGGAGTCGAACACGGCTTCGCCGCCTTCCATGACCAGGCAGGGCACCTTGCCCAGGGGGTTGGACGCGCTGATGGTGGTGTTCGCCGCCCAGACATCTTCCAGGATGAACTGGAAGTCGAGCTTTTTCTCGGCCATTACGATGCGCACTTTGCGCACATAGGGGCTGGTGGCGGATCCGATGAGTTTCATGGTGGTGTGAGATCGTGGTCCGAGGGAAGTGCATTCTATCGAGTAAGCCCGGGCCTCGGCTGACAGGCTCCTCCAAACGTCGCAAATCTGGACAGTCCCGCGGGCCGGCCCCCGGGGGCGCCCTACAATTGGAGGATGAGCTCTTCCACCCCGTTTTCCACCATCAACGCCCTGTCCCCGCTGGACGGCCGCTACGCCGGCAAGCTTGCCCAGTTACGCCCCCTCATGTCCGAGCAAGGCTATATGCACCGCCGCGTCCAGGTGGAAGTGGCTTGGTTCATCGCGCTGTCCGACGCCAAATTCGCCGAATTCAAGCCGCTGAGCCCAGGTGCCCGCACCTATCTGCTGGGCCTGGTCAAGAACTTCTCGGAAACCGATGCCGCAGCCATCAAGGACATCGAAAAAACCACCAACCACGACGTGAAAGCCGTCGAATACTGGATCAAGTCCAAATTCGAGGCCAGGCCCGAACTCAAGGGCGCCAGCGAATTTGTGCATTTCGCCTGCACCAGCGAAGACATCAACAACACCAGCCACGCGCTGCAGCTCAAAAGTGGCCGCGATCTGGTGGTACTGCCGGCGCTCGACAAGGTGATCGCCCAGCTGCGCGAGATGGCTCATCTGTTCGCCGACGAGCCCATGCTCAGCCGCACGCACGGCCAGACCGCCAGCCCGACCACGGTCGGCAAGGAGATCGCCAACGTTGTGGTGCGCCTGGCCAATGCGCGCGAGAAGATCGCCGCCGTCAAACTGATGGGCAAAATGAATGGCGCCGTGGGCAACTACAACGCCCATCTCTCGGCCTGGCCCGATTTCGACTGGGAGGCCTTCAGCCGCGGCGTGATCGAAACTCCCGAGCCGCTGGGCCTGGGCCTGACCTTCCAGCCCTACAGCATCCAGATCGAGCCGCACGACTACATGGCCGAGCTGTTCGACGCCGTGGCGCGCGCCAACACCATCCTGATCGACCTGGCCCGCGACATCTGGGGCTATGTGAGCGTGGGTTACTTCAAGCAGCGCTTGAAGGACGGCGAAATCGGCTCCTCCACCATGCCGCACAAGGTCAACCCGATCGACTTTGAAAACGCCGAAGGCAACCTGGGCCTGGCCAACGCGCTGCTGCGCCACCTTAGCGAGAAGCTGCCGATCTCCCGCTGGCAGCGCGACCTGACCGACTCCACCGTGCTGCGCAACATGGGCGTGGCGCTGGGCTATGCCGTGCTGGCCTACAACTCCATGAGCGTGGGCCTGAACAAGCTCGAGCTGAACCGCGAAGCGCTCAGCGACGACCTCAACAACTCCTGGGAAGTGCTGGCCGAGCCGATACAGACCGTGATGCGCCGCTACGGCGTGCAGGGCGCTTATGAAAAGCTCAAGGAAGTCACGCGCGGCAAGACCGTGAAGGCCGAAGACCTGCATGCGCTGATCCGCTCGCTGGAAATTCCCGAAGCCGAAAAAGCCCGCTTGCTGGCCATGACGCCGGGCAGCTATGTCGGCCTGGCGGCGGAGCTCGCCAAGCGCGTCTAGGCGGACGCCGCAGGCGGCTCCGGCATGTCGGCGCCGCACTGCCAGCATTGTTCGAACCCGCCCTCCACCATCTCACCGCAGCTGCACAGCCAGCGCCGCTGCGGCATGTTCTGCAAGCTGTGCAGCAACTCTTTCGCGCGCGCCTCTTCGTGGTCGTGCGTGAGCCACACTTCGGGCAGGCACTGGTCGGGCGGTAGCTCACCGGCCACGCTGCCCAGGAAATAACGCTGCACACTGGCCGCAAAGCCCGCCTGTCGCAAGGCGTCCACCCACAGTGCGGCGATGGCGATATTGGGAGCGCGGGCCAGTCTGAGCATGCAGCCAGTGTAGTCCGCTTGACAAGCATTCGCTACCAAATTGATAGCTTTGGCGCCCTCGAAATCAAACCTTTTCGTCCTCGGGGGCCGGCGTCTTGCCCTCAAGGGCCCGGTCGGCATAGCGGCCAAAGCGCCAAGCGCTGGCCTCCTGCGTGATGCGCCGCCAGGTCGCGCGCTTTTCGCCGGGCGTCATTTCGGGCCAATGCTGCACCTCGTCGAAAGTGCGGCCGCAGCCCTTGCACAGGGCGTCGCCCTGGCTGGTCGAGCAGATGGCGATGCAGGGCGTGTCGGCGGTAGTGTCATACCAGGCGCGCCACGCCGCGAGTGCCTTGGGCGGGAAGGTTTTTTCGTCGGCCTCGTCCTCATGGTAAAAAACCATGAGCGCATAGACCTCGGCCAGGGCGCGCAGCTCGGGTGCCAGCGTGATGCCATCGGGCGAGGGCTTTTTATCGCGCCAGTAATTGATGGCGGCTTCGATATCGGTGATGTGGATGCCGGGCATGGGAAATAAAGTACCAAATTAGGGGGCTGGCCGCGCCAAGGAAGAAGAATGCGCGAAGCCGCTGAGCCGGGCCGTTCATTATCGGCCAGACGGCAAAATCGCTTTCCCCGCGCGGGTTTAGCCGCCGTCAGGACGATCTGGCGGCCAATCCCCAGAAGAACAAGACCCCACAGCCCAGCAGCCCCACCCATTTGGCCAGCGCAGCCACGGTCATGGCCAGCCCCAGCAAGGGCTCCACCCCGGCGAGCAAGGGCCAGGGAAAGGCCGACACCAGGGCCAGCGTCAGCAGGTTCTCCGCGACGTCGCCCAAAACGGCCACGGTGGCAGCCAAACCCAGCGCGTTGAGCAAGGCCGGCGGCCTGTGCCCGGCGCGCTGCACGCGCACGATGCGGGCGAACGCCCAGGTCACGGCGCGGGCCAGAATGAAGGCATAGGCGGCCACCAGGCCGAAATCGGCCCACACAGCGCCGGCCACACGGCCGGCCGCTTGCGGCAGCGTGGCCAGCGGATAGGCCCAGGACGCCACCCAGCCGATCTGCCAGCGCGCCAGGGCCAGGTTGGCGGCCGCCGCCTGGCCGGCATCCCGGCCCAAGGCCAGCAGGCACTCCCACAGCGTCATGCGGGCCGGCACGATACTGCCGTTCAACAACCCGCCTGCCAGCAACCAGAAAACCACGGCCAGGGCCAGCGCCACCAACAGCCCCGCCACAGGCCGGCGGCGCGCCCAGACCGTATCGGCGGGAAAGGAGAGGCCCAGCGCCGCCACCGAAGGGTGCTCCACCGGCACCACCCGCTGCGGCTTCCCGGCGTCGAGCACCACATGCGGATTGCGCTGCTGCAGGCCGGCCAGCGCCCACAGGGCCGTGGAATAAGTCTCGCTGTGGATGCGAGGCCGGGGAGGCGGGCCGCCGGGGGCGGGCGTCGCCAGCGCAGCCAGCACCGCCTGCGTCTCGAGCTGGCCCGCGGCATCCAGCAGGCCGGCGCGCAGGCGCAGCTGGCAAGCAGCGGCCTCCTGCAGCATCCAGAGCAGGGCATCAAGCGACAGGCGAGCCTCGGCCTGGACATAACCCCCGCCCACGTCGCAATGCGCGCCCGAAAACCACAGCTGGGTAATGCTCTGCCCGCCGGCCGCATAGTCGTGCGCGGGATCCACATAGTAGGGGCGCGGCTCGAAGGAGCGGCGGTATTCGTCGAGGGCCAGTGCCTGGCGCACATGATGAAAGCGCTTGCCGACAATGGTCGGCGAGGCGGTGATAGTGCGGCTCAGCAAAGGTGCGCCCACAGAGGACACGGTTTCCCAGACACCGACAAACCAGACCGGCGCCGCGCGGGTCTGCTCGGAGGCAAAGAGCCGGCTGATCTGGTCGCGGATCGCGGTGTATTTGCGGCCGCCGAGCTCGCGGTCCGAAAAATAGACGTGCAGCAGGGTGGGCACCAGGCCCTCCATCTCGGAGCGCAACAGGCCGAACTGCGTCACCAGCCCGCCTATGCTGCGCGCCGTGAAGGCGCCGCGCGAAAAGCCGAACAGGAAAATCTGGTCGCCGGGCCGGTAATGCCGCATCAGGAACACATAAGCCTCGGCGATGTTTTCATACACGCCCTTGCCGAAGGCCAGGCCGTGCAGCCGCTCGAAAATGCGGCTGGCACTGTCGGTCAGGGACGCGCCGGGCAGCTCACCGGGGTTGCCCACGCCAGGGTCGTAGTACAGCAGCTGGTCGTTGGCGTCCGGCGCCAGCAAACCGCACAGCTTGGTGACGTTGGTGTCCCTGGCGCCGCCGGTCAGGTTGTTGTTGGTGCCGTCGCAGCAGATGATCAATTGCCTGTTCATGGACGCGCTCCTTCGCCGTGGATGGGGGAACGGGAGCAACCTTAAGCCCGGGGCGGGCCGCTGTCACCCCCCCCGGATGGAGGAGCAGGGTGCACTCAGGCCTGGATGAACGGGGGATTTGCAAAAAATCCGTTTTTATTGTCAAATATCCAGACGAAGGGGAGTAACTCCCTCGTTTTGCTGCAATATTCGATAACAGACACCACAGCAAAATCGCTAACAGCAAGTCGTCATTACGAAGTTCACACTTCCGGCTTGCTGGGCATGCAGCGACACTGCATGTCGAGCCAGACCTTCGATTGAAACCTGAACAGGTTTGATCGAGGCGTTCGCGGCACCAGTCCCAGAGCCGAACCATCCACAAACCTGTTCCGGTTTCACGAGCCCGGAAGTCCGTCCGTTCGGATTTCCAAGTCGAAACTTGACATGGAGTGTGAGCTTTGGAACTATTTACCGCCCCCTGGTGGTCCGCCCTGCTGGCGATCATCCTCATTGACCTGGTGCTCGCCGGCGACAACGCCATCGTGATCGCCCTGGCCGCGCGCAACCTGCCGTCCCATCTGCAGAAAAAAGCCATCGTCTGGGGCACTGTGGGCGCCATCGTGGTCCGCTCCGCCATGACCGTCGGCGTGGTGTGGCTGCTGAAAATCCCCGGCCTGATGCTGGTAGGCGGCCTGGGGCTGCTGTGGATCGCCTACAAATTACTGGCCGACCAAGGCGACAAGGACCACGACGGCCCCGTCGCCAGCACCTTCTGGGGCGCGATGAAGACCATTGTGGTGGCCGACGCCCTGATGGGCATTGACAACGTGCTCGGCGTCGCCGGCGCCGCCCATGGCTCTTTCGACCTGGTCGTCATCGGCCTGCTGGTGAGCATCCCCATCGTGGTGTTCGGCAGCACCATGGTGCTCAAGCTGGTGGAGCGCTTCCCCGTCATCATCAACATCGGCGCCGCCGTGCTGGCCTTCACCGCCGCCAAGATGATCGTGAGCGAACAGCTGCTCGACCCGATTTACGGCGGACCCGGCGCCTTACCCTCCGCCGCCACCCTGCATACGGCCGCCCAGTGGCTCACCTATGCGGCGGCAGTGGCCGGCGTGCTCGGCGCGGGCTGGTGGGCCACCCGGCGCAACCGCTCTACCCGCGACACGGACCTGATCCCTCACTGAAGCCCGCAACCGGCAAGCTTTCTAAAACGACGACAACTCAAGGAGAACTTCATGGACAACATCATCGTGTACGTTGACGACGCCGCATACGCCCTGCAGATGCTGCAACCCATGCTGCCCGCAGGCGGCTCCCGCAACCCCACCCGCTGGATCGTGGTCGGCTGCGCACCCCGCGTGACGCACCGCGTCAGCAAATGGGTGACGCACAGCGCGCGCGAAAGCTGGCGCGGCAAGTGGGCGGAAAAAGTCTTCGCCCAGCTGATGCCCCTGCTGCAACAAGAGGGCGACATGGTGCTGACCCAGCTGGCGCAAACCACCCTGATCACCCAGACAGAGTCCCTGATCAAGCGGCATGGCGCCGCGCGCGTGCTGGATGCCCGTCGGCCGAAGTTCGGCCAGGATATGCAGCCGGTAACGGCCTCGCAGGCCCAGGAAAGCCACGGGGTGCTGGGTTACGCCACCGCGCTGGCGGGCGCCGGCCTGCTGGTCGCGACCGACTGACGGGACCTGCCGCCCATTGCAATGCGCCCCTCCAGGGGCGCATTTTTCTTTGGGCGGCCCGATGGTATTCTTTGGGTATGAAACTCATCCTCAAATGGATTTTCAGCGCGGCCGCCCTGTTGGCGGTCGCCTACCTGTATTCGGGCGTGGTGGTGAGCAGCTTTACCGGCGCGCTGATCGCGGCCGCCGTGCTGGGCGCGCTCAACATGGTGGTGCGTCCCATCCTCGTGCTGCTGACGCTGCCCGTGACGCTGGTGACGCTGGGGCTGTTCCTCTTCGTCGTCAACGCCCTCATGTTCTGGGCCGCGGCCAGCCTGACCAGCAGCCTGAACGTGACGGGCTTCGTCGCCGCGCTGATAGGCTCGCTGATTTATTCAGCGCTACAGCTAGTGATCGACTTTGTCCTGGAGCGCCTGTTCCTTGACAAGTGATTCCGTCTGGCGCGTTCGCGTGTCGAGGATGGAGCCTTCCACATAGTCCGCGCTACCGGGGTTGCTGCGCATCATGGCCTGCGCCGCCTTGAAACGGTCCAGCGCCGCCGGATAGTCCAGCTGCGCCGCCCGGCTTTCCGCGTCGGCCCGGACCGCCCGCACATTCTGGTTCTGGTTGCCGTACGCGACCGCGAGCAGCTGCCAGGCCGTCGCATCCTTGGGATGCGCTGCCACCCAGGTTTGCAACCGGCTGGAGACGTCCTGGGCCCGTTGCGCCGCCAGCAGTGAACGCGCCTGGGTCAAAACCTCCGCGCGCGATGCCGCCTTGGAGATATCGAAGCTCGCGGCCGTGGCCGGTACCACGCCGGCCAGCAGATCGATGTCGACGCCCAGCAAATCCACCGCACCGGCCGCCTGCGGCACCTCCGCGACCAGCGGCCTGAGTTTTGCCAGCAAGCTTCGGGCGCCCGTGAAGTCGCGCAGCTGCGCCGCCGCATAGGCGCCCGCGTACAAAACGCCGGCATCGCGCACGTTGTCCGCCGAGGCCGGCGACTGCAGGGCAAGGGGAGCGGTGCGGCGCTGGGCTTCCGTCACCATGGACCGCAGCGCGTCAACCCCGGGCGCCGCCAGAATGCGCGCGCGCGAGGCCATCATGGCGTGCAGCACACGGGCCTTGCCGGCCTCGACCAGTTTTTCACGCGAAGGCTTTTCGGCCTCGGCGGCCGCCAGTTGCACGCGCGCCTGCGCCGCGGCAATCCGTTCGGTGGTCAGTGGGTGAGAGCGCAGGTAGGGAAAGGAGCCGTTGTCGTTCAGGCGCGAAGCCTGCTGCAGCTTTTCGAACATGGTGGTCACGCCGCGGCTTTCAAAGCCGGCATCGGTCATCACGCCGAACCCAACGCGGTCCGCTTCCCTTTCCATGTCCCTTGAGAAATTGAGCTGGTTTTGCACCGCGACGGCCTGGCCGCCGACAATGGCGGCGCTGGCGGCGTCGCCGTTTTTCCCGGCCGCCAGGGCGCCCAGCACCATGGCGGCAATCATCCACGGCGTCTGGCGCGACTGCTGGGTCAGCATGCGCGAAATGTGCCGCTGCGTGACGTGGCTGAGCTCGTGGCCGAGCACGGCAGCCATTTCGTCCGCATTGCCGACCGCGGCGATCAGCCCCAGGTGCACACCGAAGTAACCGCCGGGCAAGGCAAACGCGTTGATGCTGCGGTCCCGGATCAGGAACACCTGCCAGGCAAAGCGCTCTTCGAGCTCCGCATGCAATTCCCCGCGCGTACGCGCGGCGGCCACCAGTGGTTGCCAAATGCTTTGCAGGTAATCGGTCAGCACCGGGTCGTCGATGTAATCAGGGTCCCGGTAGATGCTCGCGGCGATGCGGTCGCCGATCCGCCGCTCCGCGGCGGCCGCCAGTTCGGAAGTTTCGCCCAGCGAGGGCAAGGAGCCCGTGGTGACGCCAGGTACGCTGGCGGGCGCCTGGGCGAGCGAGAGGTTGGCTGAAGCCACCCACGCGAGCACGGCCAGAGCCAGCCGGCCCAAAACCGGGCCGGACCTTGGCAGCCGGCTGTGCTTAGAACGAATCAATGGGTACAAATGCAATGACCTCTGCGGTGTTGGTGTCCAGCAGGACCGTCCAGAATGTTTTACGCCCCACCATGGGGATATAGCCTATGGGCCTGGCCTTGTCTCCTCTGCTGGAAGCTGATTTCAACGCGGTGTCAATTTCGCCCACCTGGGCCGGAAAACGTTTTTTGAGCTCCTCCAGCGGCTTGGCGTGCGCCAGGACCTGGGACTTGCCCTGATCGTAGCGCTGCCAGAATCCGGGGCGCGTACCCAGGGGCTTGCCCGCCAGAGCCTCAAAAGTCATATCGGAGCGCTCCTTGTCG
Source organism: Polaromonas sp. CT11-55 (assembly GCF_047303325.1). Classification (NCBI taxonomy): domain Bacteria; kingdom Pseudomonadati; phylum Pseudomonadota; class Betaproteobacteria; order Burkholderiales; family Comamonadaceae; genus Polaromonas; species Polaromonas sp. CT11-55. Next base: position 80,625 of record NZ_JBKBEX010000003.1, on the reverse strand, counting down.
TCCTTGAAGTCACGCACCGAGAGCAGCGTGGGGCCGGTCAATGGCAGCGTAGCCAATCCGGCCGGCGCCAATCCCAACTCCTCTTTGGGCACCTCGATGGCATGGACCACCCTGAAACGGTCTATTTCGAATACCAGGTGTACCGGGCGCACCACGACCACCGTCCATAAACCGTAGGCCAGCGCGGCCAGCTGGAACAGGCCTATCACCGTCAAGTCAAGCCGCAGCAGTTTGGCGGCTTTTTTGACACTGAACACCGCCAATGTGAGCAAAGGGCCCATGACCACATCGACGGCCACCACGATCATGAACAGCTCGCGGCCGCCTGAGATTTCCCGGTAAGGGTAGGGATACCAGATCCAAAAAACCAGCGCCGCCGCAAGGGCGGCAACGGTCACACTGATACCAAAGTGAACACCCGCCGCCAGCAAACGGCTCTTGAGGGGACTCTGACTCGCAAACATGGTCTTATGATGAGGGCCCGTTGTAAAGGTTTCGTAAAAGCATGGCCTCCCCTCCCGCACTCACCCACTTTGACGGCCAAGGCCAGGCCCATATGGTTGACGTGGCGGGCAAGGCAGCCACACACCGTGTCGCCATTGCGCAGGGCCGTATCGTAATGAATCGGGCGACCTTGTCCATCATTCTTCAAGGCAACGCCAAAAAGGGAGACGTCCTGGGCATCGCTCGCGTGGCCGGCATCATGGCCGCCAAAAAAACCAGCGAGCTGATTCCCCTGTGCCATCCGCTGGCCCTGACCCGCGTGGCCATCGACTTCCTGCCGCAGGAGAGCGATTCCAGCATCACCTGCCGCGCCACCGTGGAAACCGTCGGCCCCACCGGGGTGGAAATGGAGGCGCTCACCGCGGTGCAAGTGGCGTTGCTGACGATTTACGACATGTGCAAGGCGGCCGACCGCGCCATGACCATCACCGACGTGAAGCTGCTCGAAAAGCACGGCGGGAAATCCGGCAGCTTCACCAATCCCTGATCAGGGCAAACGCTCGACGCCTTCGGGCAAGCCGGCCTTTGCTGCCGCCCAGCGCGCGTGCTCCTTCGGGAAAGCCGCCCGGTAACGCGCCAAATGCATCAAGGCCTCGTCGTCAAGCCCCAGCATGACGGCGCTTTCAACCACTTTTTCAATCATGGACGGCTCGGGCGAATAGTGCAGGAGAGCCGTCGCCGTATCAAAGGTCCACCGGGCGTTGTCGCGCGTCAACGGCGTCAGGTTCAGTTCGGCGAAACGGACCTGGTTGCGAAACAGCCATGAATCCTGGATCTTGGCCAGGGTGCCGTCGCGGTAGGCCGCATTGCGATCCTGCGGGGCGAGGTAAATCTGGCTGACACGGTGGTAATCCCATGCGGCGTAGACGCAGCACGCCATCGCCACCGCGGCCAGCAGCCTCTTCAAAACAGGCGCTCTTGGCGTGGCAGACACCGGCACCTCGCCGCCGCTGCGCCACAACAAGCCTATGCACAAGCCGAAAGCGATCTGAAACGGCCCGTACCAGAGGGGGTATTCGAGCAGGCTGTGCAGCAGGATCACCACCAGCACGCTCCAGGCCAGCTGGCGCACGGCATCCGTCTCGCGCCAGGGCCGCCTCCGCACCACCCACCACCCACCAAAGCCGCAAACCAGAAGCGCCGCCGGAATGCCCAGTTCAACCGCCAGATGCAGGGGCAGGTTGTGAGCATTGTCCAGAATGTCGCAAAAGCGCGGGCCGGCATACAAAGTGGCGTAGTGCGCATAGTCCAATTCTCCCCAGCCCCAGCCCAGCCAGGGTTTCTGCGCGATCAGGTCCAGCACGTTGGACCACAGCACGATGCGGCTCGCGCATGCCCGCTCGCCGCCGCGAAGCCGCGCCACCATGCCATGCGCCACCGGGTCGAACCCCTGCAACCAGGGCAGCGCCAGCGTCGCCACGGCATAGGCCAGCACCGCCGTGACCAGCAGGCGCCAAACGCGGGGCCGGCGCCACACCCCCCACATCACCGTCAGGACGCAAAGCACGATCAGCTCCAGCAAGCCCACACGCGAGGAAGATGCGGCGTTGCCGGCCGCCAGCAGGCCGACCCCCAGATACTGAAGCCACCGGAGAGGTCCTGCGCAATCGCGCCGTCCAGCGAACCAGACCAACGCGGCCAGGGCGATATTGGTGAGGCTGGCAAACTGGTTACGCTGGCGGAGGTTGGCGAATGCCTCTCCGGGCGCCACCGTCTGGCTCACCCAGCCAGCCAGCGCCGCGGTAGCGCCGAAGTATTGCAGCAAGCCTATCAGGCTGCTGATCAGGCCGGCGAGCAGCCAGGCCCAGGCCGCCGGCACCACCCAGCGCTGGGCGAAGGAGGTATCGCCCACCGCCCGGTCCGGGAAGGCACGCAGCGAGGCCAGAAACACCAGGGCAGCCGCCGCGGCGAGTGACACCAGCCAGGGCACCACGCCCGGCGAAGGGCCGGGCGCAAGCGGGTTGAGCCAGGGGAGTGCCAGAAAAAAAATGGCGATAAATTGCATAAACGTGGGACGCCGGAAAGCTCAAAACGGTCACTCACCAAAACGATGAGAATCAGACCGAAGCTTGTGAGATTAACTGATCCTGGCAGCTGGGACTTGCCTCGTCACAGGCGAGTGGCAAGCACAGCAGTCAGGCCGACTTCAGCCGCCGGTCTGCCAGGCTGCACCGGCAGGGCACCTCATGCACGATAGCAACGTCTTTTCAGGCCGCCATGCGTTAGCATCGTGTCGTTTCGCCTTGAAACCCAGTACGAACAAGGCTTTTCGCGCCGGTACAGTCATCCATCATCGAAAATATGCACACCCCCTGCAAACAAGCGCGACCAAATGTGACTCGAGCCGGGCTTGGTGCCCTGGCCGACGGAGCGCTTGCCAAACCATGAGCACGGTTGCTTTAAACCCTCTTCGGATCGCTTCGGATATCTGGCGCCACCGCTACCTGCTCGGCCAACTCATCAAGCGGGACGTCCTACTGCGCTACAGGGGCGCGATGTTCGGCGTACTGTGGATTTTTCTCAGCCCGCTGCTAATGCTGGCGATTTTTGCTTTTATCTTCGGCGAGGTCTTCCAGACGCGCTGGCCCCAGCAAAACAGTGGTTTGCCCTTCTGGCTGCTGCTTTACAGCGGTTTGATCACTTTTAATATTTTTGCCGAGACTGCTTCCCGTGCGCCGACATCGGTGCGCGGCCATCCCAGCTTTGTCAAGAAAATCATCTTTCCCGTAAATATCCTGCCGGTCGTTCCGCTGGGTGCTGCCCTGGTCCATGGCGCATTCAACTTCCTGATCCTGGTGGCAGCACTGGCATGGGTGGGCGGCCTGCATGGCCAGATCGTGCTTTTCCCGCTTCTGCTCCTTCCCGTGTTGCTGCTTGCCTTGGGGCTTTCGTGGTTTATCGCGGCGTGGGGCGTGTTCGTCAAGGACATGACACAAATTGTTCCCGTGTTCATCCAGATGCTGATGTTCTTGTCGCCCGTGTTTTATCCGGTAAGCGCAGTGCCGCAGATGTTGCGCCCGCTCTACCAGGTCAATCCCCTGGCCATTGTCATTGAAGCCTCTCGTGCCGCAGTCACCGGACAGGCGATTGGATGGACAGCCTGGATCCTCGCATTTGGTTTTTGCCTGGGAGCGGCCGTGCTCGGTTACGCCTTCTTCCAGCATAGCAAAGAGGAGTTCGCCGATGCACTCTGAAGTGGCGATCTCTGCCGAGAATCTGGGCAAAACCTACCGGGTCTTCGGCCATCCCGGCGACCGCATCAAGCAAGCCCTCACGTTCGGGCGCATACGCTTTCACGACGAATTCAAGGCGTTGAGCGAGGTTTCTTTTGACATTAAAAGAGGGGAGACCATTGGCATCATTGGACGCAACGGATCGGGCAAAAGCACTCTGCTGCAGCTGATTTGCGGAATTCTCAAACCATCATCCGGACGCGTTCAGGTCAATGGCCGAATCTCGGCGCTGCTTGAGCTCGGGGCGGGCTTCAATCCAGAATTTACCGGGCGGGAAAATGTCTATTTTCAGGGCGCCGTGACCGGGTTCACCAAGGCGGACATGGATGCCCGCTTCGACAGGATTGCCAGCTTTGCCGACATCGGGGAATTCATCGATCAACCCGTACGGACTTACTCAAGCGGAATGTACGTGCGCCTGGCATTCTCAGTGGCCATTCATGTTGAGCCGGACATTTTGATTGTGGATGAAGCCCTCGGAGTTGGAGATGCCCTCTTTACCCAAAAATGCTTCCGCTTCCTTAACGATTTCCGCAAGAAAGGCACGCTTATCGTAGTCAGCCACGATATGCGCGCCGTCAATGGCCTGTGCGAACGGGCGTTGTGGCTTGATCGGGGGGTAGTACAAGCATTCGGCCCGGTCAAGGCCGTCTGCGAAAATTACCTTTCGGCATTGTTCGGGGGTGCGCAACACAGCGAACGAACATCGCCAGAAGACAGCATTGCCGACTGGGCCGACCAGCGACTACCCTACTTGCAGGCAAGCAACCTTCGAAATGATTTAAAGCTGTTCCGCTTTGATCCCGCCGCGCCGTCATTTGGTGGAAGTGGGGCGCGCATACGGGATGTCCGGTTGATTGACCAGTCCGGACGACCATACAGTTGGGTCGTGGGCGGCGAGATCGTTACGTTGTCGATTCGGGCGCATGTTATTGAGAACCTGATCTCCCCCATCATCGGTTTTACCGTTAAAGACGGCATCGGCCAAGCCCTGTTTGGCGATAACACCTACTTGAGCTATGCCGATCATCCGGTCGCCGCTTCTCCTGGCGAGACACTGGAGGCGCGATTTTGTTTCCGCATGCCTCGATTGCCCATAGGCCAGTATTCCATTGCGGCCGCTATTGCTGAAGGCAGCCAGGGCATTCACGAATTCCAGCATTGGGTTCATGACGCACTGGTATTCGAATCCCGCCGGGGCAGTGTAGATGGCGCACTCATTGGATTGCCGATGCGGGATATCTCGTTGACAACAACGCTCAATCAAAGGAATACGGAGCAAGCATGACACCGACCGCGGACCAAACAAAGGAGTTTTCCTGGACAGGCGAACGGTTCGTTCCCTTCTTGCGAGGGGACATTGAGCTGGAGCATTTGCACCGATACGCATTCGCTCGGGATTTCACTGCTCAAAAGGATGTTTTGGATATTGCTTGCGGCGAAGGTTACGGATCGTATTTCCTCGCCGGTACGGCAAAAACCGTGGTCGGCGTGGACTTGTCCGAAATCGTAATCCAACATGCGCGATCAAAGTATGCGGCGCCCGGCCTTGAGTTTCTCCAAGGCGATTGCACGCGCATCCCCTTGAAAGACAGCAGCGTGGACGTGGTGGTCAGCTTTGAGACTATCGAACACCACGATCAGCACGAAGCCATGCTCGCCGAGATCAAACGAGTCCTCAGGCCCAATGGAGTGGTGGTCATCTCAACACCGGAAAAGCACCTTCTGAACGAGCTTGCTCAGGATCGCAACGAATATCACGTCAAGGAACTGAGTCTTGGCGAGTTCACGGAGTTATTGGCAGGCCACTTCAAGCACAGCGCATTTTTCAGCCAGCGCGTACGCCACGGATCGTTAATGACGCCCATGGTCGCCAGCGAGGGGGGCGGTGTATTTTCCTTCCATACGGGCAGCCACAACGCCATCGTCAGCAGCCCGGTGGATCCGCAACCGCTTTTCCTCGTTGCGGTAATTTCCGATAGCGATCTTCCTCCTCCCAGGATCAGCTTTTTCGACGGCACTGACTTCTTCTATCGGGATCGCGAGTCGCAGCTTGCCAAAATGACCGAAGATCGGGATGCGTTGGCAGCAGAGATCGGGCGCGTCAAGGCCACGCTCTCCTGGCAGCTCACTAAACCGCTGCGGTTGTTCCAGTACTTGATCTCAAGGTTGCTGGGGCTGCGCGCGCCACGTGCGTGAGTTTGCGGCACTTCATCTCGACATCAACCTTGCGTCCGCGGAGCACATGCACCGACCCGAAAGAAGCACTCTGCAAGCTAAGCGCCTTGATGATGTTTTTCCGGCTCCGCCTCGACGCAAGCACCAGGGACAAAAGATGAATATCCCGCCGAAGCTGACTAAGCACATGCCTGGCCGCCTCAGGGCAGCCAGTCAATCCTGCATGCTTCCAGCCGCCCACTCATTTCATATGTACATCGACTCGCTTTTTCCGACAAGGCGAGAGACCACTGCAGGCTGCCTCTGATGAGTCAAGAAAACACAAAAACCGTTGAAAGCCTGCCGCTCCTCGACCTGTCGGTGGTGACGTATAACTCGGGCAAATGGATAAGCAAGTTTTTTGAGAGCCTTTTCAAGCAAGACTATCCTCTTGCCCGAATCAGGATTTTTGTCAGGGACAACTCTTCGGGTGACGATACCTTGGCCGCCTGCCAGGCAATGGCGGCACGTTACGGCGCACTGTTCCACGGGTTCCACATCAACACGGGGAAGAATCTAGGTTTTGGTTATGGGCATAACCGCAATCTTGATCAGGGTGACGCAAGCTACTTCCTGGTCACGAACGTCGATCTGGAGTTTGCACCCGATTCGATCCGGCATGTAATCTTCGCCGCCGAAGCGGATGCCGAAGACGTCGCGTCGTGGGAGTTGAGGCAAACGCCCTTCGAGCATCCAAAATGGTACAACCCGGTCACCCTCGAAACACAGTGGTCTTCCAGCGCCTGCATACTGTTCCGGCGATCGGCACTTGAGGCTGTTGGCGGCTACGAAGAACGCATATTTTTATACGGAGAGGATGTCGAACTCTCCTATCGCCTGCGTGATCGGGGGTTCAAGCTCAAGTATTGCCCCAAAGCAGTGTGCCTGCACCATAGCTACGAGAGTGCGGGGCAGTTGAAACCACTGCAGTTTTTCGGCAGCACGCTGGCTAATTTCTATATCCGCTTGCGCTATGGCACTCCCCTCCAGATTCTGGCGGGTGTCTTCATGTATTTTTCCTTGTACATGTTTCACCCACCGGTTCAGGGCCTGTGGAAAGGGCTGGGACGAAATGGCTTGCACATGCTTCGGAATGCCTTTTATTTTCTTCGCACCAGAAGAGGTAGCCAAGCGGCGTTCCCGCTGAATCGCTGGGATTATGAGCGCGCACGCGAAGGAGCGTTTTATTCATGCCTCCCTCCAACACTCAATCCGCCCTTGGTCAGCGTGATTATGCGCACCTATCGGGGCAGACTTCCCTGGTTGCGCGAGGCAGTCACGTCGGTGCTGAATCAAACTTATCCCAACATTGAGCTGGTCGTAACAGAAGACGGCTCGAATGATGCGTGCGCCTATCTGGAAGAAGTTGCCAGCAGGAAAGTGATTACTTCAGTGGTTTACAGGCCCCTGCCCAAGGTAGGGCGCTGCAAGTCCGGCAATGCGGGTCTGGAGCAGGCGACTGGTGAGTTCATGGTATTTCTCGACGATGACGATTTGTTTTTCGCGGAGCATATCGAGACATTGGTCGCAGAGCTCTCCATACGGCCCAATATTGCCGCCACGTACTCTCTGGCTTACCAGGTGGCTACTCGCGTTAACTCAGTGGATCCTCTGCGATACGAAGAGACGGCACGCGACATTATTAATATTCAGACGTTTTCCCGCGTTATCCTGTGGCATCACAACTATCTACCCATTCAGGCCGTCCTGTTCCGACGCACCCTTTATGAACAGTACGGCGGTTTTGATGAGTCAATGGAAAACCTGGAAGATTGGAACCTGTGGACTCGCTATTCGCTCAAGCACAATTTTCTGTTGGTGGAGAAAGCGACCTCCCTCTATCGCGTACCCAGCGACCGCGCGACTTATCGGGATCGGCACCTGCAGCTTGACGCGTATTACGCGCTGGCGGTGAAAAAGCAGAGGGAAATGTTGACTTCTCTTAGTCCCGCGGAGGTCATTGATTACTCCATGGAACTCTCGAAAAGCATTTACGCGGTGGTGATTCCCAAATCCCAGATAAGAAACATTCTGGTGAAGAATCGTTGGTTGAATCTGTTTTATTACATATTGATTCGGATAGTGGCCAAGCTCCGGGCGAAGCGCCGGGGAGTCAAATCTTAACTGGCTGCCGGCTATTTTGAGCCAGCAACAGTATGTGATGCGGCACTATTTCTTCCACGCCATGAACGTCCAAGCCGATGTATTCGACGAGCTCAGACGCAAGACGCGTATCGAATACATGGTGGTGTAAACAGCGGTTTTCCACGTTGCGCAGGGAACGCGCCTTGAAGGAATCCATGTCACCCGCGTCGGGATCGCGTCCCAGGTCGTGCAGCGCCAAAATCTCCGGCAAATGGGTCAAATCGTCCTCCCCCACTCCTGCCTTGAAGTCGGCCATCAGGTGCGACAACGTGGTCACCGGTCGGCGGTGGTCAAAAGTGTGGCGTCTATCAGGCAACAAAAGCACCAGGGTTCCGCCATCGACCAACAAGCGTTTCCACTCCAGCAGGGCAAGGATGGGGTTGGCGGTATGTTCCAGCATGTGCGAGGACAGCACAAAATCATAAGCTCCGGAGGGAAGCTCGCCCAATGCTGTCGTTTCCGCCAGGTACTGTTGGCCGGCGGGCTTTGCTGAATCAAACACAAAGGTTTTCCCTTGCTGGAGAGTTCCTTCCCACACCGTGTTTGCACCGAAATTACAGTTGTCGAGATTTCCCACCATAGGGTAGACAGGAAAGACGCCTCTTCGTGAAAAGGCCTGGCTGGGCCCGCCTATTTCGATCCCGGACTTGCCTATAAAACTGTTCTGGTAAATCCGCAACAGCGCGGATTGTTTCGCCAACAAGCCGCGCGCACGGACTGTCGCCGCACGCGCAAGGCCTCGGATTCCCCGCGATTGCAGTATGTGAATGGCTCTTCGAATCATGGCGTTACTACCGAGGGGAGTTCAGGACTGGAAGCGGGAATTGGTTGGCGACCAAAACATGTGTTGAATGAGGTCAGGATATCCCAGAGCGAGGTCGCAGCACCGACTCCCTCGCGCAAGGACCCATGCGCCCGCGCAAGCCGTCCACGATGCCCCCCGCGAATGCACGGACTTTGGCAAAGCCCTGCTTCTCCAGAAAAGCCATACCTCCCAGCCCCAAGAGCAGGCGCGCCAGCCGCCGCAGACACCACTCGGGCTCTCGCCGCCAGTAGGTCATCACGGTGACCACCGTATTGCGGGCGATGTAGTATTTGCGCACCGGCGGATGATTCGGAAGTATGCCCAACAAGGGAAGGCGCACACCGCCGGACTCGCCGACGCTATGGGTCATGACCGGCTTGCGACTGATGATCACCTGATGCCCATGCGCTCTGGCTCGCAGGCAGAACTCGTGATCCACCTGGTCGATGAAATAGTCTTCCCGGAACCCCCCCATCGCCAGCGCAAGGCGCACGTCGACAAGGCTGCCTGATGTGATGACTGTTTTTTGCACCAGGAAGCTCGCAGCCTCTCCGATCGCGACCTTGGGATGCTTGCTCCTTGGATCCAGATAGTTCCCCCCGATTACTGCGGGTGCGGGCGAGCAGGCTTGGGACACGCCAAGAAGCGTGCTCACCATATCCGCAAAACACTGGGTGTCCTGGTCCAGTGTCAGCGCCCATTTGCATCCAGCATCCAGGGCATGGTGAAGGCCCTGGTTGAGTGCGGCTGAAATGCCCAGATTGGCCCGGTTTGAAACAAGGTGGATGTTTGCCGCGTCCTCCGGTAACTCCAACTGGCGCACGGCGCATTCCGCCGGCGTGTTGTCGACAATGACTAAACGCGCAACCTGGGGCGACAGGCCGCGAAGCCGTGTAATGAATTCCTCGTCGGGGTAATAAGCGACGACGACCGCGCATACCAGGCCCAGGGACGCACTGCAGACGTCTTGCTGCAAAGGAACTGCCTCCGTTCCGGCGCGTGACATTGCGTTCCCGGCGGTGTGTGATTTCATGGCTGACCCAATAGCCATTCCCAGCTTCCCTGAACCCCTTCTTCAAGAGGAATGCGCGGCGCCCAGGACAGGCGGGTTTCCAGCCGCGAAATGTCCAGCACGATATTGCGCACGTCCACCGTACGAGCCGGACGATACGTTTTCTTCACCTCGCGCCGGCCGACGCTCTCGACGATACGCAGTACCTCGTTGACGCTATGCCCTTTGCCGCTGCCAAGGTTGTAAGTTCCGCTGTCGTCCGGCAGGGACACCAGGCGCGCGCACGCCTCGGCGACGTCATCGACGTGAATGAAGTCACGCACACTCTCACCGTCGCCCCAGATTTCCATTTCCGTGCCTAGCCGGGCATGCTCAAGCACGGTCCGCACAAGACCAAAGCCGCTTTTCACAGTCTGCCCGGGGCCGTAGGCATTCGAAGGACGAAGGATGGTGACGGCATGGCCGCGGGCTCGCAAGGCGCCGCAGAAAAACTCTTGCGAGGCCTTGCTTGCGCCGTGATGGGAAAGCGGCGCAAGCGGGCTGTCTTCAGTCACGGGGAGGCTTTGAGGGTTACCGTAAACGGTGCCGCCGGATGAAAAAAAGATCAGGTGAGTGTCTGGTCGGCTTTTCAACAAATCCAGCAAACGCAAGGTCAAGGTGAGATTGCCCAGCTCAAGGTTTGGATTGGAGGCGGACACGCCCGGAGTGGTGGAGCAGGCAAGATGCACTACCGTGCCGCATTGAGGCAGCACCTGCTCAAGCTGCGCTTGCTGCTGGCGGCCGAGGATATGTACCGGCCTCTTGTCACGCTGGAGGCGCCTGGCCAGGGCATTGCCGATGAAGCCGGCGCCGCCCAGCAGCAATACGCCGTCACGCCTCACGCGCGGCGCTCCAGAAGATTTTGGTAGGCAGCCACATAACGGCCGGCGCAGCCGTCCCAGGTGCCTATCGTGTCCCTGATCCAGCCGCGAGCCGCCTGTCCTGTGACCCGGTTATGCACGGAATCCTCCAGCCATTCCAGGCCCTGGGACAGCTCCTCACGGCCAGCCGCAAGCCAGCCCGTGACGCGGTGTTGAACCATGTCGCGGTGTGCCGGCAAGTCGGACGCAAGAACCGGCATGCCCGCGGCCATCGCTTCCAGCATTACCTGCGGCCGCCCCTCGTCGTGACGGCTGAGGGTGATCAATCCGCAGGCCTGGGGAAACCAGTTTTCAAGCAAATCAGCCGGGTGCGTCGGGCCGTGATAGTGCACCCAGGAAGGAAGTTCGAGCGTCTCCTGCATAGGACCGAACAGGTGCAATTGCCGTTCACTGCCGAAAAAGCCTTCGCCCCAATTGAACAGGTCACCGATCTTGTCACGGGTCAACCGGGTCACCGCCAGCCATTGCCGCACATTGCCTGCCGGAGGCCGGCGCGTGACTTCAAACCAGGGGTCATCCACGCCAAAAGCAATCGGGCGAATTTCGGCCAGATCGCCAAAGGCCTGCTCCAGCGCCGGCCGCATCCAATCGGCGTTGGGCGCCAGGATCGCACGGCGCTGCCGCAGCACAGCGCGTAACAGGACCTTCATGCCGGGCAAGCGCAGCAAGCCAAAGTCACTGCCAAGCACCGTGATCAGCGCCGGCGTTTTGGTGCCCCACAAGGGCAGGGCATTCTGGAGCCAGTTGACGTGGATGACGTCGGCCGGTTGGCGGCGATAGGTGCGGCCCAGGCGTGCCAGCAAGGCCAGGATGGTTCCAGCGGCGAGCGCCTTCCGGGTGCGCAGCAGATGCGCGATGCCGCCTTGTTCCGACAGGCGTGCGAGCCAGAGCGCATCGGCCGGCGTCGTAGCGGCGGCCACATGGGCGGGCAGCTCTCCCGGCGGCGCCCAAAGCGAAAGACGAACGTCGCCACGCCGTGCCAGCGCGCCGGCCTGGTTGGCGATGAAACGGCCGCGCCAGTCCTTAGGGCTTTCCGGGTAGGAGGTGCTGCTCATCAGAATGTTCAAACCATGACTTTCTAGATCGATGGGAGCCAGCCAATATTCAACGGGACGGACAGCAGGTGCCGAGGCATCCCGCGGCCATGCTAATCACTTTCGCGGTCGCTGGTATCAATGTTCTTGTAATGCAATGCGGAGATCTGCTCGGAAACAATACCTATCAGGAACGTGAAAACCGCCGAAATGAACAGCAACGCGCTCATGTTGGTGAATCGGCCGGCCGTCATATAGGTGTAAAGATAGTACGCAAGCCCCGTCAGGAAAAAACCCGCGCTGATCGGGAGAAAAAGTTTTTGCGGTGAAAAAAGCGTGCCGATCTTGATGATGATCAACAGGAAACGCAGGCCGTCGCGCAGTGGGTGGATATGGCTGGCGCCGCTGTTCCTGCGCGGCGAATGGATAGGCACATAGGCCACGCCATAGCCGGCGCGGAAGAAGCTCATGGTGATCGTCGTCGGGTACGAAAATCCGTTAGGCAGCAGATACAGGAATTGGCGGAAACGAGCCGCGCGAACCACCCTGAATCCCGAGGTAAGGTCGGCAATCGGCTGCATCACCATCCAGCTTGCGAAACGGCTGAAGACGTCGTTGGCGGCCGCACGGTGCAAGCCTGCCTGGGATCCCGCTTGCCGCGCGCCCACCACCATGTCGTAGCCCTTGTTGAATTCCTCGAGCAGGCTGGGGATGTCTTCGGGCTTGTGCTGGCCGTCGGCATCCATGAAAACAATCACTGCCCCAAGCGCCGCCCGGGCGCCGGTCTTGATCGCCGCGCCATTGCCCTTGGCGTAATGGTGCCGCAGGTGTTTGACGCGGTGCTCGGCACACACGGCGGACGTGTCATCGGTGGAGCCGTCATCAACCACCAGCACCTCCGCATCAGGGATCACGGCCAGGATGCGGGGGAGAATGTCCCGCAAACCGGCCGCTTCGTTCCGGGCGGGCAGGACAATCGAGATAGGGACGATGTGGTGCATTGGCAGGCGGCCGGTTGGTGTCAACGTGCCGTCATGTTAAGCGCAGCGAGCAGCTCATCGAGCGTCTTTCGCTCTTCGGCCGAAAAATACACCGGCCGCAATGCCAGAAGCAATTGCCGAGCCTGCGCCATCTCCCCGGAGATCATGAGCAGCTGTGCCCATTTGAGGCGATTGCTCGGGTTGGACGGGTTCAGCGCCAGCGATTGCCCCAAGGCGCGGCGGGCTGCCGCGAGGTCGTGCTCATGCAGCCAAAGATAGTCGGCATGCCAAGAATGCAGTATGGCCTGGATTCCGGGCGATACCCCGGGGTTGGCAAGCGCGGCGGCGAACAAGGCGTCCATTTCCGCCCGGGTAAGGCATACGGAGCCGGCAATCGACATCTCTTTCATGTTGTACAGCACGCCTGTATCGCCCGGCGCAAAAGGTGTCTCCCGCAGGCGCCGGGCCAGTTCTTCGATGTCCGCCTGTTTTGCCGGCATGCCCGCCTTGCAGTTCAGGTGGATCAACCCGAGCCAGCTCATCTTGAGATTCGGGTCGAGCTTGCCGGCCATCTCGTAACGCGTGCGGGCCAAGGCATAGGTGGGTGAGTCTCGCAAAGCCGCATCCGGCAATCCCGCCAGCGAGACACCCGCCTCATGCTGGGCGCGGGCCGATGAAGGATGGTTACGGGCCTCAACCTGGGTGCGTCGCACTTCCTCGCCGAACTGGTGTGAACGCAAGGCTGTGAGGAGCAAGGAATAGCCCAGCGCCGCCGCCGCGAGCATGATGCCAATCCTCCTGTGCGTCCCCTGTCGCTCCAGCGCGAGCATCAACGCCCATCCCGCCACCATCAAGACGCCAAGGACGGGCAGGTAATTGCGGTGCTCGTGCACAAGTTCCAGAGGCAATACGGTGGATTCCAGCGCGTGCCCGATCAGAAACCACAAGATGCCGAACGCGACAAGCGGCGCGCGTATTCGCGTCCACCACGCGAGCGATGCCAAGCCCGCCAGCCCCAACAGCGCAGACAGGGTTGCCCAGGGAGAAAGCAGGCCGGTGGAAACCACAAAATCGTCGTGGTACAGGCCGAACGCCTTGAGGTCCGGAGCCACAATCAGGTCAAGGTAAAACCAGAGTACCCGGCCCTCCGTCAGCAGGCGCTCCGTCAGTGAGAACGGCCGCAACTGATAACCGGCCCACAGCCATTGCGCACGGGCGGACAGCGAATAGGCCAGTCCAGCCGCCAGGAACAGGGCCGTCAAGGCCATCAACCCACGCGCAAAACGATCGAGGCGCCCGACCGAGTTCCTGCGCACCAGCAATTCCCAGGCAAGCACGAACACGGGAAACAGCAGGCCGCTTTCCTTGCTGAGGAAAGAAAGCGGCCAAAAAACGGTCCATGCCAGCAAGAGCCAGCTAACGGCCACCCTCCCTGCGCTTTCCCGGCCGCGGATATGCAGCAACAGCGCGGCAAGAAGAAAGAAAGCCGACAGGCTGGTCATGCGCTGCACGGCATGCAGAACCGGGAGTAACTGGATAGGGTGCAACAGCCACAGCGCGGTCACAGCGCCGGATGCGAGTAAAAGGTTACGCTGCTGGGCCGGCGGCCTGACTGTGCCCAGCAAGCGTCGCGTTAGGGCAAACACCAGCAAGCCACAGGCAAAGTGGATGGCGAGATTGGTGGCCTTGAAGGCAAAGGGGCTGAAGCCGCTGAAATAGTGGTTGAGCGCGAAGCTCAACTGGGCAACCGGCCTGCCCGAAGGACCTGCACCGCCGCTGGTCAGGGCCTGGTGGAGGGTCTCGAGAGACAAGGTTTCAAGACGCACACCTTCCGCGAGGGTAATGCTGGGACCATCGTCAAAAAAGAAGCTGCCGTGCAAACCCGGCCAATAGATGGCAACCAGGGCGATGGCAAAAACTGCCGCGGCAGCCAGGAGGTATCGGATTCGCATATGTGCAAAAAGAAAAAAGCCCCTTGGCAAGGCCAAGGGGCTTTTAATCCAATCAACCGATCAGAAGTCTTTGCACGAGCTTGGCAGGTACTTCTTGGGGATGGCGGTCGTGCTGTTGTCGGTACCGCAGGTCCAGGCAACGGTGCCGGTGGCGGTATTACCTTGGCCGCGCAGGATCATGGTCTTGCTTGCAGCACCAGACAAACCAGTGTCCGTCGAAGACGTCACGATAATGTCGCCTTGCGTGGAGTTGGTACCCGAATAAACCACCGTCGCGACATAGCGCGATGTCTGCGATTGCACGCCCATCGATGCCTGGTTCAGGTTCATCGTGGATTTTTGCGAGAAAGTCTCGGACACAGCCGTACGGCCAGAAGATGCGGCCAGCACAACTTCAGAGACCTTGGCGCGGACCATGTAGTCCTGGTACGCAGGCAGGGCCACCGCAGCCAAAATACCGATGATCGCAACCACGATCATCAATTCAATCAGGGTAAAACCCTGCTGGAGAGAACGCTTCATAAAAAGCTCCTTAAATAAAAAACAAACACAGGCAGATAGCCGCTCAATTACAGCAGTTTCTGTGCCAAACCAAGTCAGCGCCTTCTGAGCTTGCGCTTTTGACAACGGAAGCTAGCAAAACCCCGTTAGCGGATGGCAGTTTTTGTCACTTGGATCGCAAAATCATGCGCCAAAAAAAGAAAAAAGCCCCTTGGCAAGGCCAAGGGGCTTAATCCAATCAACCGATCAGAAGTCTTTGCACGAGCTTGGCAGGTACTTCTTGGGGATGGCGGTCGTGCTGTTGTCGGTACCGCAGGTCCAGGCAACGGTGCCGGTGCTGGTGTCGCCAACGCCGCGCAAAATCATGGTCTTGCTTGCAGCACCCGACAAACCAGTGTCCGTCGAAGACGTCACGATAATGTCGCCTTGAGTGGAGTTGGTGCCCGAATAGACCACCGTCGCGACGTAGCGCGATGTCTGCGATTGCACGCCCATCGACGCCTGGTTCAGGTTCATCGTGGATTTTTGCGAGAAAGTCTCGGACACAGCCGTACGGCCGGAAGATGCGGCCAGCACAACTTCAGAGACCTTGGCGCGGACCATGTAGTCCTGGTACGCAGGCAGAGCCACCGCAGCCAAAATACCGATGATCGCAACCACGATCATCAATTCAATCAGGGTAAAACCCTGCTGGAGAGAACGCTTCATAAAAAGCTCCTTAAATAAAAAGCAAACAGAATAGCCGGCGACTTACAGCAGTTATCGTGCCAAAGCAGCAGCTTCCTTGAGCACGCAGTTTTGACAAGCGGACAGGTCAGAATTCGGGTTGCCTGTGCCGGTTCTTGTCAATTCAGACTCTCAAAGTGGCATTTTTGTCACTTCTTGTCCGTTGCAAGCAGCTCACCCGATATGCCGTATGAGCCACTTGGTGAGTTCATCCGTGTAGTCGGACGAAACACCGGCATCCTTGAGCTTCCATTTGAAGGCGTTGCCAAGCTGGGCCTTCTTGTAAATGTTTAGTTTGTGCTGTCTTTTGAAGTGGTATATCTGGTCCGCCATTTTCCCCAGCAGCTTGGTGGACTTCTGCGCGAAGGCCTTGTCCCCAATCTGGTTGGCGGGAGGCATGCCCTCCAGGAAATACCGCGCGAGAGATTCGCCAAACGTCTTCGCTTCACGAGCGTCAAACCAACTCAATATCATGTGGCCTCCAGTGCTTTTTCACGATTGTGGCATTATAAAAATGGTGTCATGGCAACGTACCGGGCCGAGGGGCGGCTTTGCCCTTTCGTTCTGATCGCGATGCAATGATGCCTGAGGTACGAAGCACCTCGGTCCGGTGGAGAGTCCAGCCCGCTCAGGAAGACAGTTGCGCAAGCAACTTTCAGCGCACCCATTAAACCATTCGGCCGAGGCCGCAATCAATTGAAGAGGCAAGGGATGGGGATATTCGATCGAATCATGAAGGGCGGGCGTACCACCGCCGGAGGTGCCGAAGAGTTTTTGAAACCCGGCGGCCCAAGCGCCGAGCAACTGCTCGAAGACGGCATGGAGCTTGAGCAGCAAGGGCGGCTCGATGAGGCGCTGCGCTGCTACGACACGGCCGTGAGCCTCATGCCCGATCTGGCGCGAGCGCATTTCAACCGGGGCACTCTTTTGCTGGACCGCGGTGACGCGCAGCAGGCCCTGGAGGCCTTCACCCAAGCCGTCCGCTACAAACCGGAATCGGCCGGCGCCCACTTCAACCTCGGAGCCGCTTACACACAACTAGATCAACATGAGGCAGCCGTCTCGGCATACCGGGAGGCGCTCGCACTCAAGCCGGGCTTCGCTGAGGCTGAGATGGCCTCAGGCGCCGCGTTGGAGGAGCTGGGGCAGGATGAAGCAGCGCTGGCAAGCTATCGCCGCGCACTGGAGATCAATCCCGTCTATATCGAAGCCTGTGACAAGCTGGTCAAGGTCTTGAACCGGTCGGGGCGACTCGATGAAGTCGCCGACACCTATCGCCAGATGCTGGAAACCGATCCCCACAACGCGGACTGGCTCAACAACCTGGGAGCTGTCCAGAGAAAGCTCGGCCGGTTTAAAGATTCGGCCGCCAGTTTTCGCCGGGCGGTAGCGGCCGACCCGGATGATGCGTTGGCGCACAACAACCTGGGCGCCACATTGCGCACGCTCGGGCAGCTCACGGAGGCTGTGGACAGCTACCGGCAAGCGCTGAAGATCCGGCCGAACTTCATCGAGGCCCATCACAACCTGGGCAATCTCCTTGCCGACCTGGGTCAGGCCGATTCTGCCGTGGCAAGTTACCGCCAGGCGCTGGAGATCAACCCTGACTTCGCCGAATCGCTCACCGCCATGGGCGCGGTTTTCCAGACACAGGGACAATTTGACGAGGCGGTTGAATGCCACCGGCGGGCTTTGGCCATCAAGCCGGACTACGCGCAGGCCCACAGCAATCTCGGAAATGCCCTGCAGGATCTTGGGCAGCTCGAAAGCTCCCTGGAGAGCACGCGCCGCGCGCTGGAGCTCCAGCCGGATTTCACCGAAGCCCATAACAGCCTGCTCTTCGTACACAACTACCTGGCCGACCAGCCCCTTGCGAATTTGCTGGCCGAGACCAGGCGTTTCGGCGATGTGCTTGCGCGCCGTGCCCGGCCTGCGCTCGCTTGGGCCAATGCACCCGACCCGCATCGCCGCTTGCGCGTGGGCATGGTTTCCGGTGATTTTTGCATCCACCCCGTGGGCTATTTTCTGGATGCTGTTATGGCGGCCTTGGCCGCCAGCGCCACCTCGCTGGAACTGTTCGGCTATCCCACACGCAGTTGCGATGACGAACTCAGCCAGCGGCTCAAGGCTTGCTGCAGCGCATGGCATCCAGTGGCGGGGCTTTCCGATGAGCATGTGGCCGAGCTGATACGCGAAGACGGTATTGACATCCTGATCGACCTTTCAGGACATACCGCGTTCAACCGCTTGCCGGTATTCGCCTGGAAACCCGCGCCAGTGCAGCTCTCCTGGCTGGGCTATTTCGCGACCACCGGGGTGCAGACGATGGACTACCTCCTCGCCGACCCCTGGACCTTGCCGGCCAGCGAGGAAAGCAGTTTCACCGAGAAAATCTGGCGCCTGCCGGAAACACGGCTGTGCTTTACCCCCCCGCGTGCGGATATCGGCGTCTCGCCGCTTCCAGCCTTGTCCAATGGCTATGTCACCTTCGGCTGCTTCAACAACCTGACCAAGATGAATGATGCCGTCGTGGAACTGTGGGCGCAGGTACTGAATGCCGTACCGGCGAGCCGCCTGTTCCTCAAGGCCCGCCAGTTGCAGCAGGCGTCCGCACAGCGCGAGGTCATGGCCCGTTTCGCCGCCCACGGCATTGAACCCGGCCGGCTGATTCTGGAAGACTATGTTCCCCGGGAGAACTACCTGGCCGCCTATCAGCGGGTGGACATCGCCCTGGACCCCTTCCCCTTCCCGGGTGGAACAACGACAGCGGAAGCCTTGTGGATGGGTGTGCCCGTGCTGACTCTGGCGGGCGAACGCTTTTTGTCGCGCCAGGGTGTCGGCCTGATGATGAATGCGGGACTGCCCGAATGGGTCGCCTCGGACCGCGGCGACTATCTCGCCCGTGCCGTTGCGCATGCCGGCGACTTGCAGAAACTCTCCCGGCTGCGCGCGGCCCTGCGGCCGCAGGTGCTGGCCTCACCGATCTTCGATGCGCCGCGCTTTGCCGTCCACTTTGAAACGGCTATGCGCGGCATGTGGCAAGCGTGGTGCGCGCAAAATGCCGCAACCGCAGCCACACAGGCGGGAGGCAAGCGATGAGCGCGCTTGAGCCCGTGGCCAAGGCCGGGGAACCCGCCGCAGGCGCCCCCGGACCATCGGCCCAGCAATGGCTGGAGCAAGGCATGGCGCTGGAGCAGCAAGGGCAACTGGAAGAAGCCCTGAGATGCTATGAATCGGCCATAGTCCTTGTGCCTGAACTCGCGCGGGCGCACTTTAGCCGGGGCACCATTTTGCTGGATCGCGGCGACGCGCAGGAGGCCCTGGCAGCTTTCACCAAAGCCGCTCAGTACAAGCCGGACTCGGCCGGCGCCCACTTCAACTTGGGGGCCGCGTATGTCAGGCTGGAGCGCCATGAGGCGGCCATATCAGCCTACCGCCAGGCGCTCATGCTCAAACCGGATTTCGCGGAGGCGGAGATGGCCCTGGGTGCCGCGCTGGAGGAGCAAGGGGATGACGAGGAAGCCATGAAAAGGTATCGGCGTGCGCTGGAGATCGACCCTGGGTACGCAGCGGCGCAGGACAAGTTGGCTTATCTCCTGGTACGGCTCGACCAATTCGACGAAGCCGCAGTCCACTTTCGCCAGATCCTTGCCCGGGACCCCCACAATGTCAATGCCCTCAACAGCCTGGGGCTCATCCTGAACATCAAAGGCGAGCTTCATGAAGCGGTCAATCAATACCGGCTTGCGGTGAAATTAAAGCCGGACTTTTTGGCCGCACATGGCAATCTCGGCAATGTGCTGATGGACCTGCACCAGTTCGGCGACGCGGCGGCAAGCTATCGCCGGGTGCTGGAGCTCGACCCGAATAGCGGTGATGCGTATAACAATCTGGGAAGCGCATTCAAGGACCTCGGCGACCTGGGCAAGGCCCTGGCAAGTTATCGCAAGGCCATGACCCTCAAGCCGGATCTGATGGTTGCCCACAGCAACCTCTTGATGGTCCAGAACTACCTGGCCGAACAGCCCGCAGAAGAACTACTCGAAGAAGCACGCCGGTTTGGCGAAACAGCCACCCGCCTGGCACCGCCCCTCGAGCCTCTGAACAACAGCCCGATACCCGATAAGTGCCTGCGAGTGGGATTTGTCTCGGCGGACTTGAGCGCCCATCCCGTCGGTTACTTCGTTGAGAGCGTCTTGGCCGCCTTGGCGGCCGGGGCATCGGGGCGGCTGGAACTCTTCGCCTACTCCAACTCATCGCAATCGGATGAGGTGACGGCGAGAATCAGATCCCATCTGCAGGGCTGGCAACCGGTGCACGACCAATCCGACGCCTCGCTGGCCCAGCACATACGCGATGACCGCATAGACATCCTGATCGACCTTTCCGGCCATACCGGTGGAAACCGCCTGCCTGCCTTTGCACGCAGGCCGGCCCCCGTGCAAATCAGCTGGCTGGGCTACTTTGCCACCACGGGCCTTGCAGCCATCGACTACTTCATTGCCGATCCATGGACCTTGCCTTCCGCATTGGAGGGCCAGTTCACCGAAAAAATCCTGCGCCTGCCGCAAACGCGTCTTTGCTTCACCGCCCCCACGCTTGATCTGGGCACCGCCGCGCCACCCGCACTGGCCAACGGCTACGTGACTTTTGCCTGCTTCAATGCCCTGCCCAAAATAAACGATGCCGTCGTTGCCTTGTGGGCAAGAATATTGCACGCGGTGCCCGGGAGCCGCCTGCACCTCATGGCCTCCCAACTCAACGAGGCCTCAAACCGGCAAACGACTCTGGAGCGCTTCACGGCGCACGGCATTGAGGCGGCACGGCTTCTGATCCAAGGGCCCGTGCCACGTGCCAGTTACCTGCAAACATACCATCGCGTGGACATCGCCCTTGACCCGTTTCCCTTCACGGGAGGCACCACCACGGCCGAAGCGCTGTGGATGGGGGTGCCGGTGCTGACATTGGCGGGCAACACCCTTGTGTCGCGCCAGGGTGTCGGATTGCTGATGAATGCCGGATTGCCCGAGTGGATTGCCGACGATACGGATGACTATGTGAGGCGGGCGGTTGCGCACGCCGGCGATTTGCAGAAACTGTCCGCATTGCGCTCGGGTTTGCGGTCACAGGTTCTCGCCTCGCCGATCTTCGACGCGCCGCGCTTTGCCAGGCACTTCGAGGCCGCCCTGCGCGATGTATGGCGCAAGTGGTGCGAGCAGAATACGTCACCGTCTTCGGCTCCGCCGCACATTGAAGAGGTACGAAATGGGAAAATTTGAGCCAGCCATGGACAGCGGGCCATCCGCCGGGCAATTGCTGGAGCAAGGCATGGCGCTCGAACAGCAAGGGCAGGCCGAAGAGGCACTGCGCTGTTACGACATGGCCGTCAACCTGGTACCCGGGCTGGCGCGGGCGCACTTCAACCGGGGCACTATTTTGCTGGATCGCGGCGATGCGCGTGAGGCCCTGGAAGCTTTCACCCAGGCCGTGCGCTACAAACCGGACTCGGCCGGCGCGCATTTCAACCTGGGAGCCGCTTACGCGCGGCTGGATCAGCATGAGGCGGCCGTTTCCGCTTACCGCGAGGCGCTCGCGCTCAAGCCGGATTTCGCCGAGGCGGAGATGGCCCTGGGAACAGCGCTGGAAGAACTCGGGCAGGAAGAAGCGGCGCTGGCAAGTTATCGCCGCGCCCTGGAGATCAGGCTGGACTATGCCGAAAGCCACGAAAAACTGGTCAAGCTGCTGGGACGGCTCGGACGCTCCAACGAGCTCGCGACCGTCTACCGCCGCATGCTGGAACTCGATCCCGACAATGTGGAGATACTCTACAACCTGGGCCTGCTCTTGCGCCATCTGGGCCGTATGCAAGACGCCGCCACCAACTTCCGGCGCGCGGTCGAACTCAGGCCCGACTTTGTCGATGCGCATTGCAACCTCGGTGATGTTTCCATCGGGCTGCGCCTGTTCAATGATGCGATGGCCAGCTACCGAAAGGTGCTGGAGCTCGAACCCGAGAACGCAGGGGTGCACCACAACCTGGCGGCCGCGCTCAAGGACATTGGCCTGCTGGACGAGGCGCTCGAGAGCTACCGCCGGGCGCTGGCCATCAAGCCTGATTTCCCGATCGCGCACAGCAATGTTTTGCTAATTCAGAACTTGCTGTTCAGACTCTCCGCCGAGCAGCACTTGGAGGAAGCCCTGCGCTTCGGCGCGATGGTTGCACGGCTGGCCCCACCCGCTGGCGCCCCAGGGAATCTCGCGGATCCCTCCAAGTGCCTGCGGATCGGATTTGTCTCGGGCGATTTGCGCTCACACCCCGTGGGTTACTTCATTGAGAGCGTGCTGGCTGCATTGGCTACTGAAGCGCCCGGTCGCCTGGAACTCTTCGCCTACACCAATTCCCTGGACAGCGACGAGGTCACGGCCCGGATCAAGCGCCACTTTCATCGCTGGCAATCTGTGGTCGGGCTGCCCGACGAAGCCATGGCCCAGCGTATCCGGGATGACGCGATAGATATCCTGATCGACCTGTCCGGCCATACCGGCAAAAATCGCCTTCCGGTGTTTGCCTGGAAAGCGGCTCCGGTACAGATCAGCTGGCTTGGTTATTTCGCCACCACCGGCGTCGCGGCCATCGATTACCTGATTGCCGACCCCTGGACCTTGCCCCCCGAGCTGGAAAGCCATTTCACCGAAGAAATCCTGCGCCTGCCGGAAACCCGGCTTTGCTTTACCCCGCCCGCACACGATGTGGACGTCGCACCGCTGCCCGCCCTGCATAACGGCTACGTGACCTTTGCCTGCTTTAACACTCTGTCAAAGATGAACGACGCCGTGGTCGCGCTGTGGGCCCGCATACTCCACGCCGTACCGGGCAGCAACCTGCAACTCGTGGCACCGCCGGACCAGCAAGTCCACTGGCAGCGCACCGTAGGCGAGCGCTTTGCCGCTCACGGCATAGCCGCAGAGCGTTTGCTGGTGCTGAGCGCAGGGCCTCGCGCGGCCTATCTTGCGACCTACCAGCAGGTTGACATCGCCCTCGACCCCTTCCCCTACACGGGCGGAACAACCTCGGCCGAAGCCCTGTGGATGGGCGTGCCGGTGCTGACTTTGGCGGGCAAGAGCTTGCTGGCCCGCCAGGGCGTCGGGCTGATGATGAATACCGGCTTGCCCGAGTGGGTGGCAGAGGATGCCGATGACTATGTCAAGAAGGCGGTATTGCATGCCGGCAACTTGCCGCGCCTGGCATCGCTTCGCGCCGGCATGAGGGAGCGGGTGCTGGGGTCACCTATTTTTGACGCACCGCGCTTTGCCCGGCATTTTGAAGAAGCCCTGCGCAATGTGTGGCGCAGGTGGTGTGAGGAACAGGCCGCATTAAAAGCCCGAGCGCAGGCCTGAGCCTGCGCGAGCCGCAGCTTGCGGCAAGGCCTTACTTGATACAGACGGAGCGGACCATCTTCAGGTCGGTCAGGCCCATCAGCACTTTTTCCATGCCGTCCATCTTCAGCGTGCGCATGCCGCTGCTGACCGCGCTGGCGAACAATTCGGCAACACGGGCGCGCTCCTGGATCAGCCTTTTTGCGGCGTCGTCGGCGATCATGAGCTCGTGCAGGCCGACGCGGCCCTTGTAGCCGGTCTTGCCGCATTTGTCGCAGCCCACGGCGCGGTACAAGGTGAGCTTGCCGTCCTTGCCGTAGCGCTCCATCCAGTCTTCAAAGAGCTTTTGCGACTCGCCGCCCTCGTCGGCCTTCCAGGCTTCGGTATGGCGCAGCTCTTCGGCGTACTCCTTGATGAAGTCCTTGATCTCCTGCGAGCTCGGATGGTAGGCCTCCTTGCAGTCGCATAATTTTTTGGCCAGGCGCTGCGCCAGGATACCCAGCAGCGCATCGGCGAAATTAAACGGGTCCATGCCCATGTCCAGCAGGCGCGTGATGGATTCCGGCGCCGAGTTGGTGTGCAGGGTCGAGAACACCATGTGGCCCGTCAGCGAAGCCTCGACGCCCATGGCCACCGTTTCCTTGTCGCGCGACTCGCCGACCATGATGATGTCCGGATCGGCCCGCAGGAAGGCGCGCATGACCAGCGCGAAGTCGATGCCGGCTTTGCGGTTGATCTGCACCTGGCGCAGGCCCTTCTGGGTGATTTCAACCGGGTCCTCGGCCGTCCAGATCTTGGTGTCAGGCGTGTTGAGGAATTTCAGGATGGAATGCAGCGTGGTGGTCTTGCCCGAGCCCGTGGGGCCGCAGACATAAAAGAGGCCGTAGGGCTTGGAGACGGTTTTCTCCAGCCGCTCCTTGTTGTGCGCCGTCAGCCCGAGTTTTTCCAGCGGAATCGGCTCGCCTGCGGCCAGGATACGCATGACCACGTCTTCCACGCCGCCGGCAGAGGGAATCGTGGCCACCCGCAGCTCGATGTCCAGCGGGCCGTACTTCTTGAACTTGATCTTGCCGTCCTGCGGCTTGCGCTTTTCGGAGATATCCAGGTCGCACATGATCTTGAGCCGGGTGACCATGGCCTGGCGGAACTGCGCCGGCACTTCGATATAGGGCTGCAGGGTGCCATCCACACGGAAACGGATGCCGGTCTTGGCCTTGCCGGGCATGGGCTCGATGTGGATGTCCGACACCTTCTGGTTGTAGGCGTCGATGATGACTTTGTTGACGAACTTGACCAGCTCGTTGTCGGCCGCCGCGGATTCCAGCGAGGAATCGTCCGCGGCTTCGCCTTCCAGCGGCGAGTCCATGTCCGCCAGCAGCTGGTCGATGGAACTGCTGTCGGCGCCGGCGCCGAACAGCTGGTTCAGCGTCTCGTCAAACTCGGTCTGGGTGGTGACGCGGTAGGCGAACTTGGTGATGCGTGGAAACACCTGCGGCACAACGCGCGCCCCGCGCACGGCTTCCGGGTCCATGCACATGATCACCAGGCCTTCGGTGGTTTCCTCCAGCGGTATCCAGCCTTGCTGCCCGATGAAATCGCGCTTGAGCGGGCCGTGCAGCATTTCGGAGCGTATGCGGCCGGGGTTGTAGGGCTCGTAGCCCACACCGAAAAATTTCGCCAGGGACTGGCCTATCTGGGCGGGACGCAGATGGTAGTTGGCCATCAGCATGTGCTCGACCGACTTGCCTTCTTCGCGCGCCTGCTGGATGCATTGCTGCAGCTCGTCCTGCGACAGCACGCCTTCGGTAACCAGCCCGTCGTATTTGGTCGCCTTGCGGCGCTGGCCGTCCTCCGCCCTCTGCATGCGCTGGCGTATCGCGATGCCCAGCGTTTTGCAGAGCTGGCGCGCGCCGTCCTCCTCGAGCTTGCCGAAGGGCTGGTCGCTGCGGTTGTTGATGACCTGAAGCACACCGTACAGCGTGTCGCCGTCCATGACGGGCGCCACCAGCATCTGCTTGGTCCTGTAGCCCGAGCGCTTGTCGACCTCCTGCAGGAAGCTCAGGGCCGGGTGGATTTTCTTGAGGGCTTCGTCGTCGTAGACATCGGCAATATTGACCATCTGCCGGGACATGGCCACATAGCCTGCAATGCTTTGCGCGCTGACAGGGAGCTTCAGGTCGCGGCTGGTGTTGAGCCCCGTCTTGACCTTGGACACGATGGAGCTGCGGTCCTCATTGACCGCGTACAAGGTCAGCCGGTCGGCGTTGAAGAGCTTGCAGATGTCCTGACTCGCCTCCAGCATGATCTGGTCGATGTTTTCGGTCTCATGGATGCGGTTGGTGACCAGTTGCAGTTGCCGGAAGTACAGCGCCTCAAAAGTGACGCCGCGCTCCTGCGGCGGCAGCATCTGCGAGTCGAAAAACTCGTCCTGGGGATCTCGTTGCAATACGGCGCTCATAGTTCAAACTCCTGGCCCGCCCGCAACCACCGGATGTCGTGCGTCACATTGGGGCCAAACGGTCGTGTCTGGTCGAAACGTTGTATCTCGGCCATGATGAGGTCGGTCTCGGCCGGCTTGGTGTGGGTGATGTAAATCGGGTAATTTCTGCCGCGCTCTATGCAGTCGAGCTCATTGGCCAGCGCATGGGGCGACAGGTGCAGGCTGCGCTTGGCAAGGTCGCGCTCGCGGTTGCTGAAGGCGGTTTCGATGACCAGCATGGCCACGTTCATCTGGTTGATGCGGGCCCACAGCGCCGGGTTCTGCTCGGTATCGCCGGTAAACACCCAGCAGCCCTTGCCGGTGGCCACGGCATAGCCCACGGCGGGCACGGTGTGCACCGCAGGCAGCACTTCCACGTGTTTTCCCGCCAGCAGCAGGGTCTGCCCCACATCCAGGGGGTGAAAGCTGATGAACGGCGCCTGCGGCGTGGGGATCCTGGAAAAATCCGGCCAGATGGTGTTGTTGAAGATATGCGCCTTCAACGCGTCGATCGTGCCCTGCAGGGCGTGTATCTGTATCGGCGTGGTGCGCCGCGCCGCGATGGCGTCCACCATCAGCGGCAGCGCGGCCACATGGTCCAGGTGCGAGTGCGTCAGCAGCACATGGTCTATGCCGGCCATTTCGTCGAGCGTGAGGTCGCCCACCCCCGTACCCGCATCGACCAGCAAATCATGGTCCAGCAGAAAAGACGTGGTCCGGCAGTCCTTGGCGATGGCTCCCGAGCAGCCTAGTACACGTACTTTCATGTGGTTTTCCGGTTGGCCCTGAGTTGGTCTTTGTGTTATTTGGTCTCAAAATTGGTTGCGCCATCCCACTCAGGGTCAAACGGCAACAGCCTCATCGAGGCTACACGCTCCGCATACAGCCGGTAAAGGAACTTTTTGCCATTTGCCCGCTGCAAATTTAGTAACTGCACGTCACATTGGTCCCAATCCTGGGCCCGGTAGGCTTTCAGGGCCTGGCCCCAGGTCTTCAATTCGTCGGCATTGTCCTTGTCGATCCGGTCCGCCGGCGCCAATGGCCAAAAAATAGCCACAGCCTGATCTTTGCCCTTCACGCGGACTTTGTCCAGTTCCTGCCATGCAAAGTCCCCTGCCAGCTTGCGGGTGGACTCGCTGACCACGATATCGACACCATAGGTTTTGGACAAGCCTTCCAGGCGCGAGCCCAGGTTCACGGCATCGCCGATCACGGTATAGCTGCGGCGGATGTCCGATCCCATATCGCCCACGCACATGGTGCCGGTGTTCAGGCCTATGCCGATGCCGATCTCGGGTAAACCCTTGGTCCTGTGTTCTTCGTTGATCCTGCGCACGGCGTTTGACATCTCGAGCGCTGTTTTCACGGCCAGCGCGGCGTGGTCGGGGGTGTCGACGGGAGCGCCCCAGAACGCCATCACGCAGTCGCCCATGTATTTGTCGATGGTGCCGCGGTTACCGCGTATCAGGTCCGTCAGGCGGCTAAAGACGCTGTTGAGCAACGCCTGCAACTGAGTCGGCTCCATGGTCTCCGACATCTTGGTGAAACCGCGCATATCGCAGAACATGACGGTCAGCTCCTTGGTGGTCGCCTTCATGCTGTAGCTGTCGGGATCTTTCACCATTTCGTCGACCAGCTCGGGCGGCACATAGGTGCCGAACAAATTGGCCAGCTCGCGCTTGGAACGGCTTTCCACAAAATAGCCGTAGCTCATGTTGAGCGCGAAGGCCGTCAGCGCCATGACCAGCGCACTGGCCAGCGGCAGCACCAGGCCGTAACCCGCATACAGCCAGAAATTCAGCCCGGCGATGGCGGCGATCACGGCCAGGCTGACCAGGACCGCGCGGGAAGCCGAGAGCATGGGCAGCGCGAAAGCCAGCGTCAGACCCGACAGCAGCAGGATGACGATTTCAAAACCGACGGCGTAATCGGGCTTGACGAACACCTTGCCGTCCAGGAAACCCGAGATCACGTTGGCATGGGTTTCCACGCCGGGGTAGGTCTCCCCGACCGGCGTCACCCGCAAATCGAGCAGGCCGGGGGCCGTAGTGCCGATCAGGACGATTTTGTCCTTGAGCGCGCCGGGCGCCAGGCGCTTGCCCAGCACGTCGGCCGCCGAGATGTAACGGAAGGAGCCGCCGTTGGCGCCGCCATGGCCCCGGAACGGCACCAGTGTGGCGACCCGGTCGTCGACCGGAATCGCCAGGCTCTTGCTGCCCTGCTTGAGCAGAATGCTTTCCAGCCCCTGGTAGTTGCGCGTGAGGAATTTTTCCGGCGGAAAACCGGGCTCGACCCGCGGCAAGCCCATCAGCATGCGGAACATGGCCAGTGCCAGCGATTCGTAGTACTGCCCCTTGTATTCCGCCAGCAGAGGGATGGAACGCACCACGCCGTCGCCCTCGGTGATGGAATTGAAAAAACCGCCCAACGGCGCGGCCTTGGCCAGCTGCTCGATGTTGGCGCCGTAGCCGTTCCAGCTGGTGAACTTGATGGGACGGCCGGCCAGCGCATCGCGGCCCATGACGGGCGCCGGCAGGACGCCGTTGATGCGCCCATCGCGGTCGCTGGTGAAGTAATAGCCCATCACAACGGGCCGCTTTTCGATCGCCTTGGCGAACACCGCGTCGTAGTCCAGGCCGGCCTGCAGCTGACTGAGTTTTTCCGAGAAGCCGGGCTGGTCCTTGAGCTCGGCCTGCGCCAGCTGCTTGAGCCGTTTCAGACCCGAACTATCGTCGGCCTCGGCGAACACCACGTCAAAGCCCAGCAAGGCGGTCTTCTGGCGGTCTTGCAGCTCCTCCACCAGCTCCGCGAGCTTGTTGCGCCCCCAGGGCCAGCGGCCGACCTCGGCCAGGCTTTTTTCGTCGATGTCGACGATGACGATGCGTTCATCGAGCGTGCGCGGCATCGTTGCCCGCAGCCGCGCGTCGTAGATGATGTCATCCAGCCGCTGCAACACCCCCAGGCGCATGACACCGCTGGCATGCAGCAGGGCAAACACAAGCGGGATCAGCGTGACAGCGATGCGAGGCCAGTGCCGGGAGAGGAGTCTCATGAGACCTCGGGTGTTGGGTGCTGACGGTTCGCGTTATGGCGAAGCCCGGGCGGGCACCCGGGTCAATGTTGGACGAACTGCATCTGCGTTCCGGCCAGCTCAAGCATGTCGCCGTTTTTCAGGATGACAGGCTCGGCCCCTATAGGCGCGCCGTTGAGGGTCGGCTTCCCGGCCCCTTCCACGTGGGCCACGACAAAGCCCTGGGGCCGTTTGGTGATCGCGGCCACCGCGACACCCGGTTTTCCGATGGTGGTCACCACCTTGACCAGCGCCACTTCGCGGCCGGCGGCGGCACCCGACATAACCTTGATGGCCGCGCTGATGTTGCCGCCCACGTCGGCGGCGGGCGCCGCCGCCGGCGCACCGGCGGGAGGCGCGACCAGGCCCGCGGAGCCGGCCTTGATGATCATGGTTTTTTCGAAACCGGCAGGCTGGGCCTCGTTCACGTACTTGATCTTGTACTTGCCGATTTCCACCGTGTCGCTGTTTTGCAGCAACAGTTTCTTCACGGCCTTGCCGTTGACGTAGGTGCCGTTGGTGCTGTTGAGGTCTTCAAGATAGACCTCGTTGCCAGACATCTGCAGGACGGCGTGCTCCCCGCTGACAGCGAGGTTGTCAATGACGATATCGTTGTAGGGCCTGCGGCCCAGGGACGTCCTGTCTTTCGTCAACTGGACTTCCTTGATCACAACGCCGTCAATAGAGACGATCATTTTCGGCATGGCCGACTCCTGTCTGTTTTTAAATTTTCAGTCACCGCTTATTTTCCCAGCATTCTCGACAAAAGGCCGCGCTTGGCGGAGTCTTCTTTCGCATAAGCCAGCAAGACGGAAATATTATCGCGTCCGCCGGCCTCGTTCGCCGCCGCAATCAGCTGCTTTGACTTCTGCTCCAGCGTCCCCACGCCTGTCAGGATGGCGGCAATACCCGGATCCACCACCATGTCCGACAGGCCGTCGGAACACATCAGGTAAAGATCGCCCGGCTCCACGCGGTGTTCGTTGACCTCTACCAGCACGGTGTCTTCCACGCCCAGGGCACGCGTCACCAGGTTCTTGTTCAGGGAGGTCAGCGCCTGCTCGGGCGTGATGAGCCCGGCGTCGATCTGCTCCTGGAGCAGCGAATGGTCCTTGGTAATCTGCTGGAATTCCTGGCCGCGCAGGCGGTAGCAGCGCGAATCGCCGATATGGCCCAGCATCAGGCGCCCATCCTGGAAAACGCCCACGACCAGCGTAGTGCCCATGCCCGTGTACTGGGGATTGGAGTTGGCCGCGTTGAAAATCGAATGATTGGCGTTTTCCACGCAGATTTCCAGCGCCCGGCGCACTTCCTTGGCATTCGCATGACGGCCGGCCTGGGACAGCCAGCGCCCCATTTCCGACTTGATGAAGGCCACGGCCATGCCGCTGGCGATCTCACCGGCGTTGTAACCGCCCATGCCGTCCGCCAGGATGCACAGCCGCGTCGCCGGGTCAAACGCCACCGCATCCTCGTTGTTGTCCCGCGTCAACCCTGGGTCGGTATGTGTACAAATCTCGTAAATCATCTTGTTCGTGTTGTCACTGGGTATCTTTGTCGGCGGCGGGCGGCCTGGAGACAACGGTTTTGTCAAAGGTCTGGGCTGCGCCGGCATTCAAGGCCTGGGTGGCATCATAGGCCCTGGGTTCGGCCGCCTGCGCGGCGGGGGCGGATTGCACCACGGTGGCGTCGAATGTGGCCGCAGGCGCGGCCGGCGGGGCGGCACGAGGCGAAGAAGCGGGGGCGGCCAGGGGCGCGCCGCCTTCCAGGGCCGCGATGACCTCGCGCAGGTCGGCGGCGAAACGATCGCCATCCTGGTAGCGAAGCTCGGGTTTTTTGGCCAGCGACAGCGCGACCACCTCGGCCAGCCGGGCGGGCAGCTCCTTGCGGATGATGCGGATGTCCGGCGCCTCTTCGTTGGCGATCTTGTACATCAGTTCGGCCATGGAGTCGCCCCGGAAAGGCAGCACGCCGGCCAGCATCTGGAACAGCATCACCCCCAGCGAATACAGGTCCGAGCGCCCGTCGACCTTCTTGCCGGCGATCTGCTCGGGCGACATGAAGCTGGGCGTGCCCAGCACCAGGCCGGTCTTGGTCTTGCTGGAGTCGGTGATGCGGGCGATGCCGAAGTCGGTCACCTTCACCGTATCGCTGTCGATCTCATACATGATGTTGGCCGGCTTGATATCCCGGTGCACCACGTTCTGCTTGTGCGCGTAGGCCAGGGCTTCGGCCACCCGCGCCACGATGGACAGGACCTTGGGCACGGGCAGCAGGCTGCCGTCCTTGGTGACGTCGGCCAGGTCCTTGCCCTTGAGGAATTCCATCGCGATGTAGGCCAGGTCGTGCTCCTCGCCCGCATCAAAAATCGTCACGATGTTCTGGTGCTGCAGGCGCCCGGCCGTCTCGGCCTCGCGGAAGAAACGCTCGCGCGCGTCGTCGAGCTCCTCGCCCTCGAACTCCTGGCTCAGCGCCATGGTCTTGATGGCCACGACACGGCCTATCTTGGGGTCCTTGCCGAGATAGACCACGCCCATGGCGCCCTTGCCCAGCTCTTTTTCCACCTGGTAGCGGCCCAGCATGGGTTTTTCGACGGCGCCGCCGTCCAGCAGCATGGTGCCGCCGGGGTGGGAGCCGCTGCCGCCAAGGATGACCGTCTCCGACAGGTTTTTGGCGCGGTTGAGCTTGGACTGCAGGTCCTTGTGGTTCTTGTTGTAAGTGGCCATGTACTCGTACACGGCCTGGGCCTTGTTGAACTGCCGCTTGCGCTCGAAGTCCAGCGCGAGGTTGTTCATGTTGTCCATCAGCGCGTCGGTGAAGGGCACGCGGCGGAAGCGGTCGAAAGCCATGTCGAGCTGGCCCTGGCCTTGCAGCGCCAGGCCCATCATGCGGTTGGTTTCGGCCGACTCTTCGTCGGACTTGAGCTTGCCGGCCTCGGTCATGAGGAAACGCTTGGTGGTCAGCGCCAGGTGGCCTATAACCAGAAGCGCAGCGGGGAAGACGAACTTGAGCCAGGTCGCCGCCGCCGACAGCAGGCTGTATTCAACTACCAGCAGCACCACGAACAGCACCAGGGTGACGATGGCGGCCTTGCCCGCCGACAGCCTGGGCAGGCCGGCAATCAGATAGCCGGCCACCAGCAGCAGCACCCCCAGAGTGGCCCACACACCCCAGCCCGGCTGCACGATGAAATGCTCGCTCAGGATGCTGGACGTGATGTGCGCAATGGTTTCCGCCGGCGAAAGTCCGGGGCCGGCCGGGGTCGGGAACTGGGTGCCCACGCCTGCAGCGGTGGCACCAATGATCACGATCTTGTCGGCGTATTTGGCAGCCGGGATTTTTCCGGAGATCACGTCATAGAACGAGTCCACCGCGAAAGCGGGCCGGCCGTCCCTGCCCTTGTAGAACTGCGGCAGCATCAAGGCCGATTCGTCGGTCTTGACCATCAGCTTGCCGATCTGCACCGACTCGCCCACATTAAGCTTGATGTCCGCCGGCCCGAGGTTCAGGCTCTTGGCCGCCACCAGCAGGCTCATGGAGGGCACGGCCTTGCCGTAGTAATTGATCAACAGCGGTTCCTGGCGCACGGCGCCGTCCACGTCGGGCAGCTGGTTGAGGTGAGCGATGCCGGCGGCCGCCGCACCTATCTGCTCGATGGGCTGCTGCCCGCGTATGGCCGGCAGCGAGAAATTGTTGGTTTCGTCCACCGTGCTTTTCAGGGCATAAGCTGGCAGCGGATTGTCGGGGCGGCCCTGCGGTACGCCCAGTTGGAAAACCGAGGGCACCAGGACGTTGCCGGCCTTGCTCATACTGGCCGCGAGCTTGGCGTCGGTGTCCAGGGCGACTTCGGCCTCGGCGATGACCTTGCCGAGCTGTTCGGGCAAGCCGCCAGGAGTCGCGGCGGCCGGATCCGCGGCCGGACCGAGCGCCTCCTTCATTTTGCGGATGAACACCAGCCCGCGGTCCGTCTGCGGTTCGAAGAAAAAGGCCGTGTGCGCGATGGTTTTGGCCTTGGCGGCCGAAAGCTGGTCGATCAGCTGCGCATGCACGTCGCGCGGCCAGGGCCAGCGCCCGATGTTGGCAATGCTCTGGTCGTCGATAGCGATGATGGCGATGCGGTCGGAAGGCTGGCGCGAGGTGCTGGTGCTCGCGAAGTCGTAGTAGCGGCGCTCCAGGGTGCCGAAGAAATCGGTCAGGCCGTGCAGAAAAAGGACGGCCAGCACCACCAGGACACCGACAAACCAGTCGGCCCGCCAGAACTGACTCAGCTTTCTAGATGATTTGGCCACTACCCGTCCCTTGTCCTGTTTCGCTGTGCATAAGCTAGACGATTTTTAATTGCTTTGTATTACCGGCCGCCCGGTAAGCGCCGTCGTTTTGGCGCACCAGACGATGCCTGCCGCCCTTTGTTTCGGCAGGTTACAAGTCTCCTGATAGGGGACATTAACAGACGGGGTGCGGCTGGACAAGGGACTTTTGCACGGCAGCCATGCCGACTGTTGCAAATAAGTGGTATTTCGGCGGATGTGCAAAAGCCCGCATCATGCGGGCTTCAGGCAAGGGAACGCGCTCCGTCCCGCTGCTGCGGGATTGGCGGGCGGATTTCAGGCGGAAGGGGCGTTTTTCTGCTGCCGTTTGGTGAGGTAGGTGCCCAGCGCCACGACCAGCACAGCGCCCAGAATCCCGCCAAAGGTCACCGTTTGCTCGCTGACGGCGCCGAAATAGCCGGCCACAGCCGGGTCGGTCAGCAGCATTTCGCCGGCCAGGAAACCGAGCAGGGCGGCGCCTATGGTGATGATGATGGGGAAGCGCTCCATGACCTTGGTCAGCAGAGTGGCGCCGAAAATGATCAGCGGGATGCTCACCAGCAGGCCCAGGATCAGCAGCGGCAGGTTGCCCTTGGCGGCGGCGGCCACAGCCAGCACGTTGTCCAGGCTCATGACCAGGTCGGCGATCAGGATGGTGCGGATGGCGGCCATCATGCCGTTGATTTCATGGCCTTCGCCGTCTTCGTCATCCTCGCCCTTGAGCAGGTCCACGCCGATGTAGACCAGCAGGATCGCGCCTACGAGTTTCAGGTAGGGCAGGGTCAGCAGCTGGATCGCCACAATGGTCAGCACGATACGCATGACGATGGCCGCGGCGCTGCCCCAGAAGATGGCCTTGCCGCGCTGCTCGGGCTTGAGCGTGCGCGCCGCCATGGCGATCACCACGGCGTTGTCGCCGGACAGCACGATGTTGGCGAGGATGATGGAGCCAAAAGCACTCCAGAAAAGCGGGGACGCGAGGTCCAGTCCGAAAAACATGGCTATCTCCTGTTATGAATGAAAAAAAGCGCCGATGAGCGCTTTCTTTCAAATGGCTTTCAGTTTACGCCCCGGCTGCTTCCGCCGGAATTCGTATTACTGCTTATTCACAGCAGTGCTTTGAGCAGTTTGGCCATTTCGGAAGGATTGCGCGTCACGGTGAAGCCGCAGGCTTCCATGATGGCCAGCTTGGCGTCGGCCGTGTCGGCGCCGCCGGAGATCAGCGCGCCCGCATGGCCCATGCGCTTGCCGGCCGGGGCCGTCACGCCGGCGATGAAGCCGACGATGGGTTTTTTCATGTTGGCTTTGCACCATTGGGCGGCTTCGGCTTCATCGGGGCCGCCGATTTCGCCGATCATGATGACGGCGTCGGTGTCCGGGTCGTCATTGAAGGCCTTCATCACGTCGATGTGCTTGAGACCGTTGATCGGGTCGCCGCCGATGCCCACGGCGCTGGACTGGCCCAGGCCGATTTCGGTGAGCTGCGCCACGGCTTCATAGGTCAGCGTACCGGAGCGGCTGACCACGCCGATACGGCCCTTGCGATGGATATGGCCCGGCATGATGCCAATCTTGATTTCGTCGGGCGTGATCAGGCCTGGGCAGTTGGGGCCCAGCAGCAGGGTTTTCTTGCCGCCGGCGGCTTCCTTGGCCTTCATGCGGTTGCGCACTTCCAGCATGTCCTTGACCGGAATGCCTTCGGTAATGCAGATCGCCAGGTCCAGATTGGCCTCCACGGCTTCCCAGATCGCGGCGGCGGCGCCCGCGGGTGGCACATAGATGACGGACACCGTGGCGCCGGTGGCCTTGGCGGCCTCGGTCACATTGGCGAAAATCGGGATGCCTTCGAAGTCTTCGCCGGCTTTCTTGGGGTTCACACCGGCCACAAACGCCTCTTTGCCGTTCGCGTAGTCGCGGCACATGCGGGTGTGGAACTGGCCGGTCTTGCCGGTGATGCCCTGGGTGATGACTTTGGTGTGTTTGTTGATGTAGATCGACATGCTTGTGTTCTCCTGGGCTTACTTGACGGCGGCCACGATTTTGGTCGCGGCTTCGGCCATGGTGTCTGCGGCAATGATGGGCAGACCGGAGTCGGCCAGCATCTTCTTGCCCAGGTCTTCGTTAGTGCCCTTCATGCGCACGACCAGCGGCACGGAGAGGTTCACGGCCTTGCAGGCGGTGATGACGCCGTCGGCGATGGTGTCGCACTTCATGATGCCGCCGAAGATGTTGACCAGGATGCCTTTGACATCGGGGTTCTTCAGCATGATCTTGAAGGCTTCGGTGACTTTTTCAGCCGTCGCGCCGCCGCCCACGTCCAGGAAGTTGGCCGGCTCGCCGCCGAACAGCTTGATGGTGTCCATGGTCGCCATGGCCAGGCCCGCGCCGTTGACCAGGCAGCCGATGTTGCCGTCCAGGCTGATGTAGGCCAGGTCGAACTTGCTGGCTTCGACTTCAGCCGGGTCTTCCTCGTCCAGGTCGCGGTAGGCGACGATTTCGGGGTGGCGGAACAGCGCGTTGGCGTCGAAGTTGAACTTCGCGTCCAGCGCCATGACTTCGCCCTTGCTGTTGCGGTTCAGCGGGTTGATTTCAACCAGCGAAGCGTCGGTATCCATGTAGCACTTGTAGAGCTTTTGCAGGATGTCGACGGTCTGCGGCACGGAGTCGGCAGGCATGCCGATGCCGCTTGCGATTTCCTTGGCCTGGGCGTCCGTCATGCCGACCAGCGGATCGACAAACACCTTGATGATTTTTTCGGGGTGGGAATGGGCCACCTCTTCGATGTCCATGCCGCCTTCGCTGGAGGCGATAAAGGCCACCTTTTGCGACTCGCGGTCGGTCACGGCCGAGACGTAATATTCCTTCTGGATGTCGGCGCCGTCTTCAATATAGAGGCGGCGGACTTTCTGGCCTTCGGGGCCGGTCTGGTGCGTCTTGAGCTGCATGCCCAGGATTTCGCCGGCGATGCGCTTGACGTCCTCAATGGTCTTGGCGACCTTCACGCCGCCGCCCTTGCCGCGGCCGCCCGCGTGGATTTGCGCCTTGACCACCCATACCGGGCCGCCTAGCTTCTGGGCGGCTTCCACCGCTTCCTGCACCGTGAACGCCGGAATGCCGCGCGGCACAGGCACACCAAAATTGCGCAAGATTTCCTTGCCCTGGTACTCGTGAATTTTCATGAAAGACCTTCAGAATTCAGTAAAAGAGGGGGTGCAACTGGGATTTGGACAGGGCTGTGGGGTGTCGGAAACAGGCCACACCGGCCCAAAAAACCACGTCGGCGGTCACTGCAGGCAGCAACGCAGAACTGTATCATGGTGCGACGCACAATTCTTGTGCCCGGCTTACACCCCGAAATAGCCCCGAATTGGGCATTTTTAAGGCGTTTTTGGCCTGCTGGCGCGCCCCTGTATTTGCCTTATTTGCGTATTTCGTTCTGTTCTCAGTCCCTGGAAGTCCTCATTCATGCCCAAAGTTTTTATTGACGGAGAAGCCGGCACCACGGGCCTGCAGATCCGCGAACGGCTGCAAGCCATGCCGCAAATCGAGCTGGTCAGCATCGCGCCCGATCTGCGCAAGGATGCGGCGGCCAAGCGCGCGCTGATGGCGCAGGTGGACATGGTGATCCTGTGCCTGCACGACGATGCGGCGCGCGAATCGGTGGCCATGATCGACTCCCTGACCGGCAAGAAACCCAAGGTCATCGACGCCTCCACCGCGCACCGCACCGTGCCCGGCTGGGTCTACGGCTTTCCCGAACTCACGCAGACGCAGCGCGCCGCCGTGGCGGCCGCCGACCGTGTCGGCAACCCCGGCTGCTATGCCACCGGCGCGATCGCGCTGATCCGCCCGCTGGTCGACGCCGGCGCGATACCGGCCGATTTCCCCCTGAGCCTTCCCGCCGTGAGCGGTTACTCCGGCGGCGGACGACAAATGATTGAAGACTACGAGGCCGGCACCGCGCCCGCGTTTGAGCTCTACGGCCTGGGCCTGAAGCACAAGCACCTGCCCGAGATCATGAAATACACCGGCCTGTCGCGCCGCCCGGTGTTCATCCCTTCCGTCGGCAACTTCAAGCAGGGCATGCTGGTGCAACTGCCGCTGCACCTGGACCTGCTGCCCGGCAAGCCGACCGGCGCGCAATTGCAGGACATGCTCGCCAAACATTACGCCGGCAGCGAATGGGTGACCGTGGAAGCCGCGCCCGAATCGAACAAACTCGATGCGCTGGCGCTCAACGACACCAACAAGATGGAACTGCGCGTGTTCGCCAATGAAGAGCACCGCCAGGCCGTGCTGGTGGCGCGGCTGGACAACCTGGGCAAGGGTGCTTCGGGTGCCGCCGTGCAAAACCTGAAACTGATGTTGAGCCTCTAAGCTCAGTCCTCGTCCGCCTGCGATACGACGCGGCGGATGACTTCACCGCCGAAGCCCCGCGCCGCCAGAAAACGCATCTGTTTGGCGCGGCCGGCCGCGTCAGGCGCCGGCCCCTCGAATTTTTTGCGCCAGATCTCGCGGGCGCGCTCCAATTCGCTGCCCCTGAGGCTGTCCATGGCGCCGGCCACGCGCTCCGCGCTGAGGCCCTTGCCCAGCAATTCATGCTTGATGCGCGCCGCGCCAAAACGGCCGGCGCGCCGGTTGATCACCGATTCGACCACACGCGCCTCGCTGATGAAGTCCTTGGCCTGCAAGTCGTCCAGCACCTGGGCCAGCTGGCCCGGCGTTTCCTCATGGGGCGCGAGTTTGCGTTCCAGCTCAGCGCGTGAATGCTCGCGCCCGGCCAGGTAACGCAAGGCACGGCCCTTGAGCGAAAGGCCGAAACCCGCTCGAGTGGCGGGTTTCGGGGGTTTGCGATCTGAGGGCTTGTCCATGGTCAATCGGCCCGGGCCGCGCAAGCACTGCCTTTTGGCGGCTGCTTCACGCTCCCAGGCTGGCTGCCAGCTATCAGGCTGCGGCCTTGGCGGGCTTTTCGGCCTTCTCGGCTTTTTCAGCCTTGGCCGGCTTTTCGGCCGGGGCGTCGACACTGCCGGCAACCTGCACCAGCGGAATGCCCAGCGATTCGCGCACCTTGTTTTCGATCTCGATCGCGAGTTCGGGG
Source organism: Polaromonas sp. CT11-55 (assembly GCF_047303325.1). Lineage (NCBI taxonomy): Bacteria > Pseudomonadati > Pseudomonadota > Betaproteobacteria > Burkholderiales > Comamonadaceae > Polaromonas > Polaromonas sp. CT11-55. The sequence continues at coordinate 42,265 of NZ_JBKBEX010000003.1, read as the reverse complement.
TTTTCCTTGAGGAATTCACGCGAATTGTCGCGGCCCTGGCCGATTTTTTCGCCGTTGAAGGCGTACCAGGCGCCGGCTTTCTCGACGATGTGGCCAGCCACGCCCAGGTCCAGCACCTCGCCCAGGCGGCTGATGCCCTCGCCGTAAAGAATGTCGAACTCCGCCGTCTTGAAGGGCGAGGCCACCTTGTTCTTGACCACCTTGACGCGGGTCTCGTTGCCGATCACCTCTTCGCCCTTCTTGATGGAGCCGATGCGTCGGATGTCCAGGCGCACCGAGGCGTAGAACTTCAGCGCGTTGCCGCCTGTGGTGGTTTCGGGCGAGCCGAACATCACGCCGATCTTCATGCGGATCTGGTTGATGAAGATGACCGTGCAGTTGGCCTTCTTGATGGTGGCGGTGAGCTTGCGCAGCGCCTGGCTCATCAAACGGGCCTGCAGGCCGGGCAGCGAGTCGCCCATTTCGCCTTCGAGCTCGGCCTTGGGCGTGAGCGCCGCCACCGAGTCGACGATGATCAGGTCCACCGCGCCGGAGCGGGTCAGGGAGTCGACGATTTCAAGCGCCTGCTCACCGGTGTCGGGTTGGGAAATCAGCAGGTCCTGCAGGTTCACGCCCAGCTTTTGCGCGTACTGGATGTCCAGCGCGTGCTCGGCGTCCACAAAAGCGCAGGTGCCGCCCAGTTTTTGCATTTCAGCGATGACCTGCAGGGTCAGCGTGGTCTTGCCCGAAGATTCCGGGCCGTAGATTTCAACCACCCGGCCGCGCGGCAGGCCGCCCACGCCCAGGGCGATGTCCAGGCCCAGGGAACCGGTGGAAACGACCTGGATGTCTTCAATCACTTCGCCGTCGCCCAGCTTCATGATGGTGCCTTTGCCGAACTGCTTTTCGATCTGGGCCAGCGCGGCCTGCAGGGCCTTGGCCTTTTCGGTGTTCAGGGCGGCGCTTTGCACGGGGTTCTGGGCGGGGTTCAGCTTGTTGGTCAGTTCCATGAAAAACTCCTTGAAAATCAATGATGTAAAACTTGTTGCCTGGATTCCAGCATCTGCTTTTAATCACAGCGCTGGATGCATGATCAGTACTTTATGGGCGCTATAAAAATAAGTAAACCCTATTTTTAGTCAGTTTGCCTGATCAACTGGATTACCATGCTTTTATGGCGGAAACGACACTTCCAAGCCCGATGCCCAGCCCCTTCGGCGCGACCGAGGCCGGCTGGCGGCAGACCCACCTGGGGCGGCTCATGGGCCACGCGCTGCGCCGCTTCGATGAACGCGTGCTCTCGCTGATGGCCAGTAGCGTGGAAGTGCCGCTGGCGCTGTCCAACCTCGCGGCACGCGACCAGGTCGGCGCCGCCCACATCCACATCACGCGCCACCTGGCCGTGGGCGGCTCGCGCCTGACCGACCTGGCGCTGAGCGCCGGCATGAGCAAGCAGGCCATGGGCGACCTGGTCGACCAGTGCGAGGCCTGGGGCCTGGTCACGCGCCAGCCCGATCCGCACGACAAACGTGCCCGCCGGGTGATGTTCACCGAATCGGGCCTGCTCTGGCTGGAAGCCTTCCACCAGGCGGTGCGCCAGGCCGAGGACGAATTTCGCCAGGCTGTGGGGCATGATGTGGCCACCGTGGTGGCGCTGGGGCTGGAGGCTTATGCAGGCGCTTGATTGCATTGCCGTGTCAGCAAAGCGGAGGCGACAAAAGCCTAGAATTTGTCCGGGAACACACAATCGCCCCAGGACACAAGGGGCTGATATCTGGAGACAACCATGCGTATTCTGATTGCCGAAGACGACCAGGTGCTGGCCGATGGCCTGCTGCGCACTTTGCGCGCCTCCGGCGCGGCGGCCGACCATGTGGCCAGCGGCACCGAAGCCGACGCCGCGCTGCTGACCAACACTGAATTCGATTTGCTCATCCTCGATTTGGGACTGCCGCGCATGCACGGCCTGGAAGTGCTCAAGCGCCTGCGCGCGCGCGGCTCGGCCATGCCGGTGCTGATCCTGACGGCCGCCGACAGCGTGGAAGAGCGTGTCAAAGGCCTGGACTACGGCGCCGACGACTACATGGCCAAACCGTTTTCGCTGCAGGAACTCGAAGCCCGCGTGCGCGCGCTGATACGCCGCGGCATGGGCGGCGCCAGCAGCACCATCAAGCACGGCCCGCTGGTCTACGACCAGGCCGGCCGCGTTGCCACCATAGACGGCCAGATGCTGGAGCTGTCGGCGCGCGAACTCGGCCTGCTCGAAGTCCTGCTGCAACGCGCCGGCCGGTTGGTCAGCAAGGACCAGCTGGTGGAGCGCCTGTGCGAATGGGGCGAGGAAGTCAGCAACAACGCGATCGAGGTCTACATCCATCGTCTGCGCAAAAAGATTGAAAAAGGCCCGGTGCGGATCGCGACCGTGCGCGGCCTGGGCTACTGCCTGGAAAAGATTCCTGGATGAGCGATGTCCCCAAGTTTGCTCACTAACGACCCCTGCATTTTCCAGCAGGGGCCGCGGAACCGGCCTCGCCGGGCCGCAGGCGCAGCGCCCCCTCGGGGGGCAGCGAACCACACGAAGTGGGGAGCGTGGGGGCAAACAGTTCTGTGGCTCTAAGACTCTTCCAGCGCGAACGCCGCAGCCTCTTCGGCGAGATCCTCGACTGGATGCTCACGCCGCTGCTGCTGCTGTGGCCCATCAGCCTGGCGCTGACCTGGCTGGTGGCGCAGAACATCGCGGGCAAGCCTTTCGACCGCGCTCTCGAATACAACGTACAGGCGCTGGCCAAGCTGGTGGTGGTCAAGAACAACCAGGTGCAGTTCACCCTGACGGCGCCCGCGCGCGAAATCCTGCGCGCCGACGACACCGACCTCGTCTACTACCAGGTGGTGGGCACGCAGGGCGAGCACCTGGGCGGCGAGCACGACCTGCCCGCGCCGCCTGACGAAGACAAGCCCACCAACGGCGAAGTGCGGCTGCGCGAGGACGTGATCCAGGGCGAGGACGTGCGCGTGGCCTACACCTGGCTCAAGGTGGACGTGAAGGCCGCGCCCGCCGGCTCGCAGCCGGCGATGGTGCTGGTGCAGGTGGCCGAGACGCTGGAAAAACGCAAGACCCTGGCCACCGAAATCGTCAAGGGCACCATGGTGCCGCAGTTCGTCACGCTGCCGCTGGCCGTGCTGCTGGTGTGGCTGGCGCTGGTGCGCGGCATCAAGCCGCTGGCCCAGCTTGAAAAGCGCATACGCGCGCGCAAGTCCGACGACATGAGCCCGCTGGACGAGACCGCGGTACCCGAGGAGGTCGCGCCGCTGGTGTCCTCCATCAACGACCTGCTGAGCCGGCTCAAGGTCTCGCTGACCACGCAAAAACGCTTCCTGGCCGACGCGGCCCACCAGCTCAAGACGCCGCTGGCGGGCCTGCGCATGCAGGCCGACCTGGCGCAGCGCGAAACCGATGCCGACGAACTCAAGAAGTCGCTCAAGCACATAGGCCGCGCCAGCATACGCGCCACCCACACCGTCAACCAGCTGTTGGCCCTGGCGCGCGCGGAAACCACCGGCCGCAGCCTGGCCAAGCAGCATATCGACCTGGTGCACATCGTCTCGGAAGTGATGGCCGACTCGGTGCCGCGCGCGCTCGAAAAGCAGATAGACCTCGGCTACGACGGGCCCGATGCCGGCGAACAGGCCACGCAGCTCGAAGGCAACGCGACCCTGCTCAAGGAGCTGGTGCGCAACCTGCTGGATAACGCCATCAACTACACGCCCGAAAAAGGCCAGGTCACGCTGCGGCTGATGACCGACCGTTTCAGCGGCGTGCTGGTGCTGCTGGTGGAAGACTCGGGGCCGGGCATCCTGGAGTCGGAACGCGAGCTGGTGTTCCAGCCTTTTTACCGCGCGCTGGGCACCAATGTGGACGGCTCGGGCCTGGGTCTCGCGATCGTGCTGGAGATCGCCAAGCAGCATGGCGCGACGATTTCGATCGAGGATGCCGCCTTGCCGGGCCATACGCAAACGCCGGGCACACGTGTCACCGTGCGTTTTGTCGGCATGGATTTGCCCGAGGGCGCATAAAAGAACTCAACCGGATTTTGCAGGCGGCCAGCGGTCGTACAGCTTCACGCCCACACGCTCGCCCCACAGCTCGATCTGCGCCGGCGTTCCGTCATGCGCATGGTTCGCGCTACCGCCGCGCACATAGCCCAGGGCCACGCAAGCCCCGGCCAGCGGGCTCCAGCCGACCGAGGAGATCTCGCCCACTGACTGGCCTCCCAGCACAATGGCCTCGCCGCCCCAGGCAAAGGCGTCCGGCATATCGAACACCAGCGTCACCAGCTTCTTGCGCAACGCCAAGCCCTGTGAATTGAGCAGCGCGGCCTTGCCGATGAAGTCTGCCGGCTTGTCCAGTTTGACGCTGAAGGCCAGCCCGGCCTCCCACGGCGTTTCGTCCGGGCCAAGCTCCGCTCCCCAGGCACGCCGGCCTTGTTCTATGCGCAAGGCATCCAGCGCGTAATAGCCCGCGTCGCGAATGCCCAGCGCCCGACCGGCGTCCATGAGCGCGAGGTAGACATGGCGCGCCATCTCAACCGGCACATACAGCTCAAAGCCCGGCCCGCCCACATAACTCATGCGCGCCGCGCGCACGCGCGCAAAGCCCAGGTCTATTTCTTTTGTCCACGAAAACTTCAAGGCCTCGGGCGACAGGTCGTCGGGGCTGACCAGCGCCAGCAGCTCGCGCGCTTTCGGGCCCATGAGCGACAGCACCGCATACATCGCCGACACATCGGTCAGCACCGCGTGTTCGGTGTCGGCTATGTGCCGCGTGATCCAGTCGAAGTCGCGCACGGTTTGCGCCGAACCGGTGATGACCATAAAGCGGTCCACGGCTTGCCGCATCACCGTGAGGTCGCTTTCAAAACCGCCGCGCTCGTTGAGCATGGCGGTGTAAACCATCTTGCCGACGGGCACATCCATCTCGTTGGCGCACAGGCGCTGCAGCACGGCCAGCGCATCGCGGCCCTGCAGCAGGTATTTGGAAAACGAAGTCTGGTCGTAGAGGGCCACGGTTTCGCGTGTGGCCTTCTGCTCTTCAATCATCCAGGGCAGCCAGCCGGGTTTGCCCAGGGTGTGTTCGGGCCTGGGCACGCCTTCCGGCCTGAAATAGCTCGCCCGCTCCCAGCCATTCTTGCTGCCGAACTCCGCCCCCCTGGCGGCCAGCATGTCGTACAGCGGCGAGGTGCGCAGCGGCCTTGCCGTTTCCAGCTCCTGGCGCGGCCAGCGCATGGCGTAATGCAGGCCCAGGGTTTCGCCGGTGCGCTCGGCCAGGGCCTTGCGGTTGCCGGTGAAGCTGCCGAAGCGGCGTATGTCCACGTCCCACAAGTCGGTGCCGGGCTCGCCGCCGACTATCCATTCGGCCATGAGCCGGCCCGCGCCGCCGCTGTTGGCAATGCCGGCCGAGTTAAAACCCGCGCAGACAAAATAATTGCGCAGCTCGGGCGCTTCGCCCAGGATGAAGTTGCCGTCGGGCGTGAAGCTTTCGGGGCCGTTGAGCAGCATCTTGACCTCGGCCGTTTCCAGGCAGGGCGTGCGGTGCAGCGCGGCGGTCATCAGGGGCTCGAACTGGTCCCAGTCTTCATCCAGCAATTCGAACTGGAAGGTCGAAGGAATCGGGTCCATCCTCCAGGGTTTGGCTTGCGGCTCGAAGCCGCCCATCACCAGGCCGCCGACTTCTTCCTTGTAGTAGATGTAGCCGTCGGGGTCACGCATCACCGGCAGCATGGGGTGTACCCCGGGAATCTTGCCGGTGACGATGTAGAAATGCTCGGCCGAATACAGCGGCACGTTCACGCCCGCGAGCCTGCCGAACTGCCGCGCCCATTGGCCGGCACAGTTGACGAGGACCTCGCAGCGCACCTCGCCCTGCGCGGTGCGCACGCCCACGGCCCTGCCGTTTTCGATGATGACGCCCGTCACTTCGATGCCTTCCAGCATCTTCACGCCGCGATTGCGCGCGCCCTTGGCCAGCGACATGCACAGGTCGGCCGGGTTGGCCTTGCCATCGCCCGGCAGCCAGATCGCGCCCTGCAAGTCGTCGGTGCGCATGATGGGATATTTGTCGCCGGCTTCCTGGGGTGATATTTCGTGGCATTCAACGCCAAAGCTGTTGGCCATGGCCACCTGCTTCCTGAGCACCTTCATGCGCTCGGGCGTGCGCGCCACATTGACGCTGCCGCATTGTTTCCAGCCGGTGGCCAGGCCCGTCTCCGCCTCCAGCGAGGCATACAGCTCTATGCCGTACTTGCTCATCTGCGTCATGTTGCGGTTGGGCCGCATCTGGCCGACCAGGCCGGCCGCGTGCCAGGTGGTGCCGCTGGTGAGCTTGCCCTGCTCGAGCAGCAGCACATCTGTCTTGCCCATTTTGGCCAGGTGGTAGGCCACCGAGCAGCCGGCGATGCCGCCGCCCACAATGATGATTTCTGCATGGCCGGGAAGTGTCGGGATGGTCATGGTGCGGGCCTCACATCAAAACTGGCTAGCGCGGGCGAACAGGGGCGGGATCGGGGACTAGGCCAGACGTATCGCCATCACGCCGCCCACAATCGCACAGCTGCCGGCAAAGCGGCGCAGCGTGAAGGTCTCCTTGAGCAGCCAGCAGCCGAGCAGCACCGCGAACAGCACGGAGGTTTCGCGCAGCGCCGCCACCGTGGCCACGGGCGCCCGCGTCATGGCCCACAGCGCGATGCCGTAAGAGCCCAGCGAAGCCAGCGCGCCACCGGTGGCCACGGGCCAGCGATGGCGCGCGTAGTCGGCCATGGCACGGCCGCGGCGCGCCATCATCAGGAGGCCGAAGGGCCAGCCGTCGAGCAGGAACAGCGCGGCGACATATTGCAGCGCGTTGCCCGAAGCCCGAACACCCAGCCCGTCGACCACCGTATAGATCGCGATGATGACCGCATTGGCCAGCGCGAAGCCAACGGCCTTGCGCGCTTGCAGCGCGTGGCGGCTCAGGCCCAGCACCAGCACGCCGCCGCAGATGCCGATGATCCCGGCCCAGGCCAGCGGCGTCAAAGTTTCGCCCAGCGTGAAGGTGGCCGACAGCGCCACCAGCAACGGCGCCACGCCGCGCATCAGCGGATAAGTGAGCCCGAGGTCGCCATGCTTGTAGGCCTGCGTGGTGGCGATGTAGTAGCCGATGTGGATCAGCACCGAAGCGCCGATGAAAGGCCAAGCCTCCATGCGCGGCAGGCCGGCCATCAGCACCAGCGGCAAGGCCAGCACCGAACCGATCAGGTGGATCACCGCCATGTCCATGGACTTGTCGACGCTGGACTTGACCAGCGCGTTCCAGCCCGCGTGCAGCAGCGCGCCGAACAGCACGGCGCACAGCACCGGCCAGGTCAGGGCCAGGACTTCAGGCGGCAAGCGAAGGCTCTGCGGCGGGAAGGGCGCAACGCCGGGCCCGCGCCAGGTAATGCGCCAGCGGCGGCGTGGCCTTGTTGGCGTCCTTCGCGAGGTCGTCCCAGAGACGCAGTTTTACCGCGTCTTGCGCACCGGGCTGGGCCATGAAACGCGCAGCTTCCTCGGCCGTAAAAATGCCGCCCTGCAGCAACAGGCTGCGCTTGGAATCCGCCGAGAGGCTGGAATGGTAGCCACGCCGGGCCGCGCACAGGTAGCGCTTGGCATCCACATGCAGCTTGATCGCATCCAGCACCGCATCCGGGAAAAGCCCGCGCAAAAACGGCAATGCACGGTACTGGTGTACATCGTCCACACCACGCAGCGAAGGCGTCTCGCCCAGGTCGTGCAGCAAATGGCCCAAGTCGTGCAGCAAGGCAGCGGTGACCAGCGCATCGCCAGCGCCTTCGGCCTCAGCCAATGCGGCCGTCTGCAGCGCGTGCTGCAGCTGCGTCACGGGCTCGCCGCTATATTGTTCGCCGCCGCGCTCTTCGAAGAGTCGTTCGATGTCGTCAAAGCTCAGCATATGAGTTCCTCAGAAGTCAGGCATTCCAGGGGAGCGAGTAGGTTTTCAAATTGGTGAAGCTCTTGATCGCCTCCTGCACGCCTTCCTTATACCCCAGGCCCGAATCCTTGATGCCGCCGAAAGGCGTGAGCTCCAGGCGATAGCCCGGCACCTCACGCACATTGACCGTGCCGACGTGCAGCTCACTCACAAAACGGTTGATGTAGTCCAGGCGGTTGGTGCACACCGCGCTCGACAGGCCGTAGGCCGTGCCGTTGGAAATCTCAATGGCTTCGTCGATGTTTTTAAACCGTATGACCGGTGAAACCGGCCCGAAGGTTTCCTCGCGCGCCACCGTCATCTGCGGCAACACATGGTCCAGCAGCGTGGGTGAATAGAGCGCGCCGCGGCGCTGGTTGCCGGCCAGCAGCTTTGCGCCCTGCGCCACCGCATCGTTGACGCGCGACTCGAACAGCATGGCGGCCTGTTCGTCGATCACCGTGCCCATGTCGTTGGCCTTGTCGGTGGGGTCGCCGTACTTCCAGGCCAGGGTCTTGGCCCGCACCTGCTCCACGAACTCACCCGCCACCGCTTCATGCACCAACAACCGCTTGATGGCGGTGCAGCGCTGGCCCGAGTTTTTGTAGGAGCCCTGCACGGCCAGTGTGGAAGCTTCGTCAATGTCGGCGTCCTCCATCACGATGATGGGGTCGTTGCCGCCCAGCTCCAGCACCACGCGGCGGTAGCCGGCTTTTGCAGCGATGTACTTGCCTATGGCCACGCCACCGGTAAAGGTCACCAGGTCGACCAGCGGGTTGGTGATCAGCTCGTCGGCGATCTCGCGCGGGTCGCCCGTCACCACGCTGAGCATCTCGGGCGGCAGTCCCGCCTGGTACAGGATGTCGGCAAACAGCAGGGCCGAGAAGGGCACCTTCTCGGACGGCTTGAGCACCATGCGGTTGTTGGTCGCGATGCTGGGCACCACCTTGTGCGCCACCTGGTTCATCGGGTGATTGAAGGGCGTGATCGCGGTGATCACGCCCAGCAGCGGCGAGCGGTGCGTGTAGACGCGGCGCTTTTTGCCGTGGGGCGTGAGGTCGCAGCTGAAGATCTGGCCGTCGTCCTTGAGCACCTCGGTCGCGCCGAACAGCAGCACGTCGCTGACGCGGCCAGCTTCATAAAGGGCGTCCTTCAGGCACAGGCCCGCTTCGGCGGTGATCAGGTTGGCGACCTCGGAGAGGCGCGACTGGATGATGGCAGCCGCGCGGTTCAGGATAGCCGCGCGTTCATAGCGCGTGAGCTGCGGCTTGTAGGCATGGGCCCTGGCAAAGGTTTGGCGCACCTCCTCCAGCGTGGCCTTGGGCACGGTGCCCAGCAGCTTTTCGGTGTAGGGGTTGAATACCTCGATGGCGCGGTCGCCGCTTCTGCCCGAGCCTACCTTGCGGCCCGACAGGCGCATGGCATTGAGCTGGCGGTCGCGGATGTATTGGTCAATCACTCTGCGGCTTTCGTGACGTGGGGCCTGGGCTTACTGGGCGTAATTGAGCGCCAGGTCAAAGGCATCAAAATTGCGGAAGCGCCGGTTGCGGTCCAGCCCGGGCAGCGCGCGGTTCACGATCAGTGGCACGCGCTGCTCGCTCATGCCGCCGTGCGAGCGCAGCGGCACCTCAAGCGCCGAGAGGTCATGGCGTGACACCGAGGTGCCAATCACCGTGAAACGCTCGGACACCGCCACGATGTCGCCTATGCGGTCGGCCGGCAGTTCGAAGCGTTCGGCGGCCTGCTCGCGCGAGAGGACCAGCTCCATGCCCTTGAGCGCCGCCAGCCGCTTGCGCGCGACCTCGATGTTGGTGCCTTCCGGCAGGTAGACCGTGGCAAAAGAGCCCAGCGCACCGTGGTGCACCACATAAGGGTCGGTGATAGGCAGGATCACGCGCGCGATGGTGGCGCCCAGCCAGTTGTCAAACCAGTCCTGCAGGTAGATCACGTCGGGCGTGCCGTCCATGGCGACCTTGGCGTTCATCCCGTGGTCGGCCGTGAGCACGATCACGCAGCCCAGTTCCTCGAGCTGCTGCATGTAGCCATCCATCATGCGGTAGAAGGCATTCGCCCCCTCGGTGCCGGGCGCGTGCTTGTGCTGCACATAGTCGGTGGTCGAGAGGTACATCACGTCGGGCTTGTGCTTTTGCATGATCTTCACGCCGGCCGCGAAGACGAACTCCGACAGGTCGGCGCTGTAGACGCTGGGCAGCGGCAGCCCCACCAGTCCCAGCACGTCCTCGATGCCGTTTTCTTCCAGCGACACCTGGTCGGCCTTTTCGGACGAAAAGCAGATGCCCTTCATCTGGTGGCCCAGCAGCTTGCGCAGCTTGTCCTTGGCCGTCACCACCGCCAGGGATTTGCCGGCGCCGGACAGCGCGGCCAGCAAGGTGGGCGCGCGCAGCCATTTGGGGTCGTTCATCATGACCTCGGTGCCGCTGGCCGTGTCGAACAGGTAGTTGCCGCAGATGCCGTGCACACTGGGCGGCGCGCCGGTCACGATGGACAGGTTGTTCGGGTTGGTGAAGCTGGGCACCACACAATCGCCCGTCAGGCCAGAGCCCAAGGCCAGCGTGCGCTTGAGCCAGGGCATCTGGCCCGTGGCCACGGCCTGCGCCAGGTAGTCGGGTTCGCAGCCGTCCACGCAGACCACCACCGTGGGCTGGGCAGGCAGCTTGTAGGTCCTGCCGTTCACCGTCAGTTGGCCATTCGGCTCAGCGTTTGCCACGTGACGATCCTTCCTTGTGTTTGTCCTTGCGCGCGGCTGTGCTGTTGGAGACGAGTTTGACGGGGACCGGCTTGTCAGCCGCATCGGCCTGCCCGGCCTGGCGCCGCAAGTCGTTTTCTATCGTGCGTTCCTTGCTTTCGATCACATGCTGGAACATCGCGCGGCCGGCCGCGTCGGCGTCGCCCGAGGCGATGGCCTTGACGATCAGCCGGTGCTCATTGGCCGAGATCGGCATGAGCCAGCCGTCGGCGAGGTTCAGTCGCCGGAACAGCGACAGCTCCTTGATCAGCTTGCGGTAGATTTCGGTCAGCTTGCGGTTGCCCGCCATCTCGACCATGCGGTCGTGAAAGCTGAGATTCAGCAGGTGGTAGGCCTGCGGGTCTTCGGCCTTGACGGCTTTTTCCATGGCGTCGACCAGGGCCTTGAGCTCCTTGACCTGGGGCCCCGTGATGTTTTCCGCGAGCCGGCGGCCCACGAGCTCATCCATGGCCGCGCGCAGATCGAATATCTCGACGGCTTCGTCGATCGGGATGTCGCGCACAAAGACGCCGCGGTTTTTCTCGGTGCGCACCAGGCCTGCCTCTTCGAGCATGCGAAAGGCCTCGCGCACCGGGCCGCGCGAGACGCCCATTTTTTCGGCCAGGGTGGCCTCTATCAGTTTGCTGCCGGGCTCGTATTCGCCGGCAAGAATCGCGCGCTCGATTTCCTGTTGCACCACTGTGGTGAGGGAGCTGTTCTGGAGTTGCGCGATGGTGGGATGCAAAGCAGCGTTCATGCCCTGAATTGAAGCACAGAAATGTAGATTGTCAACAATCTGCAATAAACAATTGACAAGATAGAAGGGTCGGCGTTAAATAAAAAACGAGCTGGGTTGACGGGCCTGCACTCAGGTTGGTCATCGCAGTGTCAGCGCCGACACGAACGAGTCAACAACATTGCAGGCTTTGCCACAAAGGACTTTTTATGCAACTGGCTTCCCCTCTCAAATCCCTGTCAAAGGCGATCGCGCTTCTTGGCCTGCTGGCCGCCTCCACCGGCGCCTTCGCCCAGAAAACCCAGTTGCTGGTTTACACCGCGCTGGAAACCGACCAGATCAAGGCCTACCAGGAAGGCTTCAACAAGGTGTATCCCGACATCGAAATCAAATGGGTGCGCGACTCGACCGGCGTGATCACCGCCAAGCTGCTGGCGGAAAAATCCAACCCCCAGGCCGACACCATCATGGGCGTGGCCGCCTCCAGCCTGGCGCTGCTCGACAAGCAGGGCATGCTCGAGCCTTACGCACCGATCAATCTTGACGGGATCATGAGTCAGTACCGTGACAAGAAAAAAGTCCCGGCCTGGTTCGGCATGGACGTGTGGGGCGCCACCGTGTGCTTCAACACCGTCGAGGCCAAGAAAAAGAACATCCCCACACCCGAAACCTGGCAGGACCTCACCAAGCCCATCTACAAAGGCCAGATCGTCATGCCCAACCCCGCCTCCAGCGGCACGGGCTACTTCGACGTGACCGCCTGGCTCACGCTGTTCGGCGACAAGGACGGCAAGGGCGGCGGCTGGAAGTACATGGACGCGCTGCACGAAAACATCGCGCAGTACACCCACTCGGGCTCCAAGCCCTGCAACATGGCGGCCGCCGGCGAGTTCCTGGCGGGCATCTCGTTTGAGTACCGCGGCAACACCAACAAGGCCAAGGGCGCGCCCATAGACCTGGTGTTCCCCAAGGAAGGCCTGGGCTGGGACCTGGAAGCCTTTGCCATCCACAAGGGCACGAAAAAACTGGACGCCGCCAAGAAGCTGGCCGACTGGGCCTCGAGCAAGGACGCCATGATGCTCTACGGCAAGAACTTCGCGATCACCGCGCAGCCCGGCCTGGCGCCGCCTCTGGCCAATGTGCCCAAGGACTATGAGGCCCGCCTCGTCAAGATGGACTTCAACTGGGCCGCTGACAACCGCGAGCGCATCCTGAACGAGTGGACCAAGCGCTATAACTCCAAAACAGAAAAAAAGTGACACCCCCGTCTCGGCTCACTTCGTGTAGCCGGATCCCCCCTCAAGGGGGCAACGCCTGCGGCCCGGCAAAGCCGGTTCCGCGGCGTTTGCTTGCAGGGGACTCTCCATCAATACCGCGTCCAGGTAAACCGGCCGTAGCCAAGGCATCACCCCAGGCATGAACCACGACACCTTTCTGAACCTGCGCCATATCCGCAAGGAGTTCGGCGGCTTTACCGCGCTGCAAGACATCAACCTGGACATACGCAAGGGCGAGTTTGTGTGTTTCCTCGGGCCTTCGGGCTGCGGCAAGACGACCTTGCTGCGCATCATCGCGGGGCTGGAGGTGCAGACTTCGGGCGAGGTACACCAGGGTGGGCGCGACATCTCGCGCTTGCCGCCGGCGCTGCGGGACTACGGCATCGTGTTCCAGAGTTATGCGCTGTTTCCCAACCTCAGCGTGGCGGACAACGTGGCCTACGGCCTGGTCAACCGCAAGACGCCCAAGGCCGAGGCCGCCAAACGTGTGAGTGAACTGGTCAAGCTGGTGGGCCTGCCGGGCAGCGAAAGCAAATACCCCAGCCAGCTTTCGGGCGGCCAGCAGCAGCGCATTGCGCTGGCGCGGGCGCTGGCCACTTCGCCGGGTTTGCTGCTGCTCGATGAGCCCCTGTCGGCCCTCGACGCGCTGGAGCGTGTGCGCCTGCGCCAGGAAATCCGCGCGCTGCAGCAAAAGCTGGGCGTGACCACCATCATGGTCACGCACGACCAGGAAGAAGCGCTGAGCGTGGCCGACCGCATTGTGGTGATGAACCACGGCCTGATCGAGCAGGTCGGCACGCCCATGGAGATTTACCGCGAACCGGCCTCGCCCTTTGTGGCCGACTTTGTCGGCAAGGTCAATGTGATGCCGGTGCGCGTGAGCGGCGGTGAGATGAAGTTCGGCGCGCTGTGCCTGCCCTGCGATGGCGCCGACCGCGAGGCCAAGATCTACCTGAGGCCCGAGGACGTGCTGGCCCGGCCCATCGCCGCCGGCGACCCCCATGTGTTTGACGCCACCATCGAAAAGATCGAGTTCCTGGGCTCCTTCTGCCATGTGCATGTGGCCTCGCCCGCGCTGGGCGGCCACAAGCTCACGGTGTATCTCTCGCTCAATTTCCTGTCGGAGCAGTCGCTGCAGGTGGGCTCTTCGCTGCCCCTGAAGCTGCTGCCCGAACGCATCAAGGTGTTTTGATGCCGGTCTTCACGCCCCCCGCGCCGGCCATGGTCAGGCAGCGCGCGCACTGGATAGACCACCTCGCCTATGCGGCCCTGGCGCTGGCTGCCCTGATCCTGGTCGTGTTTCTCGCGGCGCCACTGCTGGCCATCCTGCAGCAGGCGCTGCTGGACAAATCCGGCGACTTCATCTGGTTCGACAACTTCATCGAATACGCCAAGACCCCGGCGCTGCTCGAAAGCCTGTGGAACAGCCTCTGGGTGTCCAGCGTGGTCACGCTGGTCGCCGTGCCGCTGGCTTTCGGTTTTGCCTATGCGCTGGCACGCTCCTGCATGCCATACAAGGCGCTGTTCCGCGGCATCACCCTGATACCTCTGCTGGCACCTTCGCTGCTCTCGGCGATTTCGCTGATCTACTGGTTCGGCAACCAGGGCGTGCTCAAGGGCTGGATGCAGGGCCTGGGCATAGAGCAGATTTACGGCGCACCCGGCATCGTGGTGGCCGAATGCTTTGCGGTGTTTCCGCATGCGCTGATGATTCTGGTCACGGCGCTCACGCTGTCGGATGCGCGCCTGTATGAAGCCGCCGATGCCATGGGCACCAGCGCCAGGCGCAAGTTCTTCACCATCACATTGCCCGGCGCCAAATACGGCCTGATCTCCGCGGCGCTGGTCACCTTCACGCTGGTCATGACCGACTTCGGCATTCCGAAGGTGATAGGCGGCAACTTCAATGTGCTGGCCACCGACGTCTTCAAGCTGGTCATAGGCCAGCAGGATTTCGCCAAGGGCGCTGTCGTCGCCATCCTGCTGCTGGCGCCGGCCGTGCTGACCTTTGCGGTGGACCATTACGTGAGCAAGCGCCAGACCGCGATGCTGACGGCGCGCGCCGTGCCCTACCGGCCCACGCCCTCGCGCGCCTACGACGGAGTCATGACGCTGTACTGCTGCGCCATCGCCTTCCTGGTGCTGGCCATGCTGGGCATGGCGGTGTTCGCCTCCTTCGCGAGTTTCTGGCCCTACAACCTGACACCCAGCCTGCGCCACTACACCATGGGCCTGGTCGATGCCGAAGTCGGCGTCGGTTTCGTCAACAGCCTGAAGATGGCGGCAGGCACGGCTTTCTTCGGCACGGCGCTGGTGTTCTGCAGCGCCTACCTGCTCGAAAAAACCAAGGGCATGGACGGCCTGCGCGGTTTTGTGCGCATGCTGGCCATGCTGCCCATGGCCGTGCCCGGCCTGGTGCTGGGCCTGGGCTACATCTTCTTTTTCAATGCGCCCGGCAATCCGCTGAACGGCCTGTACCACACACTGACCCTGCTCACGCTGTGCACCATCGTGCACTTCTACACCACCGGCCACCTGACGGCGGTGACGGCCCTCAAGGCGCTGGACGGCGAGTTCGAGGCCGTCAGCGCCTCGCTCAAGGTGCCCTTCTTCAAGACCTTCTGGCGCGTCACGCTGCCGATCTGCACGCCGGCCCTGGTCGACATCGCGCGCTACTTCTTCATCAACGCGATGACAACGATTTCCGCCGTAGTCTTCCTCTACTCGCCCGAAACCAAGGTCGCCTCCATTGCCATCCTGAACCTCGACGAGGCCGGCGAGATCGGTGCCGCGGCAGCCATGGCCGTGCTGATAGGCGTAGCCTCGACGATTGCCACCTTGCTGTTCATGGCCCTGGCCTGGTGGGTCAACCGCCGCACCCAGGCATGGCGCACCAGTTCGCGCTGACGCTCACCCTTTTCCGCGACTTCATAAAAGAAAAGAGACAAATCCATGGACAGAGACAAGATCCTGCTAACCCCCGGACCACTCACAACAACGCTACGCACCAAGCTCGCGATGCTGAAAGACTGGGGTTCCTGGGACAGCGATTTCAACGCCGTCACCGCCAGCGTGCGCAAAAGCCTGCTGGCTGTCATCCATGGGCAGGATTCGCATGTCGTGGTGCCGCTGCAGGGTAGCGGCACCTTCAGCGTGGAGGCGGCGGTAGCCACCGTGGTGCCGCGCGACGGCCATGTGCTGGTGATGGACAACGGCGCTTATTGCAAGCGCGCGGCCAAGTTGACCACGCTGATGGGCCGGCGCTGCACCGTCATGCCTTTTGACGAGGCCGCCCAGGTTTCGCCGGCCGCGCTGGATGCCATGCTGGAAGCCGACACCAGCATCACCCACGTGATGCTGATCCACTGCGAGACAGGCGCCGGTGTGCTCAATCCGCTCCAGGAAGTGGCTGACGTCTGCAAGAGCCACGGCAAGGGCCTGCTGGTCGACGCCATGAGCTCTTTCGCCGCGATCGAAATCGACGCGCGCAAGGTGCACTTCGACGCGCTGGTGGCCGCCAGCGGCAAATGCCTGGAGGGCGTGCCCGGCATGGGGTTTGTGTTTATCCGCAAGGCGGTGCTGGAGGGCTGCGCCGGCCGCAGCCAGTCGCTGGCCATGGACTTGCACGACCAGTACGCCTATATGGAAAAAACCACGCAGTGGCGCTTCACGCCGCCCACCCATGTGGTGGTGGCGCTGGCCGAGGCCATCGCGCAGTTTGAGGAGGAAGGCGGCCAGCCCGCGCGCCTGGCGCGCTACGAGAGCAACTACCGCACGCTGGTCACGGGCATGGCGAAACTCGGCTTCAAGCCCTTCCTGGACCCGGCCATCCAGGCGCCCATCATCGTGACCTTCCACGCGCCGGCCGACAACCGCTACGACTTCAAGGCCTTTTATGCCGCCGCGCGAAATCGCGGCTTTGTCCTATACCCCGGCAAGCTGACCCAGGTGGAAACTTTCCGCGTCGGCTGCATAGGCGCCATAGGCGCCAACGAAATGACGCAGGCGGTACAGGCCGTGGCAGGCGCGCTGCAGGACATGGGCATACGCTCCGCGGCCCCCGCTGGTTAAACCCCCTGAACTCTTAAACCCAGCATGAGCCGTGGAACCGGCTTTGCCGGGCCACAGGCGGGCGGCCCCCTCGGGGGGCAGGGAGCTACACGAAGTGAGCGACCGTGGGGGCCTAATGGAATCGGCGAAATGCTTCAGAAGGAAGCTCGCCAAACATTTGCTGATAGTCGTGCGCGAAATGACCAAAATGCCAAAACCCCAAGTGCGTTGCAGCCGCCGTCACAGACGTAGCGGTTTTCAGCGCCTGCCTGGCGGCATTCAGGCGCACGGCGCGCAGATAAGCCAGCGGGCTGATGCCCAGCGCCGTCTGAAAGCCGTTCTGCAGGGTTCTCCTGCTGACGCCGAGCTGCTCGCACAGCGCCAGGACGGTGGGCGGCTGGTCGAGCTGCGCATGCACCAGTTCGCGGGCGCGGCGCGTCAGCGTCCAATGCCCGTGGATGCCCACAGAATCGACGCCGCCCGTCGGCGCCAGAACGCGGCCGAGCTGCTCCATCACGGTGTCGAGCATGGCGGCCTGCACGGCGGGCGACTGCAGCAGCGCCGGGGCCGCCTCCACCGTATCCAGCACCCCAACAAGGCACTGCCTGAGCCCCGCCTGCGCCGCGCCGTCCAGCCGGCGCAAGCCGGCCTGCGCGCCCAGCCGGGCCTGCAGCGCCGGGTCATGTTCGCCGCAACGTCGCCAGGCGGCTTCATCAAGCTCCAGCCCCAGCATCACATGGCGCCGGGACGAG
Source organism: Polaromonas sp. CT11-55 (assembly GCF_047303325.1). Taxonomy (NCBI): domain Bacteria; kingdom Pseudomonadati; phylum Pseudomonadota; class Betaproteobacteria; order Burkholderiales; family Comamonadaceae; genus Polaromonas; species Polaromonas sp. CT11-55. The sequence continues at coordinate 24,729 of NZ_JBKBEX010000003.1, read as the reverse complement.
CGGAACTCAAAACCCGACGCACCCGAAAACACATGCAGTGCATCTGCATCACTGGGCGCACCGCAAAACACACTGGGCCCTTGGACCTGCAGCGGCACGCCCAAGGCCAGTGCACCGTCACGGATCTGGCCTGTCTGGTACACCGACTCCCGCAGGCTTTCCACAAAGAGACGCAGGCCCGCGAATTCCAGCTGCCGCACCTCGCCGCCAAAGGCGCCGCGCGAGAGCTGGAGGTAGCTCTGATTCCAGCCCGTGAGCGCTGCAGCCTGCTCGTCCGCATCGGCAAACGACGCGCGGGACAGCAGGGCCGGTGGGGCCGGCTCGGCGGTATCGGAAGGATGTGCCATCGCCGCATTCTTGCAGGATTCGTGCCGCACGCAAGCTACGCTTTGAAACAGTTCGACTTACTTGCGCTCACTTCGCTGGCATCTCTTGCGCATCATTTGCCGAAATGGGATTTCAGCGCGCCGGCCCGCACCCTAGGATGCAAGTCGGCCCCACCGGGCCGTCCATCCAACAATCTTTAGCCTAGGGAGCCACCATGTCAGAACGTTCCGGCGTCCAGTACGCGAAAGTCGACGGCAGCTACTTTGAAAAGAGGGGGCTGCGCCGCTATGCCGGCGTCTGGTCGCTCTGGGCCCTGGGGGTGGGTGCCGTGATCTCCGGCCACTTCGCGGGCTGGAACCTGGGCCTGGCCAGCGGCTGGGGCAGCATGCTGCTGGCCACCATCATCATTTCGGTGATGTACCTGGGGCTGACTTTTTCGCTGGCCGAAATGTCGCCCGCGCTGCCGCACACCGGCGGCGCCTATTCCTTCGCGCGCACCGCCATGGGGCCCTGGGGCGGCTTCCTGACCGGGCTGGCCGAGAACGTGGAATACGTGCTGACGCCGGCCGTCATCGTGTTTTTCATCGGCAGCTACATGGGCAGCATCTTCGGCACGCCGCCGAGCTGGCAGCCGCTGTGGTGGATAGGCTTTTACGTCGTCTTCATAGGCCTGAACATCGTCGGCGTCGAGCTGTCCTTCAAGATCACGCTGGCCGTCACGCTGCTGGCGCTGGCCTGCCTGGTGGCCTTCTGGGTCAGCGCTTTCCCGCGCATAGACTTCGCGCGCTGGGCCATGAACGTGGGCGCCGGCGGCGCCGTGCTGCCCGAGGGCCGCGGCCCCTTCCTGCCGATGGGATTCGGCGGCGTGCTCGCCGCGCTGCCTTTTGCCGTGTGGCTGTTCCTGGCCATCGAGCAGCTTCCGCTGGCGGCCGAGGAATCGGTGGACCCGCGCCGCGACATGCCGCGCGGCATCATCGCCGGCATCTTCACCCTGATTCTCTCGGCCTTCATGATCCTGTGGCTCAACCCCTCGGTCGCGGGCATAGGCTCTCACGCGCTGAGCACCTCGGCCGAGCCGCTGCTGGACGGCTTCAAGGCGATTTACGGCGGCGGCATTGCCAAGGTACTGGCGCTGGTCGCGGTGCTGGGCCTGGTGGCGAGTTTCCACACCATCATCTTCGCCAAGGGCCGGCAAATCTATTCGCTGAGCCGGGCCGGCTACTTCCCCTCGGCGCTGTCGGTCACCCACGGCAGCCGCAAGACGCCGCACATCGCCATGATCGTGGGTTCCGTGGTCGCGCTGGTCGTGATGTTTGTGCTGTGGTTTTCGCTGGGCGTGGACAAGGGCTCGGCCGTGATAGGCGGCACCTTGCTCAACATGGCGGTGTTCGGCGCCATGTTTTCCTACGTGATGCAGGCGCTGTCCTTCATCCGGCTGCGCAGCAAGCTGCCCAACATGGAACGCCCCTACCGCAGCCCGCTGGGCGTGGCGGGCGCCGTGCTGACCTTGCTGATCGCGCTGGTCACCATTTACTTCCAGCTCAGCGACCCGGTCTACCGCGTCGGCGTGCTCTGGGTCGCGCTGTGGTTCGCCATCGGCGTCAGCTACTTCGCCGTGGCCGGCCGGCACCGCCTGATCCTCTCGCCCGAAGAAGAATTTGCGATCAGCCTGGCTGAAAAAAGCCGGGCTGCCGCCCCTACCTAAACCATAAGGCGTACACACCATGGCCAAAAAAACTCCCACCCCTGCCGCATCCCGCAGCGTGCTGGACTCCCTGCGCAAATCGGGTGCCAACAAGATGAAGGTCGCCGTCAGCGACATCGACGGCGTGCTGCGCGGCAAATACCTGCACAGGGACAAATTCCTGGGCGCGGCCGAACCCTACCCGGCCGGCGGCTTCGGCTTTTGCGACGTGGTGCTGGGCTGGGACATGATGGACAACTGCTACGACAACACCACGGTGACCGGCTGGCAACACGGCTTTCCCGACGCGCTGGCGCGGCTGGACCTTGCCACCCTGCGCCACGTGCCCTGGGACAACAAAGTGCCCTTTGTGCTCGGCGAGTTCGTCAACGCCGACGGCACGCCACATGCCGTCTGCCCGCGCCAGACGCTCAAGCGGGTCCTCAAACGCGCCGAGAAAATGGGCTTCATGCCCATGACGGGCATGGAGTTCGAGTGGTTCAACTTTCTCGAGACGCCGCACAGCTGGGCCGCCAAAAACGGCGTGGGCGCCGAAAAACTCACGCCCGGCATGTTCGGTTATTCGCTGCTGCGCATGAACCAGAACCAGGGCTTTTTTAACGCCATCATGGACGAGATGCTGGCCTTCGGCATCCCCATCGAGGGCCTGCACACCGAAACCGGCCCCGGCGTCTACGAAGTCGCCATCGCTTTCAGCGAAGCGCTGGAGCAGGCCGACCGCGCCATCCTGTTCAAGACCGGCACCAAGGAGATCGGCTCGCGCTTCGGCATCATGCCCAGCTTCATGGCCAAACCCCACCAGCAGCTGCCCGGCTGCAGCGGCCATATCCACCAAAGCCTGTCCGACGGCAAGAACAACCTGTTCTACGACGCAAAGAACCCGCGCAAGATGAGCAAGCTGTTCGAAAGCTATATCGCCGGCCAAGTCGCCTGCATGATGGAGTTCGGCCCCATGATCTGGCCCACCATCAACAGCTACAAGCGCCTGGTCGACGGTTTCTGGGCGCCGGTGAAGCCGACCTGGGGGATGGACAACCGCACCGCGAGCTTTCGTGTGATCGCCGGCAGCCCCAAAGCCACCCGACTGGAGACCCGCTGCCCGGGCGCCGACGTGAACCCCTACCTGGCCATGGCGGCGGTGATCGCGGCCGGCCTGCACGGCGTCGAAAAAGGTCTGAAGCTGGGCGCGCCTATCACCGGCACCAATGCCGGGGCCGAGCACATCCCGCGCGCGCCGCGCACTCTGATAGAAACCACGCGGATTTTCCAGAAATCGGCCATCGCGCGCGACTGGCTGGGCGATACTTTCGTGGATCACTTCGCGGCCACGCGCGAGTGGGAGTGGCGGCAATGGCTGGACGCCGTGACCGACTGGGAAATGAAACGCTATTTCGAGATCATCTGATTGAACCATTCGAACCCCCCGATGCAGATTCGCCGCCTTGAAGTCCCCGACGCGCCGGTGTACCGGGAACTGCGCCTGCGCGGCCTGCGCGAGCACCCCGACGCCTTCACCTCCAGCTTTGAGGAAGAAAACCTGCGCCCGCCGGCCGACACCGAAAAGCGCCTGTCGCCCGCGTCGGACACCACCATGTGGGGCGCTTTTGTGGGCGGCACGCTGGCCGGTGTGGTCGGCATGACGCGCGAGACGCGCCTGAAAAACCGCCACAAGGCCACCCTGGTCGCGATGTATGTCGCGCCCGAGTACAGCGGCCAGGGGCTGGGCCTGGCCCTGGTCAACACCGTGGTGCAGGCCGCCAAAGCCGCGGGCGTGGAACTGCTGGTGCTGACCGTGACCGAGGGCAACAAGCAGGCCGCGGGCCTCTATGCCCGCGCCGGCTTCGCGCCCTTCGGCATAGAACCCGACGCCATACGCGTGAACGGCGTACCGTTCGGCAAACAGCATATGTACCTGCAACTGCCCAGTGCCACGCCGGCCAACTGATTCTTACAGCCACCCCAAAGAAGACAACCCCATGAGCATCACCAACTTCTCCTTCCCCACCGCCATCCGTTTCGGCGCCGGCGCGCGCAAGCAGGTCGCCGAAGCCCTGCTGGCCGCCGGCTGCAAACGCCCGCTGATCGTGACCGACAAGGCGCTGGCCGCGCTGCCGGTGCTGGCCGAGTTCAAGACCCACCTTGCCGGCCTGGACGTGGCCGTGTTCTCGGGCGTCTTCGGCAACCCGACCTGCAGCCAGGTCATGGACGGCGCCGCGGCCTATAAAGCCCACAAGGCCGACTGCGTGATCGGCTTCGGCGGCGGCGCGGCGCTGGACGTGGCCAAGGTCGTGGGCATCGCCGCCACGCACGAGGGCGACATCCTCGAATACGTCTGGGACCACCCCCAGGTGCGGCCCATCGTCAACGAGCTGCCCTACTTCGTGGCCCTGCCCACCACCTCGGGCACAGGCTCAGAAGTCGGCCGCTCCTCGGTCGTGAGCGAAAACGACACGCACTTGAAGCGCGTGGTCTTCAGCCCCAAGATCCTGGCCAAGGTGGTGTTCGCCGACCCGGAACTCACGCTGGGCCTGCCGCCGCATGTGACGGCCGCCACCGGCATGGACGCGCTCACCCACAACATCGAGAGCTATCTCTCGCCGGCCTACCACCCGCTGTGCGACGGCATCGCGCTCGAGGGCACGCGCATCGCGGCGCATGCGCTGCTCAAGGCCGTCAAGGAGCCTTCCAACCTGCAGGCGCGCAGCGACATGATGATGGCCTCCATGATGGGCGCCATCGCCTTCCAGAAAGACCTGGGCGCGGTGCACTCCTGCGCGCATGCGCTGGGCGCCGTCTGCGACCTGCACCACGGCCTGGCCAATGCGCTGATGATTGACACCGTGCTGGCCTGGAACTACGAGTCGGCCCCCGCCAAGTTCGACGAACTGGCCCATGTCTGCGGCGTGGCCGGCGGCGGCAAGGCCCTGGTGCCCTGGCTTAAACAGCTCAAGGAAAGCGTGGGCATCACCGGCCCGCTGTCGGCCCATGGCGTCAAGCGCGAACAGCTGCCGCGCCTGGTCGAAATCGCCACGGCCGATATCTGCCACCAGACCAATCCGCGGCCTTGCAAGGCCGAGGACTTTCAACGACTGTTTGAGGCCGCATTGTGATCGCCGCCAGTCGTCTCAAGATCGGTTTGTCTGCGTGTTTTTCGCACGCCGATCCGACACGCTCTTATTTCACCGGCAAGACGCTGCAATACGTCGAGCAGTCGATCGCGCACTGGGTCATGTCCTCGGGCGCCATGGTGGTCATGGTGCCTTGCCCCACGGGCAGCACGCAGCGCGGCGACGTGACCTATGAGCACTATGCGCAGTGGCTGGACGGCCTGGTGCTGCACGGCGGCGCCGACGTCTGGCCGGGCAGCTACGGCGAGGAGCCGCTGGACGAAAAATGGTCGGGCGACCGCATCCGCGACGAATACGACAAGGCCCTGGTGGCCGCGTTCGAGAAAGCCGGCAAGCCGGTCTTCGGCGTCTGCCGCGGCCTGCAGCTGCTCAACGTCGCCTTCGGCGGCACGCTCTACCAGGACATCAACACCCAGGTGCCCGAGTCTTTTGTGCACCGCGACGCCGCGACCTACGACCTGAATTTCCACAGCGTCAACATCGTCCAGGGCTCCAGGCTGTCGGCGCTGTATCCCGGCGTGGAACGCGTGCGCGTCAACAGCATCCACCACCAGGGCATCAAAGACCTGTCGCCCGAGTTCGAGGCCGAAGCCTTCAGCGTGGACGACGGCATCGTCGAAGCCATACGCCGCAAGGACAAGAGCAAGAGCTATATCGCCGCCACCCAGTGGCACCCCGAATTCCACAAACCCGGCTCCGACACGATTGACGACGCCGCCGTGCTCGACGATTTCCTCACCGCCGTGGCCGCCGCCAAACACAAGGCAAAACAAGCATGAACACACTCACCGTCCACAACCCCGCCACCGGCGCGCAGATCGCCGAATTGCCCGCCGACGACGCGGCTTCCGTCGCCGCCAAGGCCAGGCGCGCCCGCGCCGCGCAGCCCGCCTGGGCGGCCGTGCCCATGGCCGAGCGCAAGGCCTGCATCACGCGCTTTCGCGCCGGCATCGTCGCCGAGCTCGACGCGCTGGCCGCCGTCATGACGCGCGAGACCGGCAAGCCGCTGAAGATGTCGCGCAACGAGCTCAACGGCCTGCTGGGGCGCATCGACTTCTTCCTCGCGGAAGTGGGCGGCGCCACCGGCACGCAGACCGTGTTCAACGAGGGCGGCATGACCGAGCAGATCGAGCACACGCCGCTGGGCGTGGTCGCCAATATCTCCGCCTGGAACTACCCCTGGTTTGTGGGCGGCAATGTCTTCATCCCGGCGCTGCTCACGGGCAACGCGGTGCTCTACAAACCCTCGGAGTACGCCGCGATGTCGGGCCTGGCCATGGCGCGCCTGCTGCATGCGGCCGGCGTGCCGCAGGACGTGTTCATCCCGCTGATAGGCGGTGGCGCGGTGGGCGCGGCGCTGATGGAGCAAAAGATTGACGGCCTGTTCTTCACCGGCTCGCACGCCACCGGCGCAAAAATCGCGCAGGCACTGGGCCCGCGCCTGGTAAAACTGCAGCTCGAACTCGGCGGCAAGGACCCGACCTATGTCAGCGAAGACGCCAACGTGAAGAACGCGGCCGAATCGCTGGCCGACGGCGCGATGTACAACACCGGCCAGAGCTGCTGCTCGGTCGAGCGCATCTATGTGCACGAGAAGATTTACGACGCCTTTGTCACCGCCTTCCTGGAAACGGTGAAGACCTTCAAGACCGGCGACCCCATGAGCGAAGACACCTACATAGGCGCGATCACGCGCGCGCCGCAGCTGGACGTACTCGACGCCCAGGTGGCGGACGCCAAGGCCAAGGGCGCCACCTTGCTGGCCGGCGGCAAGCGCGGGGCAGGCCCGGGCAACTGGTACGAGCCTACGGTGTTCGGCAACGTCAACCACAGCATGGAGTTGATGCGCGAGGAAAGCTTCGGCCCCCTCATCGGCATACAGAAGGTTTCTGGCGATGCCGAGGCGGTCAAGCTCATGAACGACACGCGCTACGGCCTGACGGCCGGCATGTTCACGCCCGACGAGGCGCGCGCCAAAGCCCTGCTGGCCCAGGTCAGTGCCGGCAGCGTCTACTGGAACTGCTGCGACCGCGTGAGCCCGCGCCTGCCCTGGAGCGGCTATGGCGATTCGGGCGTGGGCCTGACCTTGTCGACTTATGGCATCCAGACCTTCACCCGACCCAAAGCCTGGCATTTGCGCCAGGCCTGAATCCATGAAGCTCACCCTTTTCGACCTGGACCACACCGTGCTCAACGGTGACAGCGACGTGCTGTGGTGCGATTTCCTGATCGAGAAGGGCTTGCTGGGCAAAACCGAATTCACCGCGCGCAACGCCGACATGGCGGCGCGCTACAAGGCCGGCACCGTCGGGCTGAAAGAGTTCGCCGACTTTTACGTGGGCACGCTGGCCGGCCGCACCGTGCAGCAGTGGGAGCCGCTGCGCCAGGAATTCCTGGCCAAATGGATAGTGCCGCGCATCACGCCGGCCGCCGTCGCGCTCGTCGACAAACACCTGGAGGCGGGTGACCTGGTCGTCATGACCACGGCCACCAACCGCTTCATCACCGAGCTCACGGCCATCTACTTCGACATCGAGCACCTGATCGCCACCGAACCCGAGATGCGCGGCGACCTGTTCACCGGCAGCACCACCGGCGTGCTCAATATGCGCGAAGGCAAGGTCGAGCGCCTGCACGCCTGGCTCACGGCGCGCGGCCTGCGCTTCAAGGACTGCAAGAGCACGGCCTATAGCGACTCCATCAACGACCTGCCGCTGCTGGAAGCGGTCAAGCACCCGGTCACGGTGAATGCCGACGCGACGCTGGCAGCCATAGGCGGCGAGCGCGGCTGGCCGGCATTGCAATTGCATTGAACGCGGCGCCGGGCCCATCGCAAGTCCGTTAACGGCCAGCAGGGCCAGGCCATCGCGGGCAGAATGGCAACCTCATCCGGCTTGCCCCTATGCACCCTCCACTTCCTCTTTCCTTCCAACGCCTGGCCTGGTCCAACCTCGCGGCCCAATCGGCCGAACAGCTGAGCCTGGCGGCGGTGCCGCTGGTTGCGGTGCTGATGCTGGGCGCGGGGCCCGGCGAAATCGGCCTGCTGGCGGCGCTGCAGACCCTGCCTTTTCTGCTGCTGGCGATTCCGCTGGGTTTGCTGGCCGACCGTGTCTCGCGCTGCCGCCTGATGGTGGCGGCCGAGACCCTGCGCGCGCTGTCCCTGGTAGCGCTGCTGGTCATGGTGCTGTCGGGCCAGCTCTCGATCGCGGGGCTGGCGCTGCTGGGTTTTATCGGTGCCGTGGGCACCGTCTGCTTCAGCGTGGCGGCGCCGGCCCTGGTGCCCGCCATCGTGCCGCGCACGCTGCTGGCGCGCGCCAACGGCCGGCTGGAACTGGCGCGCAGCATGGCTTTCGCGGCCGGGCCGGCGCTGGCCGGGGCGCTGGTCGCCTGGGCCGGCGCGTCCTCGGCCTTTGTGCTGGCGACCCTGCTATCCGGCGCGGCCGTGGCCCTGCTGCTGCAACTGGCCGAGCCGGCGCGCGCACCCACCGCGAGGCGCCATGCGCTGCTCGAGATCCGCGACGGCGCGCAGTTTGTCTGGCACCAGACCTATTTGCGGCCCATGGTGATTGCCGGCACAGTCTGGAACATCTCCTGGTTTGTGCTGCAGGCCGCCTACGTGCCCTACGCGGTGCGTGTGCTGGGCCTGACGGCGCAGGGCGTGGGCATCACGCTGGGGGCTTATGGAGCCGGCATGGTGGTGGGCGCGCTGCTGTCGCCGCGTGTGGTGGCGGCCATGCCTTTTGGCCGCGCCATCCAGCTCGGCCCGGCCGTGTCCGTGCTGGCCGCCGCGACCATGGCGGCCACGCTGTTTGTTCCCAGCGGCCTGCTCGCGGGCACGGCGTTTTTCCTGTTCGGTGTCGGGCCTATTGTCTGGACCATCACTTCCACCACCTTGCGCCAGAGCGTCACGCCGCATGCCATGCTGGGCCGGGTCTCGGCCGTGTTCCTGGCCGTCAATGCCGGCTCGCGCCCCCTGGGTGCGGCGCTGGGCGGTGTGGTGGGCGCGTCCATGGGCGAAGCCGCCTGCCTGTGGCTGGCGCTGGCCGGCTTTGTGATGCAGGCAGCGGTGATTTTTGCGTCGCAGCTGCACGCGCTGCGGCAACTGCCCGAGCCGGTGGCCTGAAAGGCAACAACGCCTGCGGTTTTTAGAGCCGCTCACAAAACCCAGCGAAGCGGTCCTGGCTAGGCGCGCCGCCGCAGACAGTGCTACAGCACGGCAAGGCGGCTGCAACAACGCCAGGAGGGTTTTTGAGTGGCTCTTACTCGGCCGTCAGGTGCTTGCCGACAATCCCGGCCAATTCAAACATGGTGACCTGCGGCTTGCCGAACACCGGCAGCAGCTTGGCGTCGGCATTGATGGCGCGCTTGTTGGCCGCGTCCTGCAGGCCCTCGGCCTTGATGTAGTCCCAGAGCTTTTTGATGACCTGGGTGCGCGCCACCGGTTCGGCGCCTATCACCGCGGCCAGCGCGTCGCTGGGCTTGAGGCCCGCGCCCGGCTTGGCGACGCGCGGCGTTTTGGGCTTGGCGGTTTTGGCTGCGGGCGCCTTTTTGGCCGCGGCTTTTTTCGCGGCTGGTGCTTTCGCCGCCTTGGCCGCGACAGTCTTCCCGAAGGGCGTTTTCACCGTGCCGGTCTTGGCGGCCGCCGGCTTGCGTGGCGGGAACTTGGAGGGTGCAAATTCAAAGTTCACCTTGTCGGCCTCCTTGTCCCAGGCCAGCATGGCCTTGAAGGGGCGGCGCGTGCGCATGGAAACAAACTTGTCGAGCAGGTCGGTCTTGCCGGTTTCCAGCAGCTTGTGCATCTGCTCGCGCTCTATGGGCTGCTGCAGGATGACCTGGCCGGTCTTGAAGGTGCAGCTGGGTGTCGGCTGCGCCAGCGTGGGCACCGATTTTTCACAGACGTAGTTCTTGCCGAACTCGAACACGCGCGAGGCGCAGCGCGGGCAGGGGCCCAGCGACTGCTGGCCGGCGAAGTCGACGATCTCGCCGGTTTCGGCATTCTTGTCATCGCCGAAGTCGAACTCGAGCTTGTAGTTCTTCGTCTCTTCGTCGAACTTGATCACCATCTCGGCGGTGAAAGGCCAGCCGGCCTTGGAACGGAAGCCGTCCAGCGGGCCGATTTTTTTGTCGCGCAGGAACTGCTCGACCTCGGCCACCTCGAAGGTGCGGCCGGCCGGCGTCTTGCCGAAGCTGAAGCCGCAGCCGCTTGTCTCTCCATCTTTGCCGGTCTTGCCCGTGCAGGTGTAGCGCCGGTAGTTTTCCTTCATGACGCCGCCGCAATTGGGGCAGGGCGCGGACAGCGTGGCGTAGTCGCCGGGAATCGTGTCCTTGTCGTAGCCCTTGGCCTTGTTGACCAGGTTTTCCGTCATGGCGGCGATCTCGGCCATGAATGTTTCGCGGCTCAGCTTGCCGTGCTCCATCTGCGCGAGCTTGTGCTCCCATTCGCCGGTCAGCTCGGCCTTGGAGAGTTCCTCCACGCCCAGGCCGCGCAGCAGGGTCATGAGCTGGAAGGCCTTGGCCGTGGGGATCAGCTCGCGGCCTTCGCGCAGCATGTATTTCTCGGCGATCAGGCCTTCAATCGTGGCGGCGCGCGTGGCCGGCGTGCCCAGGCCTTTTTCCTGCATGGCTTCGCGCAGCTCGTCGTCGTCAATCGTCTTGCCGGCGCCTTCCATGGCGCCCAGCAAGGTGGCTTCCGAATAGCGCGCGGGCGGCCGGGTCTTCAGGCCCTTGGCCTCGACCACCTCGGCGCGCACCATCTCGCCGGGCTTGACCGGCACCAGGCTCTGGCCCTTGTCGCCGTCCTTGGCGTCGGCCACCTCGTCGGCCGCTTCCTTGCCGTAAATCGCGAGCCAGCCCGGCTTGACCAGCACCTTGCCCTCGGTCTTGAAGCTGTGGCCCACGGCCTGCGAGATGCGCGTGGTCACAAGGTATTCGGCGCTCGGGAAGAACACCGCCATGAAGCGGCGCACAACCAGGTCGTAGAGTTTCTGCTCGGCTTCGCTCAGGCCGCTGGGCGCCTGCAGCGTCGGGATGATGGCGAAGTGGTCGCTGACCTTGGCGTTGTCGAAGATACGCTTGCTGGGCTTGATGTAGCCGCCCTTGAGCGCGGTCGCCGCATGCGGCGCCAGGTGTTTCATGCCGCTGTCCGCCAGCATCTCAAAAGTCTGCTTGACCACCGGCAGGTAGTCTTCCGGCAGCGCGCGCGAATCGGTACGCGGGTAGGTCAGGGCCTTGTGGCGTTCATACAGGCTTTGCGCAATCGCCAGCGTGGTCTTGGCCGAGAAGCCGAACTTGCCGTTGGCCTCGCGCTGCAAAGAGGTCAAGTCGAACAGCAGGCCGGCCGCCTGCGTGGTGGGCTTGCTTTCTTCCGTCACCGTGGCGGCCTTGCCGCGTACGGCCTCGGCGATCGCCAGCGCCTCGCGCTCGGACCAGACGCGGTCGGCCTTCAGTTCGGGGTCGGGCTCGGCGCCCTCGCCGTTGGCGGCATTGGCCGCGGCTTTTTTCCATTTCGGGTCGAACCACTTGGCCGGGTATTCGCCGGCCTCGGCCAGGAAGGTCGCGTGGATTTCCCAGTAGTCGCGGCTCACGAACTTGCGGATTTTTTCCTCGCGCTCCACCACCACCGACAGCGTCGGCGTCTGCACGCGGCCCACGGTGGTCAAAAAGAAACCGCCGTCGCGCGAGTTGAAGGCCGTCATGGCGCGCGTGCCGTTGATGCCGACCATCCAGTCGGCCTCCGAGCGGGACCGCGCCGCGTCGGCCAGGCCCTGCATCTGCTTTTCGCTGCGCAGGCTGTCAAAGCCTTCGCGTATCGCGGCCGGCGTCATGGACTGCAGCCACAGGCGCTTGACCGGCAGCTTGCTGCCCGCGTACTGCTGGATCAGCCGGAAGATCAGCTCGCCCTCGCGGCCCGCGTCGCAGGCGTTGACGAGCGCGCCCACATCCTTGCGCTTGGCCAGCTTGACGATGGCGTTGAGCCGCGTCTTGGTCTTGTCGATGGGCTTGAGCTCGAAGTAGGGCGGGATCACCGGCAGGTTGGCAAAACTCCATTTACCGCGCTTGACGTCGAACTCCTCGGGCGCCTGGATCTCGACCAGGTGGCCGACGGCCGAGGTCACCAGCCATTCGTCGCTCTCGAAATATTCATCGTGTTTTTCGAACTTGCCCGCCGTCGGCGTGATGGCGCGGACGATGTCCTGCGCCACCGAGGGCTTTTCTGCAATCACCAGGGTTTTCATAAGTACTTCTTCAAACCTTCTACATCTTCAGGGAACATTTCCCCGCTTTCCGCGAATACGACTTTGCCTTCACGGCCGTCCGCCGACACCTTGAGCACCACCACCACGGGCAGGCCCGCCGGCTTGGGCAGGCGTTTGGCGACTTCCGGCGTCAGCATCCCGGCGGGGAAACTGTAGCCCTTGGCCTTCATATAGGCCGCGGCGGCGGCCGGCTGCTTGTCGATGGACAGCGCCAGCACCTCCAGCCCTTTGGCCTTCTGGGCCCGCCACAGCGCTTCTATATGGGGCGATTGCACCGCGCAAAAAGGGCACCAGCTGGCCCACCAGTACACCACAAGCGTCTTTCCGCCCACATCAGCGGGCTTCCAGGCGCTGCCATCCAGCAGCACAACTGGCGGCAACGCCAGGTTGCTGCCGGGCTTGGGCAGGGGGCTTTCCCCGTCCTTGGCCCACGCCGGCAGGCCCAGCCCGGCCATAAGGGCGGCGGTCGTCTGCAGCAGGTTTCGGCGCTTGAACATGAGGGGCTCCAGGGGTGCGTCACGATGCATCACTACAATAGCGGCTTCTCGCGCATGTACGCGCGCGGGTGCGCACGCATACGCGCGCACGCGCACATGCATGAATTAACCATACCAAAAAAATATCCCGTGTCAAAAAACCAGGCCAACGCGCCCATCGCGCCCCTTTCTTCCACGCCCCCCGCGCCGGCGCCCGCCGCCGACGGCCGGCGTATCCAGACACGGCGCTCCGGCGTGCACGGCAAAGGTGTTTTCGCCGTGCAGGACCTGGCCGAGGGCGAGACCCTGATCGAATATGTGGGCGAGGTCATCAACTGGAAGGAAGCGCTGCGCCGCCACCCGCACGACCCCAAGGACCCCAACCACACCTTCTACTTCCACATCGACGAAGACCATGTGATTGACGCCAAGCACGGCGGCAATTCTTCGCGCTGGATCAACCACAGCTGCAAGCCCAACTGCGAAGCCGACGAAGTGGACGGCCGGGTCTTCATCAAGGCGCTGCGCAACATCAAGGCCGGCGAAGAGCTGTTTTACGACTACGGCCTGATCATCGACGCGCCCTACACCAAGAAGCTGCTGGCCGAATACCCCTGCTGGTGCGGCGCCAAGAACTGCCGCGGCACCCTGCTGGCGCCCAAGGACGAGGACAAGAAAAAAGCCAAGGGCAAGAAAAAGTCCGCCAAAAAGGCCGAGAAAAAGTCCGAAAAAAAAGCCGAGGCCAAAGCCGACAAGAAGAAGTCGGAAAAAAAGGCTGACAAGAAAGCCGACAAAAAGCCCAAGAAGAAAAAGAAGGACTGAGCCGGTCTTTCAGCCGCCCCAGGACCGGCCCCGCCGCCGGCCAGGCCCTCCCTGAGCTTTTCATGAGCATCCCCTCACCAACCCCCATACGCTGGCCCGCCGAGGCCCTCTGGGAGGCCCTGGCGCCCTCGCTGCCGGGCTTTACGGTCGAGGTCCTGCCCGAGATCGACTCCAGCAACACCGAACTGATGCGCCGCTTCCGTGGCAGCCCCGGCGTGGAGCCCCGGCCCGAGCCGCTGCTGCTGGTGGCCGAGCAGCAGACCGCCGGGCGCGGCCGCCTGGGCCGCCAGTGGCAAAGCCGGCGCGGCGACAGCCTGACCTTCTCGCTAGGGCTGCCGCTGGCGCCCACCGACTGGTCGGGCCTGTCGCTGGTGGCCGGTGTCAGCGTGGCCGACAGCCTGGAACCCCTCACCCCCTCACAAGGCGGCAAGCCGCGCATAGGCCTTAAATGGCCCAACGACCTCTGGCTGTCCACGCCCCAGGGCGAGCGCAAGCTGGCCGGCATCCTGGTCGAGACCGCGAGCTGGGAAGGCATCCGATATGTGGTCATAGGCATAGGCATCAACATCCGCGCCGTGGCGCTGGACCCGGCAGCACCCACGGCCCCGGCGGCGGCCCTGCCCGCCATCCCGCCCGGCGGCCTGCAGGAGCTGCTGCCCGAACTCGACGCGCCGGCCGTGCTGCTGCGCATCATCCCGCCGCTGGTACAGGCGGTGCAGGCCTTTGAACGCTTCGGTTTCGCGCCCTTCCAGGCGCGTTTCGCCGCGCGCGACGTGCTCGCGGGCCGGGCCGTGCAGCTGTCCGACGGCACCACCGGCACGGCCCACGGCGCCGGCGAAAACGGCGCCCTGCTGGTGCATACTGCGGCTGGCATGAAAGAAATCACCAGTTCCGAAGTCAGCGTGCGGCCCGTGGCGGCACACAACCCGCAAGGCGCGCGCCCATGCTGAGGCTGCTGGTGCTGGCCCTGCTGCTGGCCAATGCCGGCTACTTCGCCTGGACCCACGGCCTGCTGGCCGACTACGGTTTTGCCCCGGCCGTCCAGGCCGAGCCGCAGCGCCTGGGCCAGCAGATCCGGCCCGAGGCCATGCGGGTGCTCACAAGCGCCGAGGCGCGGCAGATCGAAAACGAACCCAGCCCCGCGCCCGCCGCGGTGCAGCCCGCCCCCGAATGCCTGCAGGCTGGCCTCTTCAGCCCCGAACAAAGCAGCGCGCTGCGCGCCGGCCTTGAAAGCAGCTTCCCCATCGGCAGCTGGACACTGGAAAGCAGCGTGGAGCCGGGCCGCTGGATTGTCTACATGGGCAAGTACAGCAGCGAGGACACCCTCAACAAAAAGCGCACCGAGCTGCGCGGCCTGGGCGTGTCCTTTGAAGCCTTGGTCAATCCCGCGCTGGGGCCCGGCCTGTCACTGGGCCACTACGCATCGCAGGCCGAGGCCGAACGCGAGCTGGCCAAGGTCGCCACGCGCGGCGTGCGCACCGCCAAAGTGGTGCTGGAGCGGCCCGAATCGCGCGGCCAGCTGCTCAAACTGCCGGCCGCCGACGCGGCGATCAAGGCCAAGCTGGAAGCGCTCAAGCCGCAGCTGGCAGGCAAGCCATTGCAGGCTTGTCAGTAAAACGCTTAGACAGCCTTCCACGCCCTTAGCGGCACACAGGTCTGCAAGCGCGTCACCGCCTGGTCCATCAGCGCCGGATGCAGCTCATGGCCCAGCGAGCGGGCCACGTCCAGGGTTGCGTCGGCGCCCAGCTCCATCAGGTGGTCAAAATCGCTGCGCGTGCGCGCCAGCGGCACGATCTCGTCGTTCTGGCCGTGCAGCAAATGCAGGGTGGTCAGCGCGGGCGCGCGGGCCGGCCAGACCTGGTAGCCACCGCCAAAAGACAGCAGGCGGCCCGCCAGGCCGTCGTGCGCGTCGCTCAGCGCCAGCGCCAGGCTGGCGCCAGCGCCAAAGCCGGCCAGCGCGGTGTCCGACTGCAGCACTTCAAAGCGCTGCTGCTGCGCACGCAGATAAGCGGCCAGTGCTTCCACGCGCGCGGCCAGGGCCGCCGCATCATCCAGCCCGGCCGCCGCGGCGCCGGCGGCATCGGCGTGCGGGCCCGTCAGGCCTTCGGGGATCAGCACGGCGGCCTCGGCAAAAGCACCGCCCAGCAGGTTGCCAAGCTCCAGCATGTCGGCGGCCGAGCCGCCCGCGTCGTGCAGCAGCACAAACAGCTGGCGCGGCGTGGCGCCGGCGGGCAATAGTTCAATGGTGACGGTGTCCAGGGGGTTCATGGCGGAGCGGGGCGGTTGAAGAGGCGGGAAAAAGCACTTGGGGCTTTTGCGGCGGCTTTCAACCACTTTAACCAGCCCGCCCCAGGCCCAATGCCGGCCGCCGCGCCGGCGCCCGCGTTCCTGGGCGAAAATCAGCGCTTTTATGTACGGGACATGCATCCCGGAGACCCGGAAACACACCATGAAAATCGCAAAAGACACCGCCGTCACACTTAGCTACAAGGTGGCGGACGCCCAGGGCAAGCTGGTTGAGCAAAGCAACGCGCCCATGGTTTACCTGCACGGCGGCTACGGCAACACCCTGCCCAAGATCGAAGAAGCGCTGGACGGCAAGGAACCGGGCTTCCAGACCGTGCTGGCGCTGGAGCCGCAGGACGCCTTTGGCCTGCGCGACGAGAGCCTGGTGCAGACCATCCCGCGCACGCAGTTCCCGCCCGGGGTCAAGGTCGGCGGTCAGCTCGAGGGCCGCGGCGAAGACGGCCGCCGCCATGTCTTCAACGTCACCAAGATCAAGGGCGATACCGTCATGCTGGACGGCAACCACCCGCTGGCCGGCAAGGCCCTGCGTTTTACCCTCAAGGTGACCGACGTGCGCGCCGCCTCCGAAGAGGAAATCGCCCACCGCCACGTCCACGGCGAGCACGGCCACCACCATTGAAATTTACAAATCGCCACTGGTCGCCGCCGGGCGACCGGTCGGCGGCTGGTTTCCGGTTTTTACCTCCGCGTTACCCGTAGTTACGGCTAAAAAGCGGCTGTTGTCCTAAAGTGGGTCCTCGCCTACACATCCCCAAGGTGGCCGACCACAGGCCCTGCGCGGAGTGGCGGCTAAGTTCATGGATTAACTTCGGGGGCTCCATGCTGATCAACGCGTTTCTTGTCGAAGACAAGCCGGACATACGCAACACCTTGGTGGAAGCCATGGAAGAAATCGCGCCGCTGCGATTTGTCGGCCACGCCGATTCCGAAACCGGCGCACGACAGTGGTTAGGCTCTCACCAGGACTGGGATCTGGCCATCGTGGACCTCTTCCTGACCGAAGGTTCGGGCTTTGGCGTGCTCAAGGACTGCCAGCACCGCAAACCCAGCCAGAAGGTCGTGGTGCTGACCAGCCACAACCAGGAGAATCTCATGATTCGTTGCCGTGAGTTAGGCGCTGATGAGATTTTTGACAAGTCGCATGATGTGGAGAAGCTGGTGAGGTTTTGTCAGCGGCATGCGGATAGTCTTGATGGGGTTTTGCCCCCGACGCAATAAGAGCCGGGTCTTGCTCCGGCTTTGCACGCTTCTGCCTCCTCATCTTCCTCCTTCCTTTTTTTAGTTCAGCTGGCCGGGTCTCGCCCCGGCGGGCGAGGCACTTTTCTTTGCTTCGCCAAAGAAAAGTACCCAAAAGAAAGGCGACCCGCAGTCTGGGTCCCTCCGCTTCGCTGCGGGCAACCTGCGGTGCTCGAGCCAAGCGGGGTCAAAAACAACTCGCTTCGCTCAAACACGTTTTTGCCCTGGTCCGCTTGTCTCTGCGCTCCTCGGCCCAGCCAGGACGGGGAAGTCCGAAATACCAAAACCAATACCGAACTCCAATACAAACAAGGACACGCCGTGGCGTGTCCTTGTTGTTTCAAGTATTCGAATTTTGTCTTCGGCTGTTTGGTATCTCGGGCCCCTTGTGTCTGCGCCGAGGAGCGCAGGTCCAGACGGATCAGGGCAAAAACGTGTCTGAGCGAAGCGAGTTGTTTTTGACCCCGTCTGGACCGAGCACCACAGGCTGCCCGTAGCGAAGCGCAGGGACGCAGACACCAGGGTCGCCTTTTCTTTTGCTTACTTTTCTTTTGGCGAAGCAAAAGAAAAGTGAGTAGCCGCCGGGCTACCCCCGGCCAGCTGAACTAAGAAGAGCCAGCACCGCCGGAGCAACAAGAACCCCGCCGGCACAGCCAAACCTCAATCCGCTACCGTCACAACATTATTCGCAAACGTGATCCGGTCGCCGACACCCGGCACCAACTGAATAGGCGGTACGTTGGCCAACGTAATCGGATTGGCAACAGTGCCGGTCTGCCCCCGCGGCACAGTCCGCACCACCTGGCTGCCGGGCAGCGGCGCGCCGGTCTTGAGGTGGGCATACATCATGTCCATGGCCTGGATGAAGTAGCGGTGCAGCGGCACCAGGCGCGCGCCATAACCCGGAAACCCCAGGAAGGCGTCGAAGTGCTGGGCGTTGGTGACCTCGATGTAGGAGAGCTTGCTGGCCTGGCCTTCGACCATTTTGTTGAGGCCGAAATACGGCCTTGAGGTCAGTGCCACCGGCACCAGGGTGTCGGAGCGGCCGTGCACGATGAGGGCCGGCTTGCCTTGCAGGTTGGCGGTGCGCAGCACTTGCTGTATGCCTTCGCGCACGCGCAAGCTTGCGGGGCTGTTGCCGGCCACCAGGGCGCGCAGGCACAGTGCGCCCTGGCTGTTGTAGTCCTGAACATTGCCGGCCGATACCGAGGCGGCATCGAGCAGCGGGCCGCCGACGCTGAGGTTGTTGACGATGCTGACGCCTGCCGTGGGCGGCACGCCGTTGCCGGTGCCGAAGGAGGTCGCCAGCGCGGCGGGGGACACCGGTACCGGCACATTGGGTGTGGGCGAGGTGGCCGGGGCCGTGGCGGCGAAGCTGTAGCCGCAGAGGTTGTCCTGCACGCCGAAACGGCCATAGGCATTGGCGTAGGTCAACGCCACCGGTAGCGTGGCGAATGAATAGTGCGAGGCCTGCAGGTCGTTGCTTTCAGGCTGCCAGCCCGCGGCCTGCAGCACCGCCATGGCGCCGGCCGCCTGCTCGGCAGTGGTGTTGCCGTTGACGATGCCCTGGGCCTTGAGCGCGGCGCAGCGGTTCGCGGCAATCGCCGGGTTGATGGTGTTAAACACATTGGTCGCCGGCGAGAGCAGCGCGGCACAGGGCTGCAGCAGATTGGCCAGCGTGGTGTAGTCGTACAGCGGCCGGCCGGTGCCGGCCAGCGTGACGTTGCCGCGCCGCACGCTGAGGCGGTTGTCGGGCACCAGCTGCACCTGCGGCTCGCCGACCGCCACGCCGCTGATCAGCCCGCGCGTGTCCTGCTCGGCCGCGGCCAGCGCCGCGCCCGCGCCGTTGGACACGCTGGAGGCAATCACAATCGTGTTGGCCGGTGTCAGCGTCCGCAGGCGCGAGACGCCGTCGCGCGCCTGCGCGCCATAACGTTCGTTGAGCACATAGTAGGCAAACTCCACCGCCTGCAAGGTAAAGCGGCCCCAGTCTTTTTCGGAGTTCTGCTGCGAGTGCGCATGCTTGACGGCAAAGCGGTTGGGCGTGGCCGCGTTGAAGGCCGTGCGCTCGGCCGGGCTGATGGCGGCCGTGAAGTTGGAGGTGATGCCGGCCGCCACCGCATCGGCGCGCAGGCCGTTCTGCAGATGCACCGTGTTGTTCTGCAGGTCGTGCATGCCGCTGCCGGTGCCCTTGTCGGTATAGGCCACGGCGCAGCCGTTCTTCAAGCCCCATTCGCCGGATGAGCCAATCGCGCCGTAAACGCCGCGCGAGCCGCTGGAGGTGCCGGTGACGATGCAGGCGCTGGCCGGGTTGAAGCTGGCCGGCACCTGCACCATCATGGTCACGTTGTGGCGGCCGCTGCCGTCGTCCGAGTAAGCGATGTATTCGGTGCCGGGAATCTTGCCTTCGCCGGTGGTGGCCACGCCGCGCGCGTCCACATTCGGGCCGTAGAGCGTGCCGTAGCCGCCGGCCGGCGAGATGTCGAGAATCGCGCGGTAGTTGTTGTAGATCGCGATGCGCCGCAGCTCGGCCGGCGTCGGCTTCAAAGGGTCCACCGGTTGCGGCGCCGCGCCGCCCAGCCCGGTCTTGCCCAGACCCGCGGTCAGCAGGTCGTCATTGCCGCCGTCGTACACACCGACGCTGATGGGGCCCAGGTAGGCCGGCTTGGTGTTCTTGGGTTCGCCCGCGCCGCTGCCGCAGCCGGCCAGCAAGGCGGCCGCCGTGAGCAGGCCCAGGCCTGTGGTGATGGTGTTTTGCATCTCGTCCTCCGTGGTGTTGTCCGGCTGCTGCCGCGACCATCATCATCGGGTCAAGCGCGCCTGGCTGCGCGCTTTTGGCGGATTCATTTGTAAGGGTTTTGCCTCTGTCCCCCCCAAGGGCTGCCTGGTGCAGCCATGTCCACAGATATCTCTTGTTTTCAATCTGCGCAAATCTGCGTAATCTGCGGATCAAGAAATTCATCCACAGATTACGCAGATTTACGCAGATGAAGACATCGGGATGTCACTATGCAAAGTCGTGTGACCATCTATGGGGATAGACAAGTCGGGAGTCAATTCTTCTCTTTAATCTGTGTAAATCTGCGTAATCTGCGGATAAACCAGCGGCTGCCGACCCCCTACTTCGCGTCGCTATACACCGTCGCCCGCGACACCCCCATGTGCGCGGCCGCGATCTCCGCGCCGCGGCGTATCTCCAGGTAGCCGGCCTTCTTCAGGTCCTGCACCAGCTGCTTGCGGTCCGCCGGCCGCAGCGAGCGCGCGGTCGTCGCGCGCGCGGCGGCGAATTCGTCTATGCATTGCTGGATGCGGTCGGCATTCGCCGCGTCCAGGGTCTCGGTCACCGCGCTGCTTTCAATCGCGGTGAACTGCCCCATCGCGGCCTGGAAGCCGTTGAACAGGGTCAGATCCACATTGAGGCAGATGGCGGCCACATAGTCGCCCTCTTCATTGCGTATGCCCACCGAGGTGCTCTTGACCTTGCGGCCGTCGGCGAACTGGTTGGCGTAGTTGGCGATCACCGCCGGGTAGTCCGGGTCCTGGATGCGCGCCAGGCCCAGCTCGGTCGCGGGCTGGCCCACGCGCCGGCCGCTTAAATTGTTTTCAATCGCCAGGATGGCGTTCTTTGGGTGCGTGAGGTCGTGCACCACCACCTCGCAAAATGGCGCAAAGGTCTTGCCCAGGCCTTCGGCAATGTTTTTCAGCTCGGCGAGCAGGTGCTTGTTGCTGGGCTTGCTGGCGGGCTGGGGGGGTGCTTTGGGCATGGCGGTGGTTTTCAGAATTCAGACAAATTGTCTGGCTTTGATCGTATCCCAGCGCCCCTGCTTTGGGAGGATATTTGACGATTTATCCAATATTGGATATATTTTCTAAAACATGGACAAACACCTGAAGTCCCCGAAAGCCCCATGCAAGCCCACTACATCGACCCCCGCACCGGCAAACATTACCCCCTGACCGACCGCCGCTGGCGCTCCGACGACGGCAACCCGCTGATGCTGAGCGCGCTGCCCGGCATCAGCCGTGACGACATCGACACCCGCGAGCGCTCGCTCTGGCGCTACCGCGCCGCCCTGCCGCTGGCCATAGACAGCCGCGCCAGCATGGGCGAAGGCTGCACGCCCCTGGTCGAAAAATCCTGGGGCGGGCTCTCGCCCCTGTTCAAGCTCGAATGGTTCAACCCCACCAGCAGCTTCAAGGACCGCGGCGCCAGCGTGATGGTGTCCTTCCTCAAGCAGCTGGGCATAGACCACATCCTCGAAGACAGCTCGGGCAATGGCGGCGCGGCGATCGCGGCTGCGGGCGCGGCGGCCGGCATCCAAGTCAAGATCCTCGCACCCAGCTACACGCCCTTACCCAAGGTCGCGCAGATACGCGCTTTCGGCGCCGAGGTGCAGCTGGTCGAAGGCCCGCGCGAAGAGTCCGAGTACGAGGCGATACGCCAGTCCGAAAACATCTTCTACGCCAGCCACAACTGGCATCCCTTCTTTTTGCAGGGCACCAAGTCCATCGCCTATGAACTCTGGGAAGACCTGGGCTTCAAGGCGCCCGACAACATCATCATCCCGGCCGGTGCCGGCAGCAATGTGCTGGGCTGCCATATCGGCTTCAGCGAGCTGCTGGCTTCGGGCCAGATCAGCAAGCTGCCCAAACTCTTCGCGGCCCAGCCACTCAATTGCTCGCCCATAGACGCGAGCTTCAAGGCCGGCAGCGACGGCCCCGTGGAGCGCGCCGTCAAACCCACCATCGCCGAAGGCACGGCCATCAAGCGGCCGATACGCCTGTCGGAGCTGCTCAAGGCGATTCGCGAATCGGGCGGCGGCACCGTGGCCTTGACCGAAGAGCAGATCGCCGCCGCCGTGCGCCGCCTGGCCGGCATGGGCCTGTATGCCGAGCCCACCAGCTCCTCGGCCGCCGCGGCGCTGGAGGTCTTGCACAGCGCGGGCGCCATCCAGGCGAATGAAACCACGGTGGTGCTGCTGACCGGCACGGGCTTGAAGTCCACGCAGTTCATGACGGAGCTGTTTGGAGGTTAGCTTGTGTCTTACTCCCTCTCCCCCTGGGAGAGGGTTGGGGTGAGGGCCAGCGGCCTTCAAACAATCCCAGCAGACCATCAACCGCCGCCAGCCCTCATCCCCGCCTTCTCCCAGAGGGAGAAGGAGCAAAACCAAAACGCAAGGGAAAACCCCGCCTCCCAAGCCCCAATTCCCCTCATAATTTCCCTGTCTACTAAAGGACTACAAACGCCAGCGCAGGCCCCACCCGCGCGGCGATGACAACACCATTTCCTTGGAGGGAAAGAACCATGATGACTTTGGGATTGAAGGCGCTCGTCGCCCGGTTGGCGCTGGGCATGTTTGTTCTGTTCGCGGGCGGCCAGGCCCTGGCCGCGGGCTCGCTGGCCATCGATTCGCTGCAGGGCGAAAAATACGGCTTCTCTTTTAACCACCCCAGCGTAGACCAAGCCGACGCCCGCGCCATGCGCGAATGCGGCAGCGACTGCGCGGTCGTGCTGCGCTTTGGCGGCGGCCAATGCGGCGCCTATGCCGCCGACCAGGCCAAGGGCTCCAACGCCTACGGCTGGGGCACGGCCGCCAACAGTTCCAACGCCCAGGCTCGCGCCATGTCTGAATGCCGCGAAAGAGGCGGCTCCAGCTGCAAGGTGCGCTCCTGGGGCTGTGATGCCACCAAGACCTCGGTCGAGGCAGCGCCCACTCCCCAGGGCAGCAGCAACAGCAATAACAACAACCCCAGGCCAGCCGCCGGCGGCTTCGCCATGCTGGGCGAATGGCTGGTGGACTACGTCTCGCCGACCGGCTACACCGCCAACGGCAGCCTGCGCGTGACCCAGAGCACCGGCAACGGCAGCTACCGCGGCGTGCTGGTGCTGGCTTTTGTCAACACCGAAGGCATCGCCAAACGCGTGCAGCAGGACGCAGCCATCACCGTGCAAGGCAACACCGTGATCGTCAACGGCAGCAACCCGGTCTACCTGCAGGGCACAGGCATCTACAACGCCGACAACTACACCCTGACCATAGGCAGCAGCAACCTGCTGCGCGGCAATAACTCCGACGCCAAAGGCGTAGGTGGCGCGGTAGTCATCAGCCGAAAATAACGCCCCCACGCTTTTCACTTCGTGTAATGCGCTGCCCCCCGAGGGGGCCGCCCGCCTGCGGTCTGGCAAAGCCTGTCCCGCGGCTCATGCTGGGTTTAAGAGTTCGTTGGCATCACCCAGCGTGGGGCATTTCACCGGGCGGGGGAAAGCGGCAACCCGCCCCGCCGATTTGCGAAAAAAGTCTTAAAAAATCCGCCGCACAT
Source organism: Polaromonas sp. CT11-55 (assembly GCF_047303325.1). NCBI lineage: Bacteria > Pseudomonadati > Pseudomonadota > Betaproteobacteria > Burkholderiales > Comamonadaceae > Polaromonas > Polaromonas sp. CT11-55. The sequence goes on along the minus strand of NZ_JBKBEX010000003.1, from coordinate 1,151 downwards.
CCGCAACAAACCGCCTCAAAGGCCAGCAAACGCAAACGCGCTTTTGCCCCTCTTGAAATTCGCAGGCGAATTCCTAATTCCTCCATCCGGGCGCCGAGCCGCCGGTCCGGCGCCATTCATGACCATGTTCAACCTGAATGGAGGTAATCGCCATGTTTCGATCCCTGTTTCCCTACGACATGTTCGGGGAGATGGACCGCCTGCAACGCGAGATTCAGCAGGCGCTTGATCTGTCTCCCAACATACGCGGCTTCGGCCGCGGCGGCTTTCCCGCCCTCAATATAGGCGGCACGCCGCAGACGGTGGAGGTCTATGCCTTCGCCCCCGGCGTAGACCCCAAAACCCTGGAAATTGACCTGGAGCGCGGCATGCTCACCATCGCCGGCGAGCGCAAGTCCGAGCTGCCCGAGGCCGGCGCGCAGTCCACGCTGCACATCAACGAGCGTTTTGCCGGCAGCTTCCGTCGCGTGATCAGCCTGCCCGAAGATGCCGACCCCGACGCCGTCGAGGCCAGCTTCAAGGACGGCCTGGTCCACATCAGCATCCGGCGCCGCGCGGCCGCACAACCGCGCCGCATCACCATCCACTAAAGACACAGATTGGCAAACAAGGAAAGGAGGCCAACCATGTTCGGCAGCAAATCCACCCAAAGCACTACCAGCACGACCAACACCACCAACCCCGCCGGCAACGGCTACGGCAACGCAGCCCTGCAGAACGACGACCCGTCCACCGAGCTCGCGCGGCAGTCGCAACAGCGAGGCCGGCAGCCCGCGCGTTATGCCAATGCCACGCTCACGCCGCCCGTAGACGTGATCGAAGACAGCACCGGCATCACCCTGTATGCCGACCTTCCCGGCGTGCCCAAGGAGAACCTCAAGCTGCAGGTCGAGGCCGACACCCTGACCATTGAGGCCGACTCCGCCCTGGCCGCGCCCGAAGGCCTGCAGTCCAGCCACACCGAGGTGGGCCTGGGGCGTTTTCACCGCGTCTTCAGCCTCAGCAAGGAGCTGGACACCGAGAACGTGACGGCCGAGCTGGCCCAGGGCGTGCTCAAGCTGCGCATCCCCAAGGCCGCGCACGCGCAGCCGCGGCGTATCAACGTCAAGGTGGCCTGAGCGGGGGGCGGCCTTCCCCCTCCCCCCCGATTC